>CADCTP010000279.1 GCA_902805565.1 uncultured Mycobacteriales bacterium
GGTGAGCCGTCGCGGACCCGGGTGTCCGGGCGGGACAGGGCTGCCCGGCCGGTGCGCGAGTCGGCCGCGGCGGTGCCCGGGCGCCGGACCGCGGCCCGGGCGGCGCCCTCCTCAGCCGCGCAGCTCGCGCACGGTGTCGGCCACCCGCCGCTGCCGGGTCTCCGCCTCCTTCGCGCCCTCGACCGCGAGGACGTGCGCCCGCCGGCGACTGTAGGACAGCCGGGCGAACGCCGCCATGCCGCGGAAGCGCATGCCGGCACGCTACCGAAGGAACGGTGCCGGCCGTGCTGATCCGGGACGCGAGCGCGGAGGACTGGCCGGCGATCTGGTCGTTCCTGCGGGTGGTGATCGCCACCGGCGAGACGCTGTGCTGGGAGCGGGACGAGGCCGAGGAGGTCGTCCGGGCCGGCTGGCTGCGGACGCCGCCGGGCCGCACGGTGGTCGCCGTCGATGCCGGCGGCCGCGTGGTGGGGGCGGCGGAGCGGCACCCCAACCAGCGCGGTCCCGGTGCGCACGTCGCCAACGCCGGCTTCGTCGTCGACCCGGCGTGCGGGGGGCGCGGCATCGGTCGGTCGCTCGGCCGGCACGTGCTGCGGGCAGCGGCGGCCGAGGGCTACCGCGCCATGCAGTTCAACGCGGTGGTGGAGACCAACACCGGGGCCGTTGCGCTGTGGCGCTCGCTCGGCTTCGCCGTCGTCGGCACCGTGCCCGCGGCCTTCAACCATCCCGTGCACGGCCCGGTCGGCCTGCACATCATGCACCGGAGCCTGGAGGGAGTGCGGTGACCGACCTGGGGGAGCTGCGGGAGGCGATGCGGGCCTTCGTCGAGGAGCGCGACTGGTCGGCGTTCCACGATCCGAAGTCGGTGCTGCTCGCCCTGGTGGGCGAGGTGGGGGAGCTGGCCGAGCTGCTCCAGTGGCTGCCGGCCGAGGAGGTCCGCGAGCTGGCCCGGGACGGGACGCTGCGGACCCGGCTGGGCGAGGAGATGTCCGACGTCCTGCTCTACCTCGTGCTGCTCGCCGACGTGCTCGACATCGACCTCGGCCGGGCGGCGACGGCGAAGCTGGCCGCCGCCCACCTGCGCTACCCGGCCGACGAGGTGCGCGGCCGGGCGGACCAGCAGAGGTAGGGACGGTGCCGGGACGCGGGACGGCCCCCGCCGGCGGGCGGGCGGCCGGGCGGCGGGCGTCAGAGGTCGAAGGCGGCGACGCAGGTGCCGATGAGGCTGCCCAGGTAGACGGTGCCGGCGACCTCGCGGACGCCGGTGACGAAGCCGAACCGGTCGCCCGGGGCCTGGAAGTCGTGCACCAGCTCGCCGTCGAACCCGTACGCCTGGACCCAGACGGTGTGCTGCGGCGAGGGCAGGAAGCGCGCCGGCAGCCTCCAGACCGTCTTCCGCAGGATCGGGGGCAGCGGCAGCATCCGGTCCAGCGACCGGTCGCGCGGGCTGCCCATCGCGACCCAGATCAGCCCGTCGCTGCCGGTGGAGATGTTGTCCGGGAAACCCGGCAGGTTGTCCACCAGGACGTCCTCGGTCCTGTCGGTCAGGGACCAGCGGGTGAGCCGGTAGGCGCCGGTCTCCGCGACGACCACCGAGGTCCCGTCCGGGGCGAGCGCCACCCCGTTCGCGAACTGCAGGCCCTCCAGCAGCACGGTCGTCTCCGCGGCGAGTCCGCGGCGGAGCAGCCGGCCGGTGCCGGAGTGCTGCAGCAACTCGCCCTGCCAGTGGTCGATGCCGATCCTGCCGGTGGAGTCGGTGAAGTAGACCGTCCCGTCCGGGGCCACCGCCGCGTTGTTGCAGAACGTCAGTCCGGACACCAGCGTCACCACCCTGCCGGTCGCCGGGTCCACCGAGAGCAGGCCGCGGCGGGCGTCGCAGACCAGCAGCGAGCCGTCCGGCAGCCACTCCAGGCCGAGCGGTCGCCCGCCGGTGTCGGCCAGCACCTCGACCAGCCGGCCGTCCGGGGACAGCCGCAGCACCCGGCCGTCGGCCACCCCCGTCAGCACGTTGCCGGCCGGGTCGACCAGGACGTCCTCCGGGCCGGTGCCCAGGACGTCGAGCAGGCGCAGCGAGGGCAGCGGCACCGCGCTGCGCCGCTGCCGGGCCCGGGCCGGCGCTGCCGGCGGCTGCCACACGACGGGGTCGATCGGAGGCCGAGGCATACCCGAGTCCTTCCCCGGATCGGCTCCGTCCATGGGCGCCGCGCGGAGAGGATGGGACGTCCGGTTCCGTGGGGGAGCGACGTCGTTACTCCCGCGCGGGACGCGGACGGCGGCGCGACCGCCGTCACCGGCGAGGTCCAAGCGCGGTCCG
Source organism: uncultured Mycobacteriales bacterium (assembly GCA_902805565.1). Taxonomy (GTDB): domain Bacteria; phylum Actinomycetota; class Actinomycetes; order Mycobacteriales; family CADCTP01; genus CADCTP01. Next base: position 2,315 of record CADCTP010000279.1, read on the forward strand.
CGGCCGGCCCCGGTCGGCCGTGGACCGGTTGGTCGTGGACCGGCCGGCTGTGGGCCGGTCGGTCGTGGACCGGACCGTACGCAGGGTGCGGTCGGCCAGCCGGACGCTCAGCCGCTGGCCCCAGGACAGCGTGAGCCGGTCCCGCTCCATGCCGTCCCCGAACGCCACCAGCCCGTCGGTCTCCGCCGTCAGCTCGACCGCGTCCCCCTCGGCGAGCAGACCCTCCACCAGCGCGGTCCCGGTGGCGGGGGAGGGCCACGCCTCCCGGACGAACCAGGCCAGCCGCCGCTCGGTCGGTGCCGGCAGCGCCAGCGCCGACCCGGTGGACTGCCAGATCGACCGGCACCAGCCGGTCGCGCCGGTGCCGGTGCTCACGATGACGCCGGAGGAGGACTGCCGCTCGGTGCCGGTGGCGGCGCGCAGCCGGTAGCGGGCGGACTGGTGCGACGGGTGCCCGACGAACACCTCGTTCAGCGCGAGCAGCCGCCGGCCGTCGTCGGCGACGACCTCGACCATCGTCCGGGCCTCGGTCGGGGCGCCGGCCAGCAGCCGGGGCAGGTCGGCGGCGCGGTGCGGCACCAGCAGGCCGGGATTGCGGCCCGGCTCCGGGTCGACCCCGATCACCGGCTGCCCGTCGAGGTAGCCGGCCAGGTTCGCGACCAGCCCGTCCTGGCCCACCGCGATCACCACGTCCTCCGGGGTGAACAGGAAGGTGTCCAGCTCCGAGCGCTCGACCGAGCCGCGGCGCCAGTCGGCCGGGACGGCCGCGGCCACCTCGGTCAGCGCCGCGGCCTGCACGGCGGCCCGGTCGTCCACCTCGGCCAGGGTCCGCCCGCGGGTGCGGAGGAAGAACTCGACCTGGCCCCGGCTGCCGTGCCGGGCGAGCAGCTCGGCCAGCTCGGTACGCCGGGAGACCACCACCGCCCGCGGGGCCAGGCTCACCGCCGCTCCCCGGGGACCGGCTGCCGCCGGTCCGGGCCGTCGCCCGGGCCGCGGCCGGTCAGCCGGGCCAGGGCGCCGGTGAGGACGTCCGGGGTCAGGGTCAGGTTCTCGATCGCGGGCAGGTTGCCGGCCAGCTCCCGCGCGGCCAGGGCCAGCAGCACCGCCGGGTCGAGGTCGCGGTAGACCGCCATCCGGGCCTCCTCGGCCGCCGCGGTGGCGCCGCCCAGCGCGCGGGTGGCCGTCGCCTCCGCCTCGGCCAGCGCGGTCCGCCGCTCGGACTCCGCGGCGGTGCCGATCCGGCCGGCCGCGGCGGCCTCCTCGGCCCGGCGGCGCTCGTTCGCGCCGCGCCGCTCGACCAGCCGCTGCTCCCGGGTGGCCAGCTCGATCTGGTTCTGCAGCTCGTTCTCGGCGATGGCCCGCTCGCGCTGCACCGCCATCGCGCGCCGCTCGTACGTGGCCCGGTCCGCCTCCTGCTGGACCCGCTCCCGGCTCGGCGTCTGCAGCGCCCGCTCCAGCTCCGGCTCCGGCCGGATCGCCAGCACCCGGACGCCGACCACGGTCACCCCCAGGTCGGCCAGCCGGGTCTCGGTCGCCAGCCGGCCGGTGACCGCCGCGCGGACCAGGCCGATGCCGCCGGTCAGCGCCTCCTCCAGGCCGAGCGGGGCCAGCACGTCCAGCGCGTGCTGCGCGGCCAGCTCGCCGAGCAGGGAGCCGAGCTGCTCCAGCGGCGCGTTGCGCCAGCGGCCGGTCCGCAGGTCGACGCCGAAGTCGAGCCGGGTGGCGGCCAGCGCCGGGTCGGTGATCCGGAACGTCAGCGTGCCCTGCACGGAGACCTCCTGGGCGTCCCGGGTCCGGGCCCGGACGGCCAGCGGCAGCTCCCGGTCGTCCACCGGCAGCTCGCTGATCGCGGCGGTCAGCGGCCGGAACCAGAACGCCGCACCGGTGCCGGCATGGGCCGGCCGGCCGCGGCGCAGGTGCAGCACGTAGCTGGTGGGGCCGGTGCGCAGGTGCCGGACCAGCGGGCGGGTGGTGATGTCGGCCATGACAGGGCCTCACTTTCTCGTCGTCGTGACGATAAAAGCAGGACCGCTAGTTCTCGTCAAGATGACGAGATATGGTGTGCGGCATGCCGGAGTTCCCGCCCTTCGCGGTGACCGTCGACCTGGTGGTGCTGACGGTCCGGGACGGAGCCCTGCAGGCGCTGCTGATCCGCCGGGCCGAGCCGCCGTACGCCGGGCGGTGGGCGCTGCCGGGCGGCTTCGTCCGGCCGGCGGAGGACCTGCCGGCGGCGGCGGTGCGGGAGCTGGCCGAGGAGACCGGGTTGCCCGCCGGGTCGGCGCACCTGGAGCAGCTGGCCACGTACGGTGCGCCCGACCGCGACCCGCGCATGCGGGTGGTGAGCGTCGCGTACCTCGTGCTGGCGCCGGACCTGCCGGTGCCCCGGGCCGGCGGGGACGCGGCGGACGCCCGGTGGGCCCGGGTGCCGGTCGGCGCGCTGGCCTTCGACCACGGGCGGATCCTGGCCGACGGGGTGGAGCGGGCCCGGGCGAAGCTGGAGTACACGCCGCTGGCGGCGGAGTTCTGCCCGGCCGAGTTCACGATCGGGGACCTGCGGGCGGTGTACGAGTCGGTGTGGGGGATCCCGCTGGACCCGCGGAACTTCCACCGGAAGGTGACCGGGTCCACCGGGTTCCTGGAGCCGACGGGGCGGTGGTCGGAGGGCGGCCGGGGGCGGCCGGCGCAGCTCCACCGGCGCGGCCCGGCCACGCAGCTCACCCCGCCGATGCTCCGCCCGCCCCCTGAGCCGCCCGCCCCCTGAGCCGCCCGCCCCCTGAGCCGCCCGCCCCCTGAGCCGCCGCGCCGCCGGGTGGCCCGGTCGCGTCCCGGTGCGGCGGTCAGGCCGGCTGGCGGGTGAGGCGTTCGGCGGCCAGGGCGGCCAGCCGGCTCAGGGCCTGCTCGGTGACCGCGGGCGGCGCGTGCCGCACGTGCACGCCGACCACCGCGTCCGGGCCGCGCAGCACCACCGAGCCGTCCCGCAGCGTCCCGCCCCCGGGCAGCGGCTCACCGATGCCGGCGCCGACAGCGCCGACAGCGCCGGCCATCCGGCCGGTCGTGACCTGGACCAGCACCCGCGCCGGCCCGCCGACCGCGGTGAACTCGACCATCCGCATGCCGAGCACCCCGAACACGGACCCGCCCTCGACGGCACCGGCCGGGTTGACCGGGGTGCCGAGCGCGGCGCCCACCTCGGCCGGGCTGAACAGCGCCGCCGGGTCCACCCCGCCGACAAGCCCGCCGGCCGGCCCGCCGACAAGTCCGCCGACAAGTCCGCCGGCCGGCCCGCCGACAAGTCCGCCGACAAGTCCGCCGGCCACCCCGCCGGCGCTGGGCACCGGGTCACGGCCGGCGCCGGCGACGCGCGGCGGGGCGAGCTCCTCGACGACCTGGCTGTCCAGCCCGGCCGCGGGGTCGTCGATCGCGACGGCCGGGCCGCGCCGGACCACCGTCAGCGCGTACACGTGGTGCAACCGGGGGCCGACCGTCACGCTCACCACGTCCCGGTCGGACACGCCGGGCCACCGCCGGGTGGGGACCGCCCAGGCCCGGGTGCGCTCGGACCGGCCGTCGTCCAGCGCGACCTGGTGCTCGGTGACCCGGCCCTCGTCGTCGCGCACGAGCCGGACCCGCAGCACCTCGGCCTCGAACGTGCGCCGGGAGCCGAGGTCGAGCACCGCGCGGACGACCACCCAGCCGCCCCAGCCGCCGACGGCGGCGAACCCGCCGGCCACGACCAGCAGGCCGAGCTGGGTCCACTGGCCGTCCAGGACGTCCAGGGTCTGCTCGGGCAGGCCCAGACCCCGGTCGCGGATCCCGTCGCGGACGGCGAGCACGGCCCGGGTGCCGTACCAGCCGAAGGCGACCGCGGCCAGGCCGACCAGCGTGGCGACGGCCGGGTGCCGGCCCTCCGCGACCCGGAAGCCGGGATAGCGGACCCGCACCCGGTGCCAGTTCCCGCCGTACGCCGACCAGGCCAGCCGCTCGTCCTGGGCGCCGAAGGCCAGCACCCGGCTCGCGGTGCCGGCGACCCCGGCCGCTGCGCCGTGGCCCAGGTAGCGGTCCCAGATCGCGACCGCGGCCGGCGGCAGCGTGTCGAAGACCTCGTTGCGGCCGAGGTGGTCGCGCACGCCGAGCCAGCGGGCGGCGACCTCGCGGCCGGCCGGGGTGTCCCGCTGCCGGTTGCGGGAGGCCACGTACGCCGTCAGCCCGGCCCAGCTGAGGATCGCCGCGCCGAGCACCGGTTCGGCGTCGTCGGCGGCGTACCCGGCCACCAGTGCCACCGCGGCCGCCGGCACCGTCGACGCCGCCGAGACCAGCGACTTGGCGCCGGCGCCCCACCGGTTGCGGGACAGCCCGCGGCGCTGGGCGTCCACGATCACCTGGCGGCGGAACCCGGCCCACCACCGGCCGGCCTGGGCCGAGTTGCCCTGGGCCAGCGCGGCCACCGGCACCACCCCGCCGGCGGCCAGCCCGGCCACCCGGTCGTACACCCGCCGCTCGTACGGCAGCAGGTCCGGCGGTGCCGCCGCGCGGATCCGCACGATCGTCCGCTCGGGCTCGGGACCCTGCTGGACCAGGTCGAAGAGGTCGCGGGCGGCCAGGTCCAGCAGGGTCGCCGACAGCGCGTCCTCGGTCATCCGCCAGCCGCCGGTGAGCAGGTTGACGATCGCCGGCGGCTCGGGACCGAGGTCGAGCGTCGCCGGCCCGGCCGGCACCGGGCGGGGCCGGGTCGCCGCGGTCAGGCCGGCGACCACCAGCAGCCACGCCCCGGCCGCGCCCGCCAGGACCAGCAGCGCCCACACCGGGACGTCGAGGAACTCCCCGCGCACGGCGGGCTCAGAAGCGGACGGTGACGGGGCCCTGGGCGGCGCCCTCGGCCCGGAAGAACTCGCGGCCGCGGAAGCCCATCGCACCGGCCACCAGCACGGTCGGGATGGTGTGCACGGAGTTGTTGTAGGACAGCACAGCGTCGTTGTAGTACTGCCGGGCGTACGCGGCGCGGTCCTCGGTGTTCGCCAGCTCGTCCTGCAGCTGCCGGAAGTTGGCACTGGCCTTGAGGTCCGGGTACGCCTCGCTCACCGCGAACAGGCTCTTCAACGCGCCGGTGAGCTGGTCGTCGGCCTCGGCCCGGGCCGCGGGGCCCTGCGCCGACAGCGCCTCGGCGCGGGCCCGGGTGACCGCGCCCAGCGTCCGGTGCTCGTGCCCGGCGTAGCCCTGCACCGTTTCCACCAGGTTGGGGATCAGCTCGTACCGCCGGGTCAGCTGCACGTCGACCTGGCCCCAGGCATTGTCGACCTGGTTCCGCCGGCGGACCAGCGAGTTGTACGTCAGGACCAGGAACGCGACCAGCAGCACGACCAGCGCCACCAGTACGGCCAGGGTGATGAGCACGACGGGACCCCTTGCTCCACGGGCCCCGCACCGCGCGGGGTCGGCACGGACGATAGGGGGTCGCCCGCACGGCGCGCACTCATCCGGGCGAATCGTGCCCGACCGGGCAGATCGGGCCGGCGTCCGGGGCTGAGCGGGCCCACCGGACGGACCGGCCCACCCGGACCGGACGTGCCGAGGGGCGGCCCGCGTCGCGGACCGCCCCTCGGGGGAGACCTAGTTGTTGCTCAGGACGATCGCACCGAGCAGGAAGCCGAGGACCGTGCCGGCGATGGCGACACCCAGCGCGACCTTCCACAGCGGCTCGTGCTTGCTGCGGGCGACGAGGGCCAGGGCGATGCCGATCGGGCCGAAGATGATCGGGAGGATCAGGATCGCCAGCACGCCGCAGATGATCGCGATGATGGAGAAGATCTGGGCACCCTGGCGCGGGGGCTGGCCGCCGGGGTGGCCGCCCGGATAGCTGTACGGGTCCTGCGGCGGCGGGGGCGGGGCGGTCATGCGTTCCTCCTGGGAGATCGAGTTGCCGCGCAACCTACCCACCCGCGGGAGCCCCGACCCCTCGCACCCGGGCCGGCGGCCGGAACCGGGAGCCGGCCCGCGCGGGTCCGCGCCGCCCGGTACGCCAGGTCTGTCACAATTTCGCTCCGTGCCGACAGATCCCATCGCCCCTGACCCCTGGGACCGGTTCCGCCACCGGCCGCGGACCGGCGCGACCCGGCTCTCCGACGAGGACCGCTACTGGGGGGAGACCCGGCGGGGGTGGGTGACCGCCGCCTGGTGGCTGCACGGCGCGACCTACGCGGCCGCGGTGCTGTGGGCGCTCGGTGACGGCGACCCGGCGCAGTGGCGCTGGATCGTGTCGCCGCTGCTGTTCGCCCTGGGGGTGTTCTCGCTGGTGCGGCCGCAGGCGGCGTTCGAGGTGGAGAACCCGAGGTGGTGGTTCCGCCGGGAGCGCCGCGAGCCGTCCCGGCTCGCCCTGCGCTGGGGTCGGGTCTCCGGCGGGGTGGCGATCCTCGGCAGCCTGTTCGTGCTGGTCCTGCCGACGCTGTCGGCGGAGGAGAAGCCCAACCCGTGTCCGGTCACCGACCCGTGCCCGTGGCCGGGCGGGTCCTGAGCCGGGCCCGGTCCTGAGCCGGGCCCGGTCCCACCCGGGCCGGGCCTCCGACCGGCCCGGATGGGAGGCCCGGCAGTGGTCAGCGCCGGGGTGGCAGCACCGGGGGTCGCCGCGACGGCCGGGTGGCCGGGTCCGGCGGCCGGGCGACGGGCTCCCGCTCCAGCGCCTCCAGCACCAGCCGGACCGCCGTGTCCAGCTGCGGGTCCCGGCCGGCCGCCCAGTCCTGCGGGGCGATGTCGACCTCGACGTCCGGGTCGACGCCGTGGTTCTCGATGTTCCAGCCGTACTCCCCGGCGAACCAGATGGCGTACCGCGGCTGGGTCACCGCGGTGCCGTCGACCAGCGTGAACCGGCCGTCGATGCCGATGACGCCGCCCCAGGTCCGCATCCCGACGACCGGGCCCAGACCGTAGAGCCGGAAGCCGGCGGTGACCATGTCGCCGTCGGAGCCCGCGTGCTGGTTGGTGACCGCCACCATCGGGCCGCGGGGCGAGTTCGACGGGTAGGTCGTGGGCGGGCCGGTCCGGGTGGTGTCCCAGCCGCGGACCCGGCGGGACAGCTTCTCCAGCACCAGCTCCGACACGTGCCCGCCGGCGTTGTCGCGGACGTCGACGACCAGCCCGTCCCGGGCGACCTCGAGGATCAGGTCGCGGTGCAGCTCGGTCCAGCCGGCGGCGACCATGTCCGGGATGTGCAGGTAGCCGACCCGGCCGCCGGACGCCTCGTGCACCGCGGCCCGCCGGTCGGCGACCCACGCCTGGTAGCGCAGCTGCCGCTCGTCCTCCAGCGGCACCACCACCACCGAGCGGTCCTCCGCCGACCCGGCCGGGCGCACGGTCAGCTCGACCGGCACCGCGCCCGCGCCGGCCAGCAGCGGGGCCGGGCCCCGCCGCGGGTCCACCGGCCGGCCGTCCACGGCCAGGATCGCGTCGCCGGCCCGGACGGCCACGCCGGGCGCGGACAGCGGGGCCCGGGCGCCCCGGACCGAGGAGTCGCCCGGCAGCACCCGGGTCACCGTCCACCGGTCGCCGTCCCGGGCCAGGTCGGCGCCGAGGTGCCCGAGCACCCGGCCGGGCTCGACCGGGCGCGGCGGCGGGATCTCGTACGCGTGTGAGCTGCCGAGCTCGCCGACCACCTCCCACAGCACCTCGGACAGGTCGTCGCGGGTGGCGATCCGGTCCAGCAGCGGTCGGTACCGCTCCAGGGCGCCGGACCAGTCGGCGTCGGCCATGTCGGCGATCCAGAAGTGGTCCCGCATGAGCCGGCCGGCCTCGTCGTACATCTGCCGCCACATGGCCGGCGGGTCGACCTCGCCGCGCAGCCGGTGCAGGTCGATGTCCACCATCGCGTCCCGGTCGCCCTCGGAGTCGGGGTCGACCCGCCGGTCCGAGGGGACCAGCCGCAGCGCGTCGCCGTCACGGACCAGCAGCTTGCGGCCGTCGCCGGTCACCCGGAAGCCGTCCAGCTCGCCGACCAGCGTGGCCACCCGGCGCTTGGCGAAGTCCCAGCGGACCAGCTTCGGCCGGACCGGCGGGCTGTCGGCGGTCGCGCGGTCCTCGCCCAGCTGCCCCGACTGCGGCGTCTCGGTCCAGACCAGGCCGCCGCGCACCGCGGTGAGGGACCCGCACCGGGCCGTGGCCACCGGCATCGGCACCACCCGCTGGTCGATCGCCTCGGTCTCCACGGTCACCGGCTGCGGCGGCGCGTCCGCGTCCGCCGACTCGCCGTCCGTGCCGTCGCCGCCCTCGTCCCGGCCGCCCGGCTCCGGGTCGAACGGGGACGGCGTGGTCGCCGCCAGCGGGACCAGGTACGGCCGGGTGCCGCCCGGGAAGGACAGGTCGAAGACGAACTCGTCGTAGACCGGGTCGAGCGCCCGGGTGGACAGGAACGCCAGGTGCAGCCCGTCCAGGGTGAACACCGGGTCGCTGTCCACGAACCGCAGCGGGGTGATCTCGACCGTGCCGCCCTCGGCGACCCGGGCCGCGCGGATCTGCCGCAGCCCCTCGGCGCCCGGGTGGGACCAGGCCAGCCAGGCCGAGTCGGGGGAGAAGCACAGCCCGGAGGCGTCGGCGTGCCCGGTGCGGACCAGCTCGCGGACGGAGCCGGCGGCCACGTCGGCCAGCAGCACCCGGCCGTCGCTCGCCGCCGCGGCCAGCGTGGCGCCGTCCGGGGACGCGACCAGCTCCACCACCCGGCCCAGCTGCCCGGTGCCGAACCGGCGGGTCGGCGCGCTCCGGTCGACCGGGCCGACCTCGATCGCGTCGTCGCCCTCGGCGTCGGTGATCCAGGCCACGCCGGTCGTCGCCGCGGCCGGGCCGGTCCCGGTGCCCGCGCCGAGGACCTGCGGCAGCCGGACCCGGACGCCCGGCTGGTCGGCCAGCGCCGGCGCCGGGCCGTCCCGGGTGGTCAGCCAGTGCAGGCCGCCGAGCACCTCCACCGCGCTGGCCCGACCGGTGCGGTCGGCGGCCAGGTCACCGATGCGGTCCTTGCTGCCCAACGGCCGCGGCTGCCGCCCGGTGCGCGGCCCGGCCAGCTCGATGTCCAGCCGCCGCGGCTCCGCGTCCAGCCCGTCCAGCAGCCACACGTCCCCGCGGACCTGCCAGACCAGCCGGGTCCCGTCGGTGCGCAGCGCCCGCGCGTAGGCGTCGCCGTGGTCGCTGTGCCGGCGCAGGTCGGTGCCGTCGGGCCGGACCGAGTAGACGTTGGCCCAGCCCTCGTGGTCGGACAGGAACACCACCCGGTCACCGACGGTGTCCGGGTCCTCCAGCTGGGAGGTCAGCTCGGGCAGCAGCCGGTGGAACTCCCCGTCCGAGCCGATCCAGATCTTGCCGGCGGTGCCGCCCGCGTACCGGTGCCAGACGGCGCCGGCGCGGCGCTGGTCGGTGCCCAGCACCGTCGTGCCGCCGGGGCCGGTCGAGACCGCGTAGCAGGGGCCGTACGGCAGGCGCTCGGGGGCGGCCGAGTCGTCCAGCGGGACCGCCCAGGACCACACCCGGCTGCGGAACGGCTCGCCGGCCGCCGTGCTGGCCACCACCCGGCCGTCCGGCAGCCAGCCGGCGACCCGGGTGACCCCGTCGCCCCACAAGGTCAGCCGCCGGGACGGCCCGCCGGCCGTCGGGACCACGTGCACCTCGGGGGCGCCGTCGCGGACGCTGGTGAACGCCACCGTGGCGCCGTCCGGGGACAGCCGGGTGCCGGCGACGGGGGTCGAGTCCGCGGTCAGCCGCCAGGCGCGGCCGCCGTCCGCGGGCGCCAGCCACACGTCGTCCTCGGCCACGAGCGCGACCTGGTCGCCGCGGACGCTGGGGAAGCGCAGGTAGGCACGTTCTGCAGTCACCCGGACAACTTAGCCACCGGGGCCGACAGAATTCCCCGCCGGCAGCTCAGCGGCGGCGCCGCGGCTGCGGAGGGTACGGCTCCGGACGGGCCGGCCCGGCGTCGCCGATGGCGATCACGCTGCGGGTGGACAGCCCGGCGAGGTAGTACGCCTCCGGCGGCAGCGCCGGCCCGGCCAGCACCAGCACGTCGAAGCTGGCCCGCGGCATCCCCCGCAGATAGGCCCCCCGGGTGGTCGCCGCGACCAGCCGGCAGCGGGCCCGCAGCGCCGGCTCGATGTCCTCCCGGGCCGCCCGCAGCTCCCGGCGCACCGCGACCAGCCGGCGGCGCTGCTCCGCCGGCGTGCCGCCGGTGCCCAGGACCGCCTCGGCCGACGGGACCGGGCCCTCCAGGGCGGCCAGCTCGGCGGCGATCCGGTCCGCGTCCTGCCGGGCCGTACGGCCCTGGGTGCGCAGCTCGTGCCGGCGGATGACCAGCGTGTCCGGGTCGACGCCGCGGGAGCGCCGGGCCAGCGTCGTGCCCACGGTGCGGGCCAGCTGGCCGTCCAGCTCGGCGGCGTCCCGGTCCAGCTCGGCGGCCCGGCGGTCCAGCTCGTCGTACCGCAGCCGGCCCTCCACCCGGTCCAGGTCGGCCAGCCTGGCGTCCACCCCGGCCCGCAGGTCGGCGGCGATCGTGGCGGCCTCGACGAAGGGGCCGTACCGGTCCCGGACCGCGCCCGGGGCCAGCGGCCCGACCCGCTGCACCAGCCCGGAGCGCAACCGGCCGGAGCGGGCCAGCCGCTCGCCCAGCGCGCCGACCGTGCGGTCCACCGCGTGCCCGGTCGGGGCGACGAACAGCACCGTCGCCTCCAGCCCGAGCAGCCGGTCCAGCAGCCGGGCGACCAGCGTGCCGGAGTCGGTGCCGGGCGGGGACTGCACCGAGGACCAGCGCTGCCGCAGGGCGCTGCGCAGCACGTCGCCGACCCGGTCGTCCAGGGTCCACTCGGCGGTGGAGTCCGCGGCCCGGGCGATGCCGTCGCGCAGCTTGCCGCCGGGCGAGCCGAGCACCAGCTCCGCCTGGTCGAACCGGAAGCTCGGCGGGTCCGGCGTGCCGGTCAGCGCGTCCAGCCGGGCCCGCAGCCCGCGCAGCGGCCCGGTGTTGTCCACCACCAGCCGGCCGGCGGGCACCCGCGGGCCCAGGTCCAGGTCGGTCTCCACCAGGCAGCTCTCGTCGGCGACCGGGCCGAGCCGACCGTCGGCCGACCGGTCGCCCGCGCTGAGCCGGGCCGGCGCGTCCTCCACCAGCGACGCCTCCGGCGGCGGGTCGACCCGGTAGAGGCAGCCGCCGGGGCCGCGCGCCACCCTGGTCGCGTCCACGCCGAACGCCGCCCGGGCGCCGCCGGTCGCCGCGGCGGCCAGCTCCTGCTCCACGGCGTCCCGCATCGAGCGCAGGGTCCGGTCGTGCTCCGGTGCGCGCACGATCACCTCCGACCGGTCACAGTAGTCATTCGGGCACCGACGGCGACATTCCCGGGACGGGTGTCGTTCATGCCTCGCCGGCCAACCGTCCCAGCAGCCAGGACGGCCCCACGTACGCCGAGCTCAGCCGGTCGCGCAGCCCCCGGTCCGCGGTCACCACGACGACCTGCCCGCCGGCCGCGGCCGCCGCGCCCACCACCGCGTCATCCCCCGGGCCGGGCGCGGCCACCAGCTCGACCGGCCAACGCGCCGCCTGCTCGGTGACGGCCCGGGCGGCGCCCTCGACCACCACCACGACGCGGGGCAGCAGCAGGTCCAGCGGGCCCGCCGTCACCCCCGGCGGCAGGTCGGCCGGGGCCAGCCCGGCGGCCAGCGGGGCCAGCGCGTCCAGCAGCCCGGCGGTCGCGCCGGCCCGGTCCCGCCACCAGCCGTCCCCGCGGCCGCGCGCGCCGACCACGTTGGCCGCGTCGACCACCAGGGTGAACGGCTCCGGCGCGGCGCTCAGCGCCGGCCAGGCCGCGGCGAAGCCGGGATGCAGCTCGCGCGCGGGGACCTCGGCCACCGGCACCCAGCGGACGTCCTCGCTCTCCCCGCCGATCGGCTCCGGGTCGACCGGGACGCGCGGCACGCCGACCACGGTCGTGTACGCCCAGCCGCCGTGGTCGTCGGAGACCAGCCCGTACGGCCGGACCGCCGCCGGCGGGATCGCGGCCTCCTCGCCGGTCTCCCGCAGCGCGGCCTGGACCGCCGACTCCCCGCTGTCCCGGGCGCCGCCCGGCACACCCCAGGTGCCGCCCTGATGGCTCCAGAACGCGCGGTGCTGCAGCACCACCCGGTCGGCGCCGCCGGAGCGGTCCCGCAACAGCAGGCCGGCCGCGCCGTTGCGGCCCCAGTGCCGGTGGCCGGCCGCGCAGCGCACCCAGCCGTCCCCGTCCCCTCGCACCCCGCAAGCCTGTCAGGTGACGGTGCGTCGCGCTCCCGGGACCGCCGCGAGCACCAGCGCGACCAGCACGCCGGTGACCAGCCCGCCGATGTGCGCCTGCCAGCTGATGTTGGGCACGGCGAAGGTGATCACCAGGTTGAGCCCGATCAGCACGGCCAGGCCGCGGGCGTCCGCGCCGACCTGCCTGCGCAGCACCAGCAGCGCCCCGAACAGGCCGAAGATCGCGCCGGACGCGCCGACGCCGACGCTCCAGTCCGGGCTCAGCCACAGCGACAGCAGCGAGCCGCCGACCGCGGAGAGCAGGTAGACCGCGAGGTAGCGGCCGGCCCGCAGCACCCGCTCCAGCGGGGTGCCGACGACGTAGAGCGTGAGCATGTTGGTGGCCAGGTGCAGCAGGCCGGCGTGCAGGAACGCCGCGGTGATCACCCGCTCGTACTGGCCGCTCTCCACGGCGATCGGCAGCAGGCCGTAGCGGAAGGTCACGCTCGGGTCGGCCTGTTGGATGAGGAAGCCGAGGACGCACGCCACGATCAGCGCGAAGGTGACCGGGGTGCCGGTGGAGGCCGGGCTCCGGGGGCGCCGGGGGCGGCGCGCCGGCGGCGGGGTCGGGCCGGTCGGGCCGCCGAGCCGGCC
>CADCTP010000280.1 GCA_902805565.1 uncultured Mycobacteriales bacterium
CCGCGGTCCGGCGCGGCCCCTGTCCGACCCGGCCCCTGTCCGACCCGGCCGGCGACCCGGCCCGCCCAGAGCGGCGGCCCGGCCGGGCCGAGTAGGTCCTACAGGTACTGCCCGGTGCCGCCGGGCTGGCCGGGGACCGGCTGGCCGAGGCCGGGAATGCCGGGGATCTGCTGCGGCGCCCCGCCGGGCAGCGCCCGCCGGCGCATCTCCTGCAACTGCACCTGCGCCGCCATCTGCTGGGCGAACAACGCGGTCTGGATCCCGTGGAACAGCCCTTCCAACCAGCCCACCAGCTGCGCCTGGGCGATCCGCAGCTCGGCGTCGGACGGCGTGGACGTGTCCTCGAACGGCAGCGTCAGCCGGTCCAGCTCGTCGCGCAGGTCCGGGGACAGGCCCTCCTCCAACTCCTTGATGGAGGACCGGTGGATCTCCCGCAGCCGGGCCCGGGACGCCTCGTCCAGCGGCGCGGCGCGCACCTCCTCCAGCAACTGCTTGATCATGGTGCCGATCCGCATCACCTTGGCCGGCTGGGCGACCTGGCCGGTCGGGTCGCCCCCGCCGTCCTGGCCCTCCTCGCCGTCCAGGCCGGCGGGCACGTCCATCTCGCCCATCGGCCGGCCGTCCGGCCCGACCACCACGACACGGTGCTGCTGCGGCTCACTCATGCCCCCATCCTTCCCCACTTCGGCCTAGTCAGCCTCACCCGGTCACGGCGTGTGCGCGGCCCCTCGTAGGGTTGTCCCATGCCCTTCGACGTCGCCCGCGTCCGCGGCCTGTTCCCGACGCTGGGCGATGGCTACATCCACCTCGACGGCCCGGCCGGGACGCTGATCCCGGAGAGCGTGGCCCGGTCGGTGTCGGCGGCGCTGCGGGTGCCGCTGTCCAACCGGCGCGGCCCGTTCCCGTCCAGCGCCCGGGCCGACGCGCTGGTGGACGCGGCCCGGCGCGCCTTCGCCGACGTGGTCGGGGGCGAGCCGTCCGGCGTGGTCCTCGGCCCGAACATGACCACGATCACGTACAACCTCGCCCGGGCGATCGGCAAGACCTGGAAGGTCGGCGACGAGGTGGTCCTCAGCCGGCTGGACCACGACGCCAACGTGCGCCCGTGGATCGCCGCGGCCAAGTCCGCCGGCGCCGTGGTGCGCTGGGCCGAGATCGACATCGAGACCTGCGAGCTGCCCGAGTGGCAGTACGACGACCTGATCAACCGGCGGACCCGGCTGGTCGCGGTGACCGGGGCCAGCAACGCGGTCGGCACCCGCCCGGACGTGCGGGCGATCGCCGAGCGGGCGCACCGGGTCGGCGCGCTGGTCTTCGTCGACGGCGTGCACGCCACCGCGCACGCCCCGGTGGACATGGCCGAGTCGGGCGCGGACTTCTGGGCCACCAGCGCGTACAAGTGGGGCGGGCCGCACGTGGGGGCGGTCGTGGCCGCGCCCGCGGTGCTGGAGCGGCTCGCGCCGGACAAGCTGATGTCCTCCCCGGACTCGGTGCCGGACCGGTTCGAGACCGGCACCCCGGCGTTCGAGCTGATGGCCGGGGCGGTCGCCGCGGTGGACCACCTGGCCGGGCTGGACGACACCGCGACCGGCACCCGGCGGCAGCGGATCCGCACCTCGATGGCGGCGGTGCAGCGCTACGAGGAGTCGGTGTTCTCCCGCCTGGACAACGGCCTGCGCAGCATGCTGCACGTCTACGTGCTCGGCTCGCCGGCTCACCGGGCCCCGACGGTGTCGTTCTCGGTCGAGGGCTGGAAGCCGCGGGCGGTCACCGAGGAGCTGGCCCGACGCGGGATCTGCGCCTGGGACGGCGACTACTACGCGTACGAGCTGATGGAGAGCCTCGGGGTGGGCGAGCTCGGCGGGGCGGTCCGGGTCGGGCTGGTGCACTACAACACCGCGCACGAGGTCGACCGCCTGCTGGACGCGCTGCAGGAGCTGCGCTGAGCCTCAGCGCAGGCTGAGCACCACCTTGCCGACGTGCTCGCTGGCGGCGACGACCCGGTGCGCCTCGGCGGCCGCGGTGATCGGCAGCACCCGGTCGACGACCGGCCGCACCTCGCCGGCGGCGACCCAGGGCCAGACCCGCTGCTGCACCGCGGCCACGATCTCCGCCTTCTCCTCGGCCGGCCGGGACCGCAGCGTGGTCGCGACGATCGTGGCCCGCCGCGCCATCAGGGCGCCGAGGTCCAGCTCGGCCCGGGTGCCGCCCTGCAGGCCGATGACGACCAGCCGGCCGCCGGTGGCCAGGGCGTCGACGTTGCGGGCGAGGTACTTCGCGCCGATCACGTCGAGGATGACGTCGGCCCCGCCGAGCTCCCGGGTCCGGGCCACGAAGTCGTCCTCGCGGTGGTTGACGGCGAGGGTCGCGCCGAGCTCCCGGCACCGCTCCAGCTTCGCCGGTGACCCGGCCGTGCACAGCACCCGGGCGCCGAGGGCCAGGCCGACCTGGATCGCGTGGGTGCCGATCCCGGACGCCCCGCCGTGCACCAGCAGCGTCTCGCCCGCGGACAGGTGGGCGAGCCGGCCGACGTTCGACCAGACCGTGCAGGCGGCCTCGGGCAGCGCGGTCGCCTCGACCGCGGACAGCCCGGCCGGGACCGGCAGCAGCTGGCCGGCCGGCACCGCGACCAGCTCGGCGTACCCGCCGCCGGACAGCAGCGCGCAGACCTCGTCCCCGACCTGCCAGCCGGTCACCCCACTGCCGAGGGCGCGGACCGTGCCGGCGCACTCCAGCCCCGGGTACGGCGACGCGCCCGGCGGCGGCGGGTAGTGCCCCTGCCGCTGCATGAGGTCGGCCCGGTTCACCGCGGTCGCGGCCACCTCGACCAGCACCTCGCCCGGACCGGGGGCGGGGTCCGGCACGGTCGCCCAGGTCAGCACCTCGGGACCGCCGTACTCGGGGATCGTGATCGCCTGCACGACGCCGATCCTAGAGGGACTCGTTGACAGCCGTGCGTTCTGGTGAATACTGTTTACTGACAAGAACGGCTGCAACTCGGGAGGACGCGATGCCCCAGTCTCTACGGGCCTCGGACGCGGACCGCGAGCGGGTCGCCACGATCCTGCGCGGCGCCGCCGGGGTCGGCCTGCTCACCCTGGACGAGGCGGGCGACCGGCTCGGCGCGGCGTACGCGGCCCGGACCACCGCCGAGCTGACCCCGCTCACCGCCGACCTGCCGGACGGCGGCCGCCGGTTCGCCCCGGTCGACCTGGCCGCCCGCGACCGGGCCCGCGCCGTCGCCCGGCTGCACCTGGCCGGGTACGTCGCGCTGGTCACGCTGATGGTCGGCATCTGGGTCGCGACCGGCGCCGACTCGCACTTCTGGCCGGTGTGGCCGGCGCTGGGCATGCTGCCCGCGGTGGTCTCCCACCTGGCCGCGGCCCGCTGGGCCGGCGACCCGGCCCGGTCCTGGGCCCCGCGCATCCCCGGCGGCTGCGGCGCCAAGGCGGTCACCGACGCCCGCCGCCACCACCTCGCCGCCTGACCCGCCGGCGCCCGCCGGTCGGGCGCCGCCGCGGTGCGCCGGGTGCTCTACTCCCGGCATGCAGACCGACGAGATCGTCGCCCGGGCCGGCGAGCTGGTGGCCGAGCGGTACGTGTTCGCCGAGGTGGGCCGGCAGCTGGCCGACCTGCTGGCCGAGCGGGCCGGCACCGGCCGGTACGCCGTGGACACCCCCGAGGAGCTGGCCGAGCGGGTGACCGCGGACCTGCGGTCGGTCAACGGCGACCTGCACCTGCGGCTCAAGCACCACCCCGAGCCGATCCCGGACGAGCCGGACGAGGAGGCCCAGGTCGCGCTGGTGGCCCGGCAGGCGGCCCGGTCGCTCGGCGGCGTGGCCCGGGTGGACCGGCTGGCCGGCAACGTCGCCCACCTGTCGATCGCGCCGTACCTGTTCCCGCTGGCGATGGCGGGGGACGCGCTGGCCGCCGCCCTCAACCTGGTCGCCGGGGCCGACGCGCTGCTGCTGGACCTGCGGGACAACCGCGGCGGGGACCCGCGGACGGTCGCCTTCGTCTGCGGCCACCTGCTCGACGAGCCGGCGCACCTGGTGAGCATGGAGCACCGGGACCCGGCGGCGACCGTCCAGTCCTGGTCGGCGCCGTGGGTGCCCGGGCCCCGCTTCGGCGGCACCAAGCCGCTGTACGTGCTGACCGGCCCGGACACCTTCTCCGGCGCCGAGGAGCTCGCGTACGACCTGCAGCAGCTGGACCGGGCCCGGGTCGTCGGCGAGCGGACCCGCGGCGGGGCCCACCCGCGGCAGGGCTTCCGGCTGCACCCGCACCTGGAGCTGTCCGTCCCGGTCGGCCGGGCGGTCAGCCCGGTCACCGGCACCAACTGGGAGGGCGTCGGCGTCGCCCCGGACGTCGAGGTCCCGGCGGCCGACGCCCTGGCCACCGCCCACCGGCTGGCGCTGGCCGCCGGTCAGTAGGAGCGCGCGTCAGTAGGAGCGCGGCAGCCCCAGCGTGTGGGTGGCCACGAAGTTGAGGATCATCTCCCGGCTGATCGGCGCGGTCCGGGCCAGCCGGGCCGCGCCCCACAGCGTGGCCAGGCCGTACTCGGTGGCCAGGCCGTTGCCGCCGTGGGTCTGGATGGCCTGGTCCAGGGCCAGCAGGGCGGCCTCGGCGGCGGCGTACTTGGCCATGTTGGCCGCCTCGCCCGCCGCCGCGTCCTGCCCGGTGTCGTAGAGCCAGCCGGCCTTGGCGGTCATCAGCCGGGCCAGCTCGACCTGGATCGCCGCGTTCGCCAGCGGGTGGGCCAGGCCCTGGTGGCTGCCGATCGGGACGCCCCACACCTGCCGGGTGTTCGCGTACGCCGCGGCCTTGGCCAGCGCGTACCGGCCGATGCCGGTGGCGACCGCGGCGCCGGTGATCCGCTCCGGGTTCAGCCCGGCGAACAGCGCGGCCAGCGCCGCGTCCGCGCTCTGCCCGACCATCGCGTCGGCCGGCACCCGGACGTCGTCCAGGAACAGCGCGAACTGCTTCTCCGGCCCGGTGATCTCGACCGGGATCGGCGTCCGCTCCAGGCCCGGGGCGTCGGTCGGCACGATCGCCAGCGCCGGGCGCAGCGTGCCGGTCCGGGCGTCGTGGGCGCGGGCGACCACCAGCACCGCGTGCGCCTCGTCCACCCCGGAGATGTACGTCTTCCGCCCGGTCAGCAGCCAGTCGTCGCCGTCCCGGGTGGCCACCGTGGACAGCTTGTGCGAGTTCGACCCGGCGTCCGGCTCGGTGATCGCGAACGCCATCCGGATGCTGCCGGCGGCCAGCCCGGGCAGCCAGCGCTCCTTCTGCTCCGCCGTCCCGGAGCGGGCGATGATCGTGGCGCAGATGGCCGGGGACACCACGATGAGCAGCAGCGGACACCCGGCCGCGGCCAGCTCCTCGGTGACGATGGCCAGCTCGGCGATGCCGTGCCCGCCGCCGCCGTACTCCTCCGGCACACCGACGCCGAGGTAGCCGAGCCGGCCGACCTCGTCCCACAGCTCGTGGGTCTTCTCCCCGGCCCGGGCCTTGCCCAGCCAGTACGGGTGGCCGTAGCGGGCGGCGACGTCCGCCACCGACTTGCGCAGCAGCTGCTGCTCCGGCGACTCGGCGAAGTCCATCGCCTATCCCTCCTCGATGACGGCGAGCACGTCGCCGGCGTCCACCTGCGACCCGGTCGCGACCCGCAGCTCGGTCAGCACGCCGTCGGTCGGGGCGAGGACCGCGTGCTCCATCTTCATCGCCTCCAGCGCCAGCACCGGTCGGCCGGCGGCGACCCGGTCGCCCACGGCCGCCCGCACCGCGACGACCAGGCCGGGCATCGGCGCGGTCAGCGACCCGGCCGGCAGCAGCCGGCGCGGCACCGGCAGCGGGTCCACCTGGGCCAGCACCACCGACCAGCCCGGACCGTCCACGTGGGACACCTCGCCCACCGCGTGCACCCGGTACGCAGTCCGCACCCCGCCGTCGTCCAGCACGACCTCCTCGGGCGTCGCCCGGACCACCCCGTCGACCGGCCGGTACGCCACCTCGACCGGCCCGTCCGGGCCGTCCCAGGTGGCGGTGGCCGGCTGGGAGGGGTTGTTCCGCCAGCCGGCCGGCAGGGTCGCCAGCACCGTCGCGGCGGCCCGGCGCCGGGCGGCGGCGGCCAGCGAGGCCACCAGCGCGGCCGTACGGACCTCGGCCGGGCCGGCGAGCGGGGCGAACAGCTCCGGGTGCCGGGCGAGGAAGCCGGTGTCCGGCCCGGCCGCGAACCCCGGCGAGCGCAGCACCCGGACCAGCAGGTCCCGGTTGGTGCGCACGCCGTGGATCCCGGCCCCGGCCAGCGCCGCCGCCAGCCGCCGGGCCGCCGCCGCCCGGGTCGGGGCGTGCGCGACCAGCTTGGCCAGCATGGGGTCGTAGTGCGGGGACACCACGTCCCCGGCCAGCACGCCGGAGTCGAGCCGGAGCCCGCCCGCCGGGAAACCGAACTCGCTCGTCACGCCGGGGACGGCGAGCCGGTGCAGGACGCCGGTGGACGGGCGCCAGTCGGCCGCCGGGTCCTCCGCGTACAGCCGGACCTCGATGGCGTGCCCGCGCACCGGCGGGGCCGCGTCGAACGGCAGCGGCGTGCCCTCCGCCACCGACAGCTGCAGGGCGACCAGGTCCAGCCCCAGCACCGCCTCGGTGACCGGGTGCTCGACCTGCAGCCGGGTGTTCATCTCCAGGAACGCCGGCTCGCCGGCGACCAGGAACTCGACCGTCCCGGCGCCGACGTAGCCGACGGCGCGGGCCGCCGCGACGGCCGCCCCGTGCAGCCTCGCCCGCAGCTCGGGGTCGAGCGCGGCCGGCGCCTCCTCGACGATCTTCTGGTGCCGCCGCTGCACCGAGCAGTCCCGCTCGCCCAGCGCCAGCACGGTGCCGTGGCCGTCCGCCAGCACCTGCACCTCGATGTGCCGGGCCCGCTCCAGCCACCGCTCCACGAACACCGTGCCGTCGCCGAACGCCGACTCCGCCTCCCGGGCCGCCGCCGCCACCGCGTCGGCCAGCCCGGCGGCCGAGCGCACCACCCGCATCCCGCGGCCGCCGCCACCGAAGGACGCCTTGACCAGCAGCGGGTAGCCGGCGTCCGCCGGCACCGAGGCGGGGTCCCAGGACGGCAGCACCGGCACCCCGGCCGCCGCCACCAGCTCCTTCGCCCGCACCTTCGAGCCCATCGCGGCGATCGCCTCCGGCGGCGGCCCGACCCAGGTCAGGCCGGCGGCCAGCACCGCGCGGGCGAACCCGGCGTCCTCGGCCAGGAAGCCGTACCCGGGGTGCACGGCGTCGGCGCCGGTCCGCAGCGCCGCGTCCACCAGCAGGTCGGCCCGCAGGTACGGCGCGGTCCCCGGCAGCGCGACGGCGGCGTCGGCCTCGGCCACCCAGGCCCCGCCCGCGTCCGGCTCCGCGTGCACGGCCACCGGCGAGACCCCGAGCGACCGGCAGGTCCGGATCACCCGGCGGGCGATCTCCCCCCGGTTGGCGACCAGCAGCCGCGCGATCACCGGAACACCCCGTAGCCCCGGGTCCCCGACCAGGAGGACGAGTGCACCGCCGACAGGCACAGCCCGAGCACGGTCCGGGTGTCCCGGGGGTCGATCACCCCGTCGTCGTACAGCCGGCCGGACATCGCGAAGGCCAGCGACTGGGCCTCGATCTGCTGCTCCACCGCCGCCCGCATCGCCGCGTCGCCGGCCTCGTCGTACGCCTGCCCGCGGGCGGCCGCGGCCTGCCGGGCCACGATCGACAGCACCCCGGCCAGCTGCGCCGGCCCCATCACCGCCGACCTGGCCCCCGGCCAGGAGAACAGGAACCGCGGGTCGTACGCGCGCCCGCACATGCCGTAGTTGCCGGCCCCGTACGAGGCCCCCAGCACCACGGTCAGGTGCGGGACCCGCGAGTTCGACACCGCGTTGATCATCAGCGCCCCGTCCCGGATGATCCCGGCCTGCTCGTACGCGGTCCCGACCATGTAGCCGGTGGTGTTCTGCAGGAAGACCAGCGGGGTGTCGGTCTGGTTGGCGAGCTGGATGAACTGCGCCGCCTTCTGCGCCTCCGCCCCGAACAGCACGCCGCGGGCGTTGGCCAGCACGCCGACCGGGTGCCCGTGGATCGACGCCCAGCCGGTGACCAGCGAGGTCCCGTACGCCGGCTTGTGCTCGTCGAATCGGGACCCGTCCACCACCCGGGCCAGCACCTCGCGCGGGTCGAACGGCACCCGCGGGTCGCCGCCGGCGATCCCGAGCAGCTCCTCCGGGTCGTGCCGCGGCTCGTCCGGCTGCTCGGTCGGACCCGGCCCGGCCTTGCGCCAGTTGAGCCGGGCGACGATCCGCCGGCCCAGCCGCAGCGCGTCCCGCTCGTCGGCGGCCAGGTGGTCGGCCAGCCCGCTGACCGTGGCGTGCATGTGCGCGCCGCCCAGCGACTCGTCGTCGGCGTCCTCGCCGGTGGCCATCTTCACCAGCGGCGGCCCGCCGAGGAACACCTTCGACCGGCCCCGGACCATCACCACGTGGTCGCTCATCCCGGGCACGTACGCGCCGCCGGCGGTGGAGTTGCCGAAGACCAGCGCGAGGGTCGGGATCCCGGCCGCCGACAGCCGGGTCAGGTCCCGGAACAGCCGGCCGCCCGGCACGAAGATCTCCGCCTGGCTGGGCAGGTCCGCGCCGCCGGACTCGACCAGGTTCACCAGCGGCAGCCGGTTCTCCAGGGCGATGTCGTCGGCCCGGAACGCCTTGCGCACCGTCCACGGGTTGCTCGCCCCGCCGCGCACGGTCGGGTCGTTGGCGACGACGACGCACTCCACGCCGGACACCACGCCGATCCCGGTGACGATCGAGCCGCCGACCGGGTAGTCCGATCCCCAGCCGGCCAGCGGGGACAGCTCCAGGAACGGCGCGTCCCGGTCCAGCAGCAGCTCGATCCGCTCCCGGGCCAGCAGCTTGCCCCGGCCGCGGTGCCGCTCGACGTACTTGGGGCCGCCGCCGGCCCGCGCCTTCGCCAGCTCCTCGTCCAGGGCGGCGAGCTGCCGCAGGCTGGTGTCCCGGGCCGCGGCGAACTCGGCCGAGCGGGTGTCCAGGTCGGAGGTCAGGGTCACAGCAGGTGCTCCGGGATGTCGACGTGCCGGGACCGCAGCCACTCGCCCAGCCCCTTGCCCTGCGGGTCGAACCGTGTCGACGCCGCGACCCCGTCGCCGAGGATGCCGACGAGGGCGATGTTCACCGCGCGCAGGTACGGCAGCAGGGTGACCTGCCGGGGCAGCCCGGCGGCCTCCGGGAGCAGCGCGTCCAGCCGCTCGTCGGTCAGCCACCCGCTGAACCACCGGTAGGCGTCGTCGGTGCGGAACCAGACCCCGACGTTGGCGTCCCCGCCCTTGTCCCCGGATCGCGCCCCGGCGATCGTCCCCAGCGGCACCCGCCGGGTCGGCCCGAGGTCCGCCGCCAGCAGCGGCCATGGCCGGCCGCCCCGGCCGTCGGACGCCCACTCGACCGTCAGGGTGCTCGGCCCGGGTCCGGGGGGCGGCGGGACCGGGACGCGGGTGCCGTCCGGCCGCACCGCCACGTGCGGCACCTCGGCCGCCGGGATCAGTGCCGCGCCGAAGGTGCCGTAGGGGGTGGCGTCGCCGGGCGGAGCCGTGACGTGGAACCCGGGGTAGGACGCCAGCGCCAGCTCGATCGGCACCCGGGAGAACGCCCGGCCCACCCGGTCGGCCGACGGGTCGCGGGCGGCCAGGTGCAGCAGCGCGCTGGCGGTCTCCTCGGTGTCCGCGTCCAGGTGGTCGGTGCGGGCCAACGTCCACTCCAGCTCCGCCGGCCGGTCGGCCAGGGCGTCCTCCACCTGCTCCCGGACCAGCGCCGCCTTGGCCTCGATGTCCAGCCCGGTCAGCACGAAGGTCGTCCCGTTCCGGAACCCGGCCAGCCGGACCGTACCCACCTTGAGCTGTCCGGACGGCGGGGCGCCGCGCACCCGGTCGACCCGGACCCGGTCCGGGCCGTCCACGTCGAGCCGGACCGAGCGCAGGTCGGTGTCCACGTCCGGGCCGGCGTACCAGCGGGGGCCGGTCTCGTAGAGCAGTTGCGCGGTCACGGTGTCCACGGTGACCGCGCCGCCGGTGCCGGGGTGCTTGGTGATGACCGACGACCCGTCGGCGTGCACCTCGGCCAGCGGGAAGCCGGGCCGGCGGGCGTCGATCTCGGTGAAGAAGCTGTAGTTGCCCCCGGTGACCTGGGCACCGCACTCCAGCAGGTGGCCGGCCACCGTCGCCCCGGCCAGCGCGCCCCAGTCGTCGACGGCCCAGCCGTGGTGCCAGGCCGCCGCCCCCACCACCAGCGACGCGTCGGTGACCCGCCCGGTCACCACCACGTCCGCGCCGCCGCGCAGGCACTCCACGATGCCCCAGCCGCCCAGGTAGGCGTTGGTGGCGATCCCGTCGCCCGGCAGTTCGTCGCCCAGCACGTGCCCGACCGCGAGCGGCACGCCGAGCCGGTCGGCCAGCGCGCCGACCGCCGCGGCCAGCCCGGCCGGGTTGAGCCCGCCCGCGTTGGCGACGATCTTGACCCGCCGCTCGACCGCGGTGCCGAGGCAGTCCTCCAGCTGGCGCAGGAAGGTCCTGGCGTAGCCGCTGGCCGGGTCCTTCAGCCGGTCCCGGGCCAGGATCAGCATCGTCAGCTCGGCCAGGTAGTCGCCGGTGAGCACGTCCAGCGGCCCGCCGTCGAGCATCTCCCGCATCGCGGCCAGCCGGTCGCCGTAGAACCCGCTGCAGTTGCCGATCCTGATCACCGCAGCACCTCCGCCAGCTGTCGGGTCCACTCCGCCAGCAGCCGGTCCCGCCGGGCCGAGTCGTCGGTCAGCAGGCTGGCGACCCCGAGGCCGCGCATGAGGTCCAGCGTCGCCTGCACCGACTCCCGTACGCCGGCGCGGGTCTCGTCCGCGCCCAGCAGCTCCACCGTGAGCCGGTGCAGCTCCCGGCCGAACCGGGTCTCCACCGGCACCAGCGCGGCCCGCAGCGTCGGGTCGGTGCGGGCGGCGACCCAGACCTCCAGGGCGGCGGCGAACAGCGGGCCGGTGAACAGCTGGGCCAGCAGCCGTACGGTCCCGGCGACCCGGTCGCCGTCCGGGGGCAGTGCCGCCGCCTCCGCGCCCAGCTCCGCCGTACGCCGCTCGGCCAGGTGCTCGACCGCGGCGATCAGCAGGTCGGACTTGGTCCGGTAGTGGTGCAGCTGGGCGCCGCGGGAGACCCCGGCCCGCTCGGCCACCAGCGTGGTCGTGGTCCCGGCCCAGCCCCGCTCGACCAGGCACTCCACGGCCGACTCCAGCACCCGGTGCCGGGTCGACCGGCTGCGCTCCTGCTGCCGGGACCCGGTCGGGCTCGGGGCCGGCGCGGTCACCCGCGGAGCCTCCCGGGAAGCGGACAAACAGTCAAGCCTGCTTGTTGAACCGATCCGGTAAGGGCCGAACGGGTGAAACCGGTGTTGCGGGGAGGCGTAACCACCGGGGCTGTGCCCTATGCTTCAGCCCTCCGGTTCCGATCCCCCCACGGCGCCGGAGACCCCACCAGAAGGCGGGGGACGCCTCACCGCGTCCCCCGCCTTCCCCCAATTCCGGGCTCCGGGACCCCGTCGTCGGCCGGGTCCGGCAGCCGGACGGTGGCGACCAGGCCGGGGGAGGCGTCGGACAGGGTCACCGTGCCGCCGTGCGCGGTCACCAGCTCCCGGACGATCGCCAGCCCCAGCCCGGCGCCGCCCTGGTCGCGGCCGCGGGCCTGGTCGAGCCGGGTGAACCGGTCGAACACCCGGTCCCGGTCGGCCGCCGGGATCCCCGGCCCGTCGTCGGTCACCGTCAGCAGCCCCGGCCCCACCGACACCCGTACGGCCGTGCGGGCGTGCCGGACCGCGTTGTCCACCAGGTTGGTCAGCACCCGCCGCACCGCGCCCGGGTCGGCCCGGACCACGCAGTCGCCCTCGCACGGGTCCAGCCGCACGATGACCCGCGCCGCGGCGTACCGGCCGACGACGTCGGTGGCCAGCCCGACCAGGTCCACCGGCTCCCGGGGCCGGCGCGGCGCCTCGTCCAGCCGGGCCAGCAGCAGCAGGTCGTCCACCAGCCGGGACAGCCGCTCCACGTCCAGCAGCACGTCGCCGGCCAGCTCCCCGGCCGGGGTCCCGGCGTCGACCATCGCCGCCACCTCCAGCTGGGTGCGGGCGCTGGCCAGCGGGGACCGCAGCTCGTGCGCCGCGTCGGAGACGAACGCCCGCTGCCGCGCCCCGGCCGCGTCCAGCCGGGCCAGCATGCCGTTGAGCGTCTCGGCCAGCCGGCGGATCTCGTCCTGGGCGACCGGCACCGGCAGCCGCCCCGGCCCGCTCAGCGAGGCGGCCCCCCGGCGCAGCGCCTCCACCGGCCGCAGCGCCCGCCCGGTGACCAGCCACATCGCCACGCCCACGGTGGCCAGCAGCAGCGGCGCGCCGATCGCCAGGCCGATCGCCAGCACCCGGGCCCCGGACTTCGCGCCGCCGAAGTCGACCGCGACCACGACGGTCTGCGGGTCGCCCGCCGGACCGGCCGGGACGGCGACCACCCGCAGCGGCCCGGTGAGCCCGATCCGGGTGCCGCTGATCACCAGCCGCTCGCCGGCCCGGGCCTGGGCCAGCTCGGCCGGGCGCAGCACCGGCACCAGCCGGTCGGTGCCGACCGAGGCGGCCCGGACCCGTCCCTGCGCGTCGACGACCTGGATCGCCGCGGTGCCCTCGCCGCCGACCGGCACCGGGTCGGGCAGCCGGTCGGTGTTCACCAGCGCGGCCACCTCCTGCGCGCTCTGCAGCGCGCCGGAGTCGACCGCGGTCTGCAGCGCCCGGGAGCCGGTCACCACCAGCAGCGCGGCGCCGGCCGCGACCCCCACCCCGAGCAGCGCGGTCGCCACCAGGGTGAGCCGGGCGCGCAGGCTCCAGGACGGCAGCCCGCCGGGCCGGCCGGGCGTCGGGGAGGCCCCGCTAGCCACCGTCGGCGGCGAGCCGGTAGCCGGCCCCGCGCACGGTCTGCACCGCCCGGCGCCCGAACGGCGTGTCGATCTTCCGGCGGAGGTAGCCGACGTACACCTCGACGACGTTGAGGTCGCCGTCGTGGTGCGGGTCCCAGACGTTGCGCAGGATGTCGGTCTTCGGCACGACCTCACCCGCCCGGCGCAGCAAATACTCGAGCAGCGAGAACTCCCGCGGCGTCAGCTCGATCTCGGTGTCGCCCCGGGTGACCTGGTGCTTGGCCGGGTCCAGCGCGAGGTCGCCGGCGGCCAGCACGGCCGGCCGCGGCGGGGCGCCCCGGCGCAGCAGGGCCCGCAGCCGGGCCACCAGCACCACGTACGAGAACGGCTTGGTCAGGTAGTCGTCGGCGCCCACGTCCAGGCCGTCGGCCTCGTCGTACTCCCCGTCCTTGGCCGACAGCATGAGCACCGGCACCCAGTTGCCCTCGGCCCGCAGCCGCTCGCAGACCCGGTAGCCGGACAGGCCGGGCAGCATGATGTCCAGCACGATCGCCGCGTACCCGCCCTCGCGGACGCTCTCCCGGGCCCGGTGCAGCCCCTCGACGCCGTCGTGCGCCACGTCCACGGTGAAGCCCTCGGCCTGCAGCCCGCGCTTGAGCGCGGCCGCGAGCCGCACCTCGTCCTCGACCACCAGCAACCGCACCCAGCACCTCCCCGGCCGACCGCACCCTCTCCCAGCCGTGCTGTGAGTGGGCTGAGTTTCCCCCAAGAGTGCCACCGCTCCCGGCACACGGCGGGTACGCCCGGCGTTGGGCAGGGTGTACGGCGACGAGGGGACGAGGCGTGGCGGAACGAGCGAACGAGCCGGGGGAGCAGGCCATCGCGGGTCGGGCGACCGAGGCACCAGCGCGCCCGGGCGCGCCGCCGCGCCCGGCGGAGCGGGCGGACGACCGCCCGCCGTGGAAGGTCGAGGGCGCGCCGGCGCCGCCCGGCGGCAAGCAGGACGGCGCCAAGCCGAACTGGGGCCGGGTGGTCCGGCGGACCTGGTGGCTGGTGCTGCTGGCCCTGATCGTCAACTGGATCATCGCGTCCACGCTGATGGGCTCGGACCGGACGACCGTGTCGTACACGTTCTTCCGGGAGCAGGTGCAGGCCGGCAACGTCGCCGAGGTCACCTCCACCGGCGACACCATCCAGGGCGTCTTCCGCAACGGGACGCAGTACCAGGACGCCACCGGCGTCACCGAGTTCACCACGCAGCGGCCGGCCTTCGGCGACGACGGGCTGACCGAGCTGCTCCTGCAGCGGGACGTGCAGGTCAACGCCCGGCCGGCGGACCAGGTCTCGATCCTGACCCAGGTGCTGGTCGGCTTCGGCCCGACGCTGCTGTTCATCGGGTTGCTGATCTGGCTCTTCCGGCGGGCGGCGCAGGGTGCCGGCGGGCTCGGCGGCATCGGCGGCATCGGCCGCTCCAAGGCCAAGCGGTACGAGCCCGAGCAGGGCGTGCGGACCACGTTCGCCGACGTGGCCGGCATCGACGAGGTCAAGGGCGAGCTGGCGGAGATCGTCGACTTCCTCCGCAACCCCGACAAGTACCGCGCCCTCGGCGCGGCCATCCCGAAGGGCGTCCTGCTGTCCGGGCAGCCGGGCACCGGCAAGACGCTGCTGGCCCGGGCGGTCGCCGGCGAGGCCGACGTGCCGTTCTTCCACATGTCGGCGTCCGAGTTCATCGAGATGATCGTCGGCGTCGGCGCGTCCCGGGTGCGGGACCTGTTCGAGACGGCCAAGAAGGCCGCCCCGGCGATCATCTTCATCGACGAGCTGGACGCGATCGGCCGCGCCCGCGGCGGCGGGGTCGCCGGCGGCGTGGACGAGCGGGAGCAGACGCTCAACCAGATCCTCACCGAGATGGACGGCTTCACCGGCAGCGAGGGCGTGGTCGTGCTCGCCGCGACCAACCGGCCCGACGTGCTGGACGCGGCGCTGCTGCGGCCCGGGCGGTTCGACCGCCGGGTCGCGGTCAGCCCGCCGGACCAGGAGGGCCGGCGCAAGATCCTCGAGGTGCACACCCGCAAGGTGCCGCTGGCGCAGGACGCCGACCTGGCCGCGCTGGCCGCGACCACGCCCGGCATGGTCGGCGCCGACCTGCGCAACCTGGTCAACGAGGGCGCCCTGACCGCGGCCCGCCGCGGCCACACCGAGGTGCGGATGAGCGACCTCACCGACGCCCTGGAGAAGGTCGTCCTCGGCACCCCGCGCAAGATCATGCTGACCCAGGAGGAGCGCCGCCGGACCGCCCACCACGAGGGCGGGCACGCGCTGCTCGGGATGCTCACCCCGGGCGCGGACCCGGTCCGCAAGGTGTCCATCACACCGCGCGGGCACGCCCTCGGGGTCACCTTCCAGAGTCCCGACGCCGACCAGTACGCCTACTCCGAGGAATACCTCCGCGGCCGGATCATCGGCGCGCTCGGCGGCATGGCGGCCGAGGAGGTCGTCTACGGCTCGATCAGCACCGGCGCCGAGTCCGACCTGGACCAGGTCAGCCGGATCGCCCGGCAGATGGTCGGCCGGTGGGGCATGTCCCCGAAGGTGGGGCCGATCGCGGTGCTGCCGGCCGAGGGGTCGCAGCAGCCGTTCTTCGGCGACGCCAACGGGCCGTCCCCGGCGACCCGGGAGCTGGTCGACTCGGAGGTCCGGCGGATCGTCGAGGAGTGCTACGCCCAGGCCCTGCAGGTGCTCCGGGACAACCGGGACCGGCTGGACAACCTGGCCGCCGCGCTGCTGGTCACCGAGACGCTGGACTCCGACGCGGCGTACGCGGCGGCGGGCGTGTCCCGGGCCGCGCGGCCGGACTTCCACCCGGCCGACCCGGACGCCGAGGCGGCCATGCCGGCGCTCTGACCTGCCCGTCCGGACGGCCGGTCGCCCCTGGTGGGCGGCCGGCCGTCGGCGTACCGGGGCCCGGCGGCGCGGATGCTGAGGGCATGATGTGCCTCTCAGGCTGCTCACAGTGGGCCGGACGGAGGATCGCTCCATGACAGCACCGACACGTTTGCGCAAGCTCCGCTGGGGCGTCCCGATCGCGGCCACCGCGGCCGTCGCCGTCGTCGCCTCCGGCGTCCTCACCGCCGAGGCCGACCCGCCGCTGCCGCCGAAGACGGCCGGCCAGCTGCTGGTCGACGTGCAGGGTGCGAGCGTCAAGGGGCTGTCCGGCACGGTGGTGCAGGACTCCGACCTCGGCCTGCCGGACCTGCCCTACGCGGGCACCGGCGGCGGCGGTGGCGCCGGGCTGGCCTCCCTGCTCACCGGCTCGCACACGCTGCGAGTCTGGTACGCGGGGGAGGACAAGCAGCGGGTCGCGCTGCTCGACTCGCTCGGCGAGACCGACGTGGTGCGCAACGGCACCGACGCCTGGCTGTGGTCCAGCGAGTCCAACTCGGCGACCCGGTTCCGGGTGCCGGCGGGCGGGGCCGGGGCGAAGGCCGCCGACGAGCTGCCCGCCGGGGTCACCCCGCAGCAGGCCGCCGAGACCGCGTTGCGCGCGTTGGACCCGACCACCTCGGTGAGCACCGACGGGACCCGGCAGGTGGCCGGTCGCGACGCGTACGAGCTGGTGCTGGCGCCGAAGGACACCCGCTCGCTGGTCGGCCAGGTCCGGCTGGCGGTCGACGCCGAGACCTCGGTGCCGCTGCGGGTGCAGGTCTTCCCGAAGGCCACCGGCGACGGGCCGGCGTTCTCCGTCGGCTTCACCTCGGTGAGCTTCGAGGTGCCGGGGGACGAGCACTTCGCGTTCAGCCCGCCGCCCGGGGTCACGGTCACCGAGGGCACGCTGCCGGCGGACCCGCCGGGCAAGGCCGACCGGGCGAAGGCGGAGCGGGCCAAGGCCGAGCGGGCCGCCGGTGCCGCCCGGACCGTCGGCTCCGGCTGGACGACCGTCGCGATCCTGCCCGCGCCGACCGGTGAGCCCGACGGTGCGGCGGCCGCGTTCCTGGAGCAGCTGCCCCGGGTCAGCGGCAGCTGGGGCAGCGGCCGGCTGCTGACCTCCGCCCTGATGTCCGCGCTGCTCACCGACGACGGCCGGCTGCTGGTCGGCGCGGTCGGTCCCGACCTGCTGTACGCCGCGGCCGGGCGGTGACGATCACGCTCCCGGCCGCGGCGGCCGCGGTGCCCACCGTCGAGGTGGACGCCGCGGTCACCACGTCCGGCCTCGAGAAGCGGTTCCGCGGCGGGCAGCTCGCGGTGGCCGGGATCGACCTGGCCGTCCCGCACGGCAGCGTGTTCGGCTTCCTCGGGCCCAACGGGTCCGGCAAGACCACCACGATCCGGATGCTGCTCGGCCTGATCGCGCCGACCAGCGGCAGCCACACGCTGCTCGGCCGGCCGATGCCGGGCGCGGCCGCCGAGGTGCTGCCCCTGGTCGGCGCGCTCGTCGAGGGACCGGCGTTCCACCCGTACCTGTCCGGGCGGGACAACCTGGCCCGGGTGGACGCGGCCGACCGCCGGGCCGACCCGCGGACCGCCGCGGCGCGGATCGACGGCGCGCTGGACCGGGTCGGCCTGGCCGCCGCCGCCCGCAAGCGCTACCGGGCGTACTCGCTCGGCATGCGGCAGCGGCTCGGCATCGCCGCCGCCCTGCTGCAGCCGCGCGAGCTGCTGGTCCTGGACGAGCCGACGAACGGCCTGGACCCGCAGGGCACCCGCGAGGTGCGCACGCTGATCCAGGGGCTGGCCGACGAGGGCGTCACCGTGCTGCTGTCCTCCCACCTGCTCTCCGAGGTCGAGCAGGTGTGCACGCACGTCGGGGTCATGCACGCCGGCCGGCTGGTCGCCCAGGGCACGATGGACGAGCTGCGCGGCACCCAGTCCGCGCGGGTGCGGATCGAGACCACCGACCCGGCGGCCGCCGTCCGGGCGCTCGGCCTGCCCGACCCGCACGTCGACGGCCGGCACGTCTCGGCCGTGCTCGGCGACCGCGAGCCGGAGAAGGTGCTGGCCGCGCTGGTGCACGCCGGGGTGCCGGTGCGCCAGTTCACCGTGGCCGCCGCCGGGCTGGAGGACGTGTTCGTGGCGTTGACCGGGGAGGGCTTCGATGTCAGCGGTTGAGACGCTGCCGGCGCGGCCGGCCCCGGTGAGCACCCGGTTCCTGCGCTCCGAGCTGGGGATGGTGTTCCGGCGCCGGCGCAACCAGGTCCTGCTGCTGGTGCTCGCGGCCATCCCGGTGATCATCGCGGTCGCGATCAAGGTCACCACGCCGACCGGCACCGAGGCCGACGGCGGGCCGCCGTTCCTGTTCTCCATCACCGGCAACGGCATCTTCGTCGCGCTGACCTCGCTCACCGTGGTGCTGCCGCTGTTCCTGCCGCTGGCGATCGCGGTCGTGGCCGGCGAGTCGGTGGCCGGCGAGGCGTCCCTCGGCACGCTGCGCTACCTGCTGGTGGTGCCGGTGTCCCGGACCCGCCTGCTCGCGGTGAAGTACGCCGGCGCGCTGGTCTACTGCCTCGTCGCCGCGCTGCTCGTCGCCGCCGTCGGCACCGTGCTCGGGGCGCTGCTGTTCCCGGTGGGGCCGGTCACGCTGCTGTCCGGCAGCACCGTGCCGTACTCGACCGGCCTGGTCCGGCTGCTGCTGGTCGCGCTGTACGTGGCCGCGATGATGGCCGGCCTGGCCGCGATCGGCCTGTTCGTCTCCACCCTGACCGAGTCGCCGATCGCCGCCATGGCCACCACGGCCGTGCTCGCCGTGACCAGCCAGGTCCTGGACTCGGTGCCGCAGCTGGACTGGCTCGGGCCGTTCCTGTTCAGCCACTACTGGCTCAACTTCGGCGACCTGCTCCGCGACCCGGTGGCCACCGAGGGCCCGATCCGCGGCCTGCTGGTGACCGCGGCGTACGTGCTGGTCTTCGGCTCGCTGGCCTGGTCGCGGATGACGACCAAGGACGTGTCGAGCTGACCTACTGCAGGTAGGTCTCGACCTCGGCGGCGTCCCGCTGCTCGGCGTCGTCCGGGTTCCCGCCGAACTCGGCCCGGGCCCGGCGCTGCCGCAGCAGGTCCCAGGCCTGGTCGAGCTCGACCTCCAGCCGGCGCATCCGCTCGCGCTCGGCGTCGTCCAGGCCCTCGCCGGTGTGCCGGGACCGGAGCTGGTGCTCCTCGGCGACCAGCTCGTCGATGTGCTGCAGGATCGTGCGCTCGTTCATGTGTCCCTCCGGACCGTCTCCAGGTGTGGCCCGTCGACCGGGTTGGACATGCAGTGTTCCGCATCGTCGGTCCGGTCGCTGATCGCCACCGCCGACAGCAGCCCGCCGGCCACCAGCAGGCCGACCCCGATCAGCACGGCGGTCCGGTAGCCGTCGGCGAACGCGTCCGGGTCCCGGTAGACCGCGCCGGTCAGCCCGGCCAGTGGCGGCAGCAGCGCGACCGCGAGCAGGCCGGCGGTCCGGGCCACGGCGTTGTTGACCCCGGAGGCGGCGCCCGCGTGCTGGCCCGGCGCGGACGCCAGCACGGTGGCGGTCAGCGGCGCGACCAGCGTGGACAGACCCAGGCCGAAGACCATCACGCCCGGCAGCACGTCGGTCCAGTACGACGCGTCCCGGCCGATCCGCAGCATGAGCAGCAGCCCGGCCGCGGCGATCAGCGGGCCGGCGGTCATCTGCAGCCGCGGGCCGATCCGGGCGGCGAGCGCACCGGACCGGGCGGACAGCAGCAGCATCAGCAGGGTCAGCGGCAGCAGCGCGGTCCCGGCGGCGAGCGGGCTGAACCCGGCGACCACCTGCAGGGCGAGGACCAGCAGGAACAGCACGCCGCTGAGCGCCGCGTACACCACGAAGGTGACCAGGTTCGTCACCGTGAACTGCCGGGACGCGAACAGGCCCGGCGGCACCAGCGGGTGGGTGCTTCGCCGCTCCACCACCACGAACGCCGCCAGCGCCAGCACCCCGGCCACCGCCGCGCCGACGGTCAGCGGGTCCACCCCGCGCTCCCCACCGGCGATCGACGCGTACGTCAGCCCGGCCAGGCCGACCGCGCCGAGCACGGTGCCGGGCACGTCGAGGCGGTGGCTGGCGGTCGGGTCGACCGACTCCGGCACGTGCCGGGCGGCGACCCACACCACGAGCGCCGCGAACGGCAGGTTGATCAGGAACACCAGCCGCCAGGACCAGGCCTCGACCAGCCACCCGCCGAGGAACGGCCCGGCCGCGCCGGCCACCCCGCCCAGCCCGGACCAGGCCCCGATCGCCCGGGACCGGTCCTCCGGCGTGAACGAGGCCGAGATGATCGCCAGGCTGCCCGGGGTGAGCAGCGCGCCGCCGATGCCCTGCAGGACGCGGGCGGCGACCAGCGTCTCGACGTTCGGGGCGAGGCCGCACAGCGCGGAGGCCAGCGCGAACCAGATGGTGCCGATCACGAAGATGCGGCGCCGGCCGAGCCGGTCGGCCAGCGAGCCGCCGAGCAGGATGAAGCTGGCCAGCGTCAGCGTGTAGCCGTTGATGGTCCACTGCAGGCCGGCCAGGTCGGCGTCGAGGTCCTCGCCGATGCGCGGCAGCGCCACGTTCACCACGGTGGCATCGAGCATCGCCAACCCGGAGCCGAGGACGGTGGCCAGCACCACCCAGCGGCCGGCCGGCTCACCGAAGCGGACCTGCCGGGAGGGCGGTGCCGTCATCGGTCCTCGTCACACGCGGAAACGCCCACCGGGGGATCCTCGCCCCCGGCGGGCGCTTCGGCAAGCAGGGTGTGGTGCGCGGCGTCAGCGGCGGACGATGCGGGCGATGATCGCCCCGACGATCAGGTACGCCACCGCGGCGATGCCCCAGTTGAGCAGGATGTTGTTCTCGGGGTCGTCCTGCGGGAACAGGTCCTCGAACGGCCTGGCGAAGAAGCGCCCGATGTCGAGGACCAGGTTCACGATGTCGTTGTTCTGGTTCGCCTTGACGAGCACCAGGATGATCCCGACCACGATGATGCCGGCGATGATCGCGGCGATCCCGGTGATCACGCTCGCCGGGGATCGGTGGCGCGTACGGGTAACCACGGTGAAGAGCACCTCCTGCTGGCAAAGCCCCCGCGGTCAGTGTTGTCGGCACAGATGTTCCCGGTCGGGCCGGTGGCCCAAACTCAGCCGGCGGCGGTGCCCTCCCCGGCGGTGCCCTCCCCGACCGGGACCAGCCCGCGCCGGGACGCGATCGCGACCGCCTCGGTGCGGCCGGAGGCGCCGAGCTTGCCGAGGATGTTGGACACGTGCACGCTCGCCGTCTTCTCCGAGATGAACAGCGCCCGGCCGATCTGCCGGTTGGTCCGGCCGCGGGCCAGCAGCGCCAGCACGTCCCGCTCCCGGGCGGTGAGGGTGCCGTCGGCGCGGACCGGCACCGGCAGCCCGGCCCCGAGCCGGCCGCGGCGGGCCAGCGCCTCCAGCGCCTCCCGCAGCGGGGTCGCCCCGAGCCGGACCGCGACCTCGTACGCGGCGGCGACCTCGGCCGCGGCCTCCTCCCGCCGGTCGAGGGCCAGCAGCGCCTCGGCCAGCCGCCACCGGCAGCGGGCCTCCTCGTACGGGTAGCCGTAGCCGAAGCGGGTCAGCGCCGCCCGCCACGGCTCCGGGTCGGCCGGGCCCCGCAGCCGGGACCACTCCGCCTCGGCCCGGGCCAGCCAGGCCAGCCCCTCCGGGCCGATCTTCCCGTGCCGGGGCCGGCCCCGCTCCGCCGTGGTCCGGGCCCGCTCGATCAGCCCGCGGCCCCGCTCGAGGGTCGCCGCGGTCCCCGCGCCGCGCAGCCGCTCGCCCGCGGCCCGGTCGGCCAGCGCGGCCAGCCCGAGCGCAGACAGCCAGATGCCGCCCAGATACCACTTGTCCCAGCGGCGGGTCACGTACGCGATCGCGCGGTCGGCGGCGTCCGCGGCCTCGTCCGGCCGGCCGGCCCAGCTCAGCAGGTCGGCCTCGCAGCCGCCGGCGACCAGGGCCAGGCTGGCGTCGGCGGCCCAGGAGCCGTGCAGCTGGGTGGCCCGGCCGGCGGCGTCCGGCAGGCCGCGGCCGACCCCGACGTAGAGCGCGGCGGCGGCCAGCCGGGCCAGCACGTTGTCCGGGACGCGGTCGGCGGCCAGCTCGGCGGCCTCCAGGCTGCCGTCCCAGTCGCCGGCGACGTACCGCGCGATGACCTGCAGCACCCGCGTCTCCAGCCCGTACGCGCTGAAGGTCAGGCCGGTCGCGGCCGCCCGCTCCACCCCGGCGTCGAGCACGCCGAGCGCGGTCGGCAGGTCGCCGGCGTAGTAGTGGCTGGCCCCGAGGTTGTACGTCGCCCGCAGCTCGACGGCCAGGTCGCCGGCGGTGGCGGCGCGGTCGCGGGCCTCGGCCAGCCGGGTCTGCGACAGCGCCGAGTCGCCCTCGCTCTCGGCCACCAGGGCCAGGCTGGCCAGCGCGTCCGCCGCCGCGTCCGGCAGGTCCAGGGCCCGGGCGCCGGCCAGCGCCTCCTCGGCCCAGCCCTTGGCCTCCGGCTCCCGGTCCAGGTTGATCGCCGAGCGGGCCCGGGTCGCCGCGGCCCAGACCCGGACCCGGGTCGGCGGGTCGGCCGGCACCAGGTCCAGCGCCTCGCCGGTCACCGCGTACGCCTCCTCGGGCCGGTCGGCGCCGAGCAGCTGCCGGGCGAGCACCTCCCGGGCCGCCACCGCCCGCTCGCCGCCGGGGTCCTCGCGGTCGGCCAGGTCCCGGGCCTCCGCGGCCAGCGCCACCGACCGGTGCAGCTCGCCCGCGCTCGCCGCCACCTGGGCCGCCCCGAGCCCGAGGCTCACCCGGTCGGAGCCGGCCCGCTCCCGGGCGTCCGGCACCGCGTCCCACAGCTGCAGGGCCCGCTCCAGCTGGCGCAGCGCCTCGACCGGCGCCCGCAGCGCCATCGCCTCCGACGCCGCCTGCACCGACGCGGTCAGCGCGCCGGGCAGGTCGTGGCTCTCCATCCGGTGGTGGGCCAGCTCGGCGGCGCTGCTGCCGGTCCCGGCGGCGAGCAGCGACGCGTACGTCCCGTGCAGCCGGACCCGCTCGCCGGGCAGCAGGTCGCCGTACACCGCCTCCTGCAGCAGCGCGTGCCGGAACGTGTACGACCCGCCGTCGGCGACCAGCACGTGGTGGGTGACCGCCTCCCGCAGCGCGTCCTCCACCTCGGCGTCGGACAGCCCGCTGGCCGCCTGCAGCAGCGAGTGGCCGACCCGGCGCCCGGCGACCGAGGCGATCCGGGTGATCCGCTGCACCGGCGCCGGCAGCCCCTCGAGCCTGGCCAGCAGCACGTCGGCCAGCCCGGTCGGCAGCTCCTGGTCGGCGGCGATGCCGGCGGCGAGCAGCTCCTCGGCGAAGAAGGCGTTGCCCTCGGAGCGGGCCAGCACGTCCCGGACCAGCCGGTCCGGCACCGGCGCGCCGCGCACCCGGCGCAGGTAGACCCCCAGCTCGGCCGGCGTGAACGGGTGCAGCTCCAGCCGCTGCACCGCCGGCAGCCGGACCAGCTCGCCGAGCAGCGGCCGCAGCGGGTGCCGGCGGTGCAGGTCGTCCGCCCGGTACGACGCGACGACGGCGAGCTTCTCCGACCGCAGCCGGGCCAGCAGGAAGGACAGCAGGTCGCGGGTGGACTGGTCGGCCCAGTGCAGGTCCTCCAGGACCAGCAGCAGCGGCGGGCCGGCCTCGGCCGCGTCGCCCAGCACCCCGGACACCGCGTCGAACAGCTGCAGCCGGCCGGCGTCCTCGTCGCCGGCGGCCGGCCCGGCGGCCGGTCGGCCGGGCCGGGTGATCAGCCGGTCCAGCGCCGGGCGGTCCCGCAGCGCGTCGGCGACCGGCTCGTCGCGCCCGGCCAGCTCGGCCAGCTCGCGCAGCGCCTCGGCGAAGGGCAGGTAGGGCAGGCCGACCGCGCCGAGGTCGACGCAGTGCCCGACCAGCACGGTCGCCCCGGCGGCCCGGGCCTGCCGGCACAGCTCGGTGACCAGCCGGGTCTTGCCCACCCCGGCGTCCCCGGCCAGCAGCACCGCCGCCGGCCGGCCGGCGCGGGCGCGCTGCACCGCGTCGGTGAGCCGGGCGAGCTCCGCCTCGCGGCCCACCAGCGGCACGTCGGACCCCGGCCTGGACACGGGCTCATCGTGGCACGCACCCCTGACGGAAACCGGGGCTCAGGGCGTCTCCTGTCGATCTTCAGCGGCGCGGGTGACGCCCAGGCGCACGCCCGGCCGCGTTGTCGTCGTCGCCGATACGACAGAGGTATCGGACTCCTCCTCCGCCTCGCCGGACGCACACCTGGACGCCACTCGCATCCACCAAGATCGACAGGACACGCCCTAGGCTGCTGCGCTGTGACCGACGAAGCCCGGGACCGGTGGGTGGCCCCGTCCCAGGCGGTCCGGTACGCCGCGGCCGCCGCGGACGAGCTGGTGCCACTGGGCGACGAGCGCCTGGACGAGATGCTGGCCGGCGGCTTCCGGGCCGGTGAGCTGTGCGGTCTCTACGGGGACCGCGCGGCCGGGATGCTCGGCGTCCGCCGGGTGGTCTGGTATCTGGTCCGCAACTGCGTGACCATGACCGGCCCGGTCCTGCACGTCGCGCTCAACTCGGCCGCCGCCGAGGCCCGGGCGAAGATCGCCGGGCAGCTCGGGGACGCGGTGCTCGCCCCGCCCGCCGGCGGCCACACCGTCGCCGAGCTGCTGGCCCGGGCGGAGAGCTACCAGCGGGACGAGCCGTGCCTGCTGGTGGTCGACCAGCTCGACGCCGTACGGGCGGACGAGCCGGCGGCGCCGCAGGAGGAGCAGGACGCCCAGGTCACCCGGGACCTCAAGGCGCTGGCCCGCACCCTCGACCTGCCGGTGCTGGTGACCTGCACCCCGGTCCTGCCCACCGACGCCGAGCCGCGCGACACCCGCCCGCTGCCCGTCGACCACCTCGTCGCCAACGCCGACGTCCTGCTCCGCACCAACGGCCGGCTCACCGAGGTGGTCAAGAACCGGCACGGCCTGACCCGGCTGACCGCCTGACCCCGGCGACCGGTCGGCACGATGTGGGGAGCCGCGCCGGGCGCGGATCGACGATTTCGGCGTCATGACAGGTCGTCGCGCCCGTCCCTTTCCCCGATCCGCGGAGTCCTTTTCGTTCCGACCGGGCGTGCGCTTCTCGACCGAAGGTCCTGATCTCACGGAAACCGGATCGGGAACCTCTCCGGCGGCCTACCATCGGTGGAGCATCACCACCTCGGGACGACATTTCCCCGGAGGTGGATCACGCAGGGGGGTGTGATCGGCGGTGCCTTCGACAATGTCCGTCAGTGACGATTCGGCCCATATCCGGGAGATCTCGGCCCATCAGGTCCTGACCGTTCCGGTACGCCGCCGCTGGCTGCTGGTGCCCCTGGTCGCCGGTCTGGTCCTCTGCGCCGTCTCCTTCGGGTGGCAGCGCGCGAAGGCGGGTGGCTGGCAGCCGCTGTCGGAGCAGCTGGACAGCATCCTCAACGTGGACAACGACCTGTCCGTGCTCAACTGGCTGACCACCTCGCTGTTCCTGCTCGCCGCGGTCGGCGCCCTGGTCCTGGCCGTGACCTGGCGCCGGCGGTGGTGGTTCGTCGCGGCCTTCCTCGGTTTCGTGTCCCTGGACGAGGCCGTCGGCCTGCACGACCCGCTGCAGAAGGCGGTCGAGCGGCAGTTGGACGCCGGCGGGGTACGCGCCGTCGGGGTCGCGCTGCTCGCCCTGCTGGCGGGCGTCCTGGTAATCCGGTTCCTGCTGTCGCTGCCCCGCCCGGCCGCCTGGCGGCTCGCCGCGGTGGCGATGCTGATCGCCCTGGCCGCCGTCGGGGTGGACGCGCTGGGTCCGGACCTCACGGACGACCCGGGCCGCCGCCTCGAGGACTGGTACATCGTGAAAGCGACCCTGGAGGAGACGTGCGAATTGTGCGCTTCCGTCGTCGCCCTCGACGCCGTCTTCGTGGCCGCGCTGTTCAGCCGGGCCATTCCCCGGCCGGTCGGAAAAGGTGGGAATCAGCCCCGCTGATCACAATCCGGGTGCCGCGGAACAGCGGCCGGCGAATCGTGCAAACTCGGACCGCCGATCACCCCGTGGCCTTCCACGACCGCC
The DNA here is from genome assembly GCA_902805565.1 of uncultured Mycobacteriales bacterium. Lineage (GTDB taxonomy): Bacteria > Actinomycetota > Actinomycetes > Mycobacteriales > CADCTP01 > CADCTP01. The sequence continues at coordinate 26,046 of CADCTP010000280.1, forward strand.
GACCACGCCCGGCTCGCATCCCCGCTCAGCCCTGGACGGCGCCGGAGATGAGCCCGCGGACGAAGTAGCGCTGCAGCACGACGAAGACGAGCACCGGAACGCTGATCGCGAGGAGCGCCGCACCGGACACCGCCTGCCAGCCCCGCCCGCCGGCCTGCCCGATCTGGCCGCCCAGGGCCATCGTGACCGTCTGCCGATCGCCCTCGCCGAGGAACACCAGCGCGATCAGCAGGTCGTTCCAGACCGACAGGAACTGGAAGACGGCGAACGCGGCCACCGCCGGCGTCGACAACGGCATGACCAGCCGCCAGAAGACCTGGTAGTGGCTCGCCCCGTCGATCCTCGCCGCCTCGATGATCGTCCTGGGCAGCGTGGCCATGAAGTTCCGCAGCAGCAGGACCCCCAACGGCAGGCCGAAGCCGATGTGCGCCAGGTAGACGGCCGCGTACGTGCCGTTCAGCTCCAGGTCGCTGTAGAGGCGCAGCAGCGGCGCCAGCGCGACCTGGACCGGCACCACCAGCAGGGCCACGACGATCGCGAACAGGATCCCGCGGCCCGGGAAGGTCATGAAGGTGAAGGCGTAGGCGGCGAAGCCGGCGATCAGGATCGGGATGACCACGGCGGGCACCGTGACCGCCATGCTGTTGCCGAACGCGGCGGCCATCCCGCCGTTCCAGACCTCCCGGTAGTTGCCCGTCGTGTACTGGGCGGTGTCCAGCGGCGAGGTGATGACCGTCCACCAGCCCGAGCTGTTGGCGGCGTCCCCGGTGCGCAACGAGGTGACGACCACTCCGGCGGTCGGGATCAGCCACAGCACGCACAGCCCGACCAGCGCCGTCCTGACCGCCCAGCCGGCGCGCCCCCGGCCACTGCCAGCCCCACCACCGCGGCGCCCCCGCTCGCGAGCACGTCCCGGTGCGACCGCGAGTCGGTCCCCGCCGATGCTCGCCATCGATCCGCTCCCTCGCGCCGCGCTCTCGCCGGCAGGCCGCTCCGACGGGTCGACAGTTGCGCACCGAGACGGCCGACCCTGGCCGAGCAGCCCTACCCAGGGCCCAGCGCGCGGCGCCGGCCGGTGAGCGGCTTGCGGAGGGCGAGGGATTCGAACCCTCGACAGGTCACCCTGTAGCGGTTTTCAAGACCGCCGCCATCGGCCACTAGGCGAGCCCTCCCACCTGCGGATTCGCGGCCAGCCATCGCGCGCTTCCTCGCTCTGGTCCGCCTCTGGTCCACAGGCCGGCTCCGGTCCGTCCTGCTCGACCGGAGCCGGTGCAAGTCTCCCACGGTCGGGAGGCCCGCCGGCGGTCCGCTGTTTGCCGGTGCGGCCACTGGGCAGTCACAGGGTCTACCGAGCGAGCGAAGGAGGAGTCATGGGTGGCTTCATGGACAAGGCCCGCGAAGCGGCGGACCAGCACGACGAGCAGGTCGACCAGGGTCTGGAGAAGGCCGGCGACTTCGCCGACCAGAAGACCGGTGGGAAGTTCGACGCGCAGACCGACAAGGGCGTCGACATGGCGCAGCAGCGCACCGGCGAGGGCGACACCCAGCCGTAGGCTGCACCCGTGACACGACCCCGGGGGTGTGGGGCCCCCGGGGTCGACGCATGTCCGGGGCCGTCCCGGCGGTCTGAGGCCCCTTAGGCGACGATCCTGGCCGGCCGTGCGTGGACGACCGATGCGTGTGCCCACCCCTCAGGACGAGGGTCGATCTCGACGACGAGAAGACCCGATCCGAGGAGCACAGCATGTCCGCCTACTTCTACGGTCCCGCGCTGGAGACCGAGCTGGCCTACCGCCGTGCGGCACTGCGCCGCGACGCCGCCGACCACCGGCTCGCCCTGCTGGCGCGCTGCGCGGCCCGGGCCCGCCGCCTGCGCAGGCACTGATCCCCCGGCCCGGAAGGCACCCCTTCCGGGCCGCGGCCCGCCCGGCCGCGGGCGGCTCATCGGAGAGCCGAAGAAAAGTCCCGGGCGCCGTGTCGAGGGCGACCGGTCCGCTCCGATCCACTGCTGACAGCACGTCGCAGCCAGGAGAGGAACGGTCATGGACTACAAGCTCGAGGTCGTCGTGGTGCCGGTGTCGGACGTCGACGCGGCGAAGAAGTTCTACGTGGAGGGGCTCGGGTTCCGGCTGGACGCGGACACCGAGCCGCAGCCCGGCTTCCGGGTGGTGCACATGACCCCGCCCGGGTCGAGCTGCTCGGTCGTCGTCGGCCCGGTCACGTACGACCCGGCGACGCCGCCGGCGCACCGGGCCAACTACCAGCTGGTCGTCCGCGACCTGGCCGCGGCCCGGGCGGAGCTGGCCGGGCGGGGGGTCGAGGTCGGGGAGCCGCAGCGGATGGACCCGCGGGACGGCGGCACGTTCGCGTTCTTCGCCGACCCGGACGGCAACGGGTGGGCGTTGCAGGAGGTCCGCGAGTACGTCGGCGCGACGCTCTGAGCCGGCCGGCGAGGGTGCTGCCGGCCGGGTCGGGCGGCCGGCGGCACAGTCGTGGCCGGCGCGGATCCTGCTACGCTCGATGGTGAAGGGGAGTAGCCCTAATTCCCGGATCGACATGCTGGCGCCTCGGTGCCCGGTCCTGGAAGCCGTCAGGCGGGCGAGACCTTCGACCGATGGCCCCTTGCCGGGCCGGGTCGAAGGCTTGACTCCCAGGCCCTTCCGCTCGGTGCGGCGCGATGCGGAAGCGAGTCCTCGTGTTCGGTGCGGTCCTGCTCAGTTTCGGCGTGATCTTCGTCGCCGAGCTGGGCGACAAGAGCCAGCTGATGGCGCTGGCGTTCGCCACCCGCTATCGCGCGCTGCCCGTGCTGGTCGGCATCACGATCGCCACCGCCGTCGTGCACCTGTTCAGCGTGCTGATCGGGGCGGGGCTGGGCGCGGCCCTGCCGACGGAGTGGATCACCCTGATCGCCGGCCTCGCGTTCTTCCTCTTCGCCGCGTGGACGCTGCGCGGCGACGAGCTGTCCGGCGACGAGGCCGGGAAGGTCAACCGGTCGGCCAAGTCGGCGATCGTGGCGGCGTCGGCGGCGTTCTTCCTCGCCGAGCTGGGCGACAAGACGATGCTGGCCACGATCACGCTGGCCAGCACCGAGGGTGTCGTCGGGGTGTGGATCGGCTCCACGGTCGGCATGGTCGCCGCCGACGCGCTGGCGATCCTGGTCGGTGCCCAGCTGGCGAAGCGGGTCCCGGAGAAGGCGATCCGGTACGGCGCGGCCGCCTCGTTCGCCCTGTTCGGCGTGCTGCTGGTCGCCGAGGGGCTGCGCGGCCTGCTCTGACCGGCCCGCCCGGGGAGCGCCGGGTTCGCGTCGTCGCTGCCCGTCTACGCTGCCCCGGTGACCGAGGCGACCACCCGCGGCGACCTGACCCCGCCCGCCGTCGACTTCCTGGCGGCCGTCCGGATCGAGCCCGAGGTGACCGCGCTGCGGCCGGACTACCGGGCGTTCGTGCTGGTCGCCGAGGGGTTGCGGCCGGGCGGGCCGGACGGGTGGAGCGAGGCGCTGCTGGCCGGGGCCGAGTCGGCCGCGGCGGCCGCGGACGCCCCGCACGTGCTCGACTGGGCCGAGGCGTTCCGGGCGTTCGGCGCGAAGCCGCAGCGGACCCGGCCGAGCGTGGCCGCGCTGCTGCGCCGGGTGCCGGAGCTGCCCCGGGTGGACCGGCTGACCGACGCGTACAACGCCGTGTCGGTGCGCTTCGGCATCCCGATCGGCGGCGAGGACCTCGACGCCTACCGCGGGGCGCTGCGGCTGGCCCGGGCCCGCGGCGACGAGCCGTTCGAGACCACCGCGTCGGGCGAGCCGGTGGTGGAGCACCCGGAGCCGGGGGAGGTGGTCTGGCGGGACGACGCCGGCGTCACCTGCCGCCGGTGGAACTGGCGCCAGTGCACCCGCACCCGGCTGACCACCTCGACCACCCGCGCCGTGTTCGTGTTCGACGCCCTCGGCTCGCTGCCGGACGCCGAGCTGGCCGCGGCGGGCGAGGCGTTCAGCACCGCCCTGGCCGAGGGCAACCCCGGCGTCCGGCTGGCCTCCCGCGTCCTGCGCGGGGTGTCCTGACCACGGAGGTCGGTGGCGTCGGGAGCCCGCCGGTCGACCCGGTCGCGGCGCGGCATACTCGGCGGCATGAGCGTCGAGCGTGCGACCGCGGCCCCGGCGGCCGACCCGGCGCCGGTGCTGGTCCGGCCGTGCGTCGTGGCCGACCTGGCCCTGCTGAACCAGGAGCTCCCGAGCGGTCGCAACGACGTGCACGCCGTCTTCCTGGCGCGGCAGGCGAGCGGCGACGCCGTCTACCTGGCGGCCTGGCGCGGCGCGGTCCCGGTCGGCACCGGGGTGTTGCGCTGGCACCCGCACGTGCGTGACCCGGAGATCGCCAACCTGCAGGTGCCCGAGCGGCTGCGGGGCCAGGGGATCGGCACCGCCCTCATCCGGTACGCCGAGGGCCTGGTCCGGGACCGCGGCCTGGCCCGGGTGACGATCGGCGTCGACGAGGACAACCCGCGGGCCGCCGCCCTCTACACCCGGCTCGACTACGTCGACACCGGCCGGCGCTGGGTCGGGACCTACCGCTACTACGACGAGAACGACGTCGAGCACGAGGCCACCGAGCACGTCCGGCTGCTGGTCAAGGAGCTCCGGGGCTAGCTGAGGCAGCCGGCCGGGAGCTCGAACCAGCGCGGGTGCCCGGGGCCGGCCGGGACCGGCGCGTCCGGCAGCGGCGGGGCCGCGGCGAACAGCTGCCGCGCCTCGTCCAGGTAGCCGGCCAGCGCGGTGTCCGGCGCCCGCTCGTCGTGCCGGGGGTAGGACATGACCCCGTCGGTGCCGTACGTCACCTGCGACAGCCGCAGCGGCGGCTCGGGCGCGGGCCGCCGGTGCGTCCACCGCCCGGTCCCCGGCTCGAACCGGTAGTCCGGCAGCAGCCGCCAGCCGTCCCGGGCCACCAGCCGGACCGCCTCGACGACGTAGTCGGCGACGGCGGGGGTGGTGAAGCAGGTGAAGTTGACCCGCACCGGGCCCGGCTCCATCCCCTCGCAGCCGCCGCGGGCCTGGATGCCGAACAGGTCGTCGAGCAGGGCGACCACGAAGTCGGGGTGCAGGTAGCGCCCGGACGGCGTCCGCACCAGGAAGGAGATGAAGGACAGCCGCCGCGCCGCCGGGTCGCCGAGGATCTCCAGGCCCGGCTCGGCCAGCCACGCCTCCATCGCCCGGTGCAGGCGGTGCTGCACGTGCGCGCGGATCACCTCCGGCCCGACCGCCTGTGTGAGCTGCAGGACCAGCCCGGCCCGGATCGAGTCGACGATCGCCGGGGTGCCGCCCTCCGCCCGCACCACCGGGTCGGTGCGGTGCCGGGGCCCGGCCGGCTCGGCGTACGCGACCGCGCCGCCGCCGGGTGACCCCGGGACCGGGTCCGCCAGCAACTCCGGCCGGACCACCAGCACCCCGGCCGCCGACGGGCCGCCGACGAACGTGTGCGGGCTGAAGAGGATCGCGTCCTTGCCCGCCATGTCGATCCCGGCGTACGGCGCGGCCGCCGTGCAGTCCCACAGCGACAGCGCCCCGTACTCGTGCAGCAGCGCGCAGACGGCGGCGCTGTCGCTGACGATCCCGGTCACGGTGCTGACCGCGGGGAACGCGCCGATCCGCACCGGCCGGTCGGCGTGCGCCACCAGCTCGTCGGCCAGCCGGTCCAGGTCGACGCGGCCGTCGGCGTCCGCCGGGACGACCACCACGTCGGCGATCGACTCCCGCCACGGCAGCTCGTCGGAGTGCCGCTCGGCCGGCCCGACGAACACCACCGGCCGGCGCTCCGGCGGCAGCGGCGGGACCGGGTGGCGACCGTCCGGCGCCCGCAGGCCGAGGATGTCGACCAGCGTGTCGATCGCCCCGGTGGCGCCGGAACCGCAGAACACCACCGCGGTGTCCGGGCCGCCGCCCACCGCGTCCCGCACGATCCCCCGGGCGTCCTCGCGCAGCCGGACCGTCCGCCCACCGGCGCCGGCGGACCCGGTGTCCGTGCCGGCGTACCGCGGCAGCACCTCGCAGCGGATGAAGTCCTCCAGGAACCCCAGTGCCCGCCCGGCGGCGGTGTGGTCGGCGTACGTCACCCGGCGCGGCCCGTACGGACCCTGGACCACCTGGTCGGCCCCGATCACGGAGTCGCGGATGCGCCGCAGCAGCGGGGTCTCGACCGGGGTGCTCATGCCAGCACCGTAGGGCTCGGCCGCCCGGCGCGGAGCGCGTCATGGGTGGAGCGCGCCGTCGCGTCGCTCACGTGAGCGACCCCGAGGTGGCTCACCCGGGGGACGTCACCGCCGGTCGCGGCGACTCTACTGATCCCGGTACGCGCGCGTTCCTGTCTCTCGATTCCCGGATCGACCGAGGAGGAACATGTCCAGCTCCAGAATCACCCGATTGCTCGTGGCGACGGCGGTGGCCGTCGCGGCCGGCGCGACCCTCGCCGTCACCCAGGTCGGCGCGGCCCCGGCCCCGGCCGCGGTCACGGCGGCCACGATCGCCGGGGACGGCTGCTACACCTGGCCCCGGGTGCTCAGCGCCGGCGCCAGCGGCTCCGACGTGACCCGGCTGCAGATCCGGGTGGCCGGCTGGGTCGCCTCCGGCGAGGTGCTGGGGGTCGACGGCCAGTACGGCCCGGCCACGACGCGCGCGGTCAGCCGCTTCCAGTCCGCGTACGGGCTGGGGGCGGACGGGGTGGCCGGCAACTCCACCTTCGCCAAGATCTACGAGCTGCAGGACAACGACTGCACGCCGATCCACTTCAGCTACGCCGAGGCCAACAACAACTGCGGCCGCGGCGGCGACTTCTCCGGCGGTGCCGTCTCGGCGGCGACGGTGAAGGAGAACCTGCTCCGGGCGATGTGGAAGGCCGAGGCGTTGCGGCGCAAGCTCGGCGACCGGGCGATCGGCATCTCCTCCGGCTTCCGGGACCGGAGCTGCAACGCCAGCGTCGGCGGCGCCACCAACTCCCGGCACCTCTACGGCGACGCCCTCGACCTGGTCCCCGGCCCGAGCCTGTGCGCCATGGCGCAGGGGGCCCGCTCGGCCGGCTTCAGCCACATCTTCGGCCCGGGCTACCCCAACCACAACGACCACACCCACGTGGACAGCAGCGCCGGACAGAACTGGCAGGCACCCAACTGCGGCATCTGACCGCGGCGGCGCGGCCGGTCCCCCCGCCGGCCGCGCCACCGCCCCGCCCGTCCGGACCGCTCCGGCGGAGCACCGAGAGGAGCATCGAATGAGCAGAACCCGGCTGGCCGTCGGCGGCCTCGCCCTCGCGCTGACCGCGACCGTGGTGGCCGTGCTGGCGGTGGTCGCGCCCGCGCAGGCGTACTCGCAGGCCGTCTTCCATCCCGTGGGCACCGGCAACCGCGGCGTCGACGTGCTCGCCGCGCAGTACCTGCTGCAGGCGCGAGGGGTGTCGGTGGCCGCGGACGGCGTCTTCGGCTCGACCACCGCCGCCGCCGTACGGACCTTCCAGGCCGGCGCCGGCCTCGCCCAGGACGGGGTCGTCGGCCCGCAGACCTGGGGCGCGCTGGTGGTGACGGTGCGGGAGGGGTCCTCCGGGCCGGCCGTGCGCGCCCTGCAGGTCCAGCTGAACAAGAAGCGCCGGCTGGCCCTCCCGGTCGACGGGGCCCTCGGCCCGGGCACCGCGGACGCCGTCCGCACCTTCCAGTCCCACGCCGGGCTGGCCGCGGACGGCGTGGTCGGACCGACGACGTGGCGCAACCTGATCTGGCACTACGCGTACCCGTCGCTGAGCGGCATGTGCGACAAGGACCCGGACGGCAACGGCACCGCGAACTGGGCGACCGGCTCCACGGTCGGCCAGCTGGAGGCGGCGGTGGCCCGGTACGGCAGCGGCAACGGCCCGGTGCCGCTCGGCGACGCCAGCTTCGAGCACGGCGGGGACATCCCCGGGCACGCCAGCCACGAGACCGGCCTGGACGTGGACCTGTGGCCGGCCCGTACGGACTCCGCGCAGTGCACCGCCGGCCGGATCACCTGGCAGTCCTCGACGTACGACCGGGCGGCGACCCGGGCGCTGGTGCAGGCGATCCGGGCGACCGCGCCGGGCCAGGTCGCGCTGGTCTACTTCAACGACCCGGTGCTGATCGGCGAGGGGCTGACCACGCAGTACCCGAACCACGACAACCACCTGCACGTCCGCTACCGCTGAGGGCGCGCCGGCCGGGGCCTCAGGACGGCGGCCCCGGCCGGGCCGCGGGGTCGCCGTCCGGACCGGCGACCAGGCCGTGCCGGTGCGCGAAGACGACCGCGTGCACCCGGTCGCGCAGCCCGAGTTTCATCAGGATCCGGGACACGTGCGTCTTCACCGTCTCCCGGCTGATCCCCAGCACGGCGGCGATCTCCGGGTTCGACCGGCCCAGGCCCAGCTGCAGGAGGACCTCCCGCTCCCGGCCGGTGACCAGCCGCAGCTCGGCCGGCTCCCGGGCGGCCGGCGCCTGCCGGGCCAGGCGGTCGATCAGCCGCCGGGTGACCGCGGGGGACAGGACCGCCTCGCCGGTGCCGACGACCCGCACCGCGGTCGCCAGCTCGGCCGGCACCGCGTCCTTGAGCACGAAGCCGCTGGCCCCGGCGACCAGCGCACGGGCGACGTAGTCGTCGGAGTGGAACATCGTCAGGATCAGGATGCGCGGCCCGTCCACCGGGAAGTCCCGCACCAGCCGGCGGGTCGCCGCGATCCCGTCCAGGCCGGGCATCCGGATGTCCATCACCACCACGTCCGGCACCAGCTGCCGGGCCCGGTCCACGGCCTGGGTGCCGTCGGCGGCCTCGCCGACCACCTCGATCCCGGGCTGCGCGGCCAGGGTGACGGCCAGGCCGGCCCGGACCAGCGGCTCGTCGTCGCAGACCAGCACCCGCAGCATCAGGCCGGTCCGGGGTCCGGCAGCCGGGTCAGCACCCGGTAGCCGCCGTCCGGCCGCGGCCCGGCGACGAGCTCCCCGCCGAGCCCGGCCGCCCGCTCCCGCATCGCGGCGCTACCCAGGCCGGCCCCGCCCGTCCCGGCGGGCCGGCCGCCGGCCGGTGGGTCCGTCCGGACCTCCAGCTCGACCTGGCCCTCGCCGTACCGGACGGTGATCGCGCTGGGCAGGGCGCCGGTGTGCCGCAGGGCGTTGGTCACCGACTCCTGCACGATGCGGTAGAGCGCGGCCTGGGTCGGCGCCGGCAGCGGCCGCTCGATGCCGTGCACGGTCAGCCGGGCCGCCCGGCCCGGCGGCGCCGCCAGCACCAGCAGGGCCGGCAGGTCGCTCAGCCCCGGCGCCGCCGGCGGCCCGGTGGGGCCGTCCGGCTCGTGCAGGCCGACGAGCAGGGCGCGCAGCTCGACCAGCGCCGCCCGCCCGCTCGCCGCGATCGCCGTCAGCGACGCGGCCGTGGCGGACCGGTCCGGCAGTCGGGTCTGCGCCGCGTCGGCCTGGACGACGATCGCGGTCAGCCGGTGGGTGACCGCGTCGTGGAGGTCGCGCAGCAGGTCGGCCCGGACGTCGGGCCCCGGCGTCCCCGGCCGCCCGGCCGCCGGACCCGGCGCGGCCCGTCGGGCACCGGCGGCGCCCGATCCTGGCCGAGCCCGCATGCGCCGTCCCCTTTCGATCATGGAAGTACGCGGAGGGTAGTTTGTGCCGATCGTTGCGCCCAGGCAAGCCCTGAATGGGCGACCGGCGTTACCCGTTCTGGGCCGAGCGGCCGAGAGGCCCCTCCGCCCGCCGATCGGTCGACTGACCCGACCGGCCGAATGACAGCTCGTACCGGTCCTGACCTGCGACAAAGGCCTGCGGCCGGGTCCGTCGAGCGGGAGCCTTGACCCTACGTTTGCTTTACCACGCAAGGGTCAGACTTCGCTGAGGATCGCGGGAGCGGTCCTGGGGAGGCGCGGGGATGGCACGGGAGAGGGCGCCCGCCGGCCGGCGGGCAGCCGCACGGGTGCGGCGGGCCGCCATCGCGGTGGCGATGGTCTCGGTCGTGACGGCCCTCAGCGCCTCCGGTACGCCCGGCGGGGCCGCCGACGACCCGGGCGCGGTGGCGGCGGCGGCGCCCGCGGCCGCCGCGGCCGTCACCGCGG
>CADCTP010000281.1 GCA_902805565.1 uncultured Mycobacteriales bacterium
GCGCCCGCACCGCCCGCACCGCCCGCGTACGGGTGCCCGCCGGGGACGGCGACGCCGGGCGTCCCCCGAGGGGACCGCCCGGCGTCGGGGCCGGGCCGGGCTCAGTCGGCGGCGACCGCCTGCAGCACGTTGAGCTTCGCCGCGCGCCGGGCCGGCACCCAGGCCGCCAGCACCCCGGCCACCGCCGCGAGCACCAGGTAGCCGGCGAGCTGGGCGACCGGGAACGACAGCTCGGTCACGCCCTCCTCGACCAGCGCCCGTTGCAGCGCGACCCCGAAGACCACCCCGACGATCAGTCCCAGCAACCCGCCGAACACCGACACCAGCACCGACTCGACCCGCACCATCCGCTTGACCTGGCGGCGGCTCATCCCGACCGCGCGCAGCAGGCCCAGCTCCCGGGTCCGCTCCAGCACCGACAGCGCCAGCGTGTTGACGATGCCGAGGATCGCGATGCCCACCGACAGGGCGAGCAGCAGCTGGAAGAACTGCACCAGCTGGTCGATCTGCTGGCTGGCGGTGGCGACGAACTCGGACTGGTCCTGCAGCTCGATGTTCGGGTAGGGGGCGATCGCCTGGTCCAGCGCGGACCGCGCGGTCGCCGCGTCGGTGCCCTCGGACAGCTTCACCAGGCCGGCGAAGTACAGCTGCTGGGTGAAGTGGGTCGCCGCCGAGGCGTCCACCAGGTAGCTGCCGAGCAGCTCGTTGGCCCGGTAGACGGCGGCCACCCGCAGCGTCTCGGTGGTGTTGTCCTCCCACGTCACCGGGATGGTGGAGCCGACGGACAGCCCGCGCTCCTCGGCGACGTCGTCGGAGATCAGCGTGGTGCCCGGACCGAGGTCGGTGGCCGAGCCGGCGGTCTCGGTGAGCGCGATCGTGGTGCCCAGCGCGCTCGCCGGCACCGCGGTCGGGAACTCCTCCTCGCCGCCCATGACGGCCCGGGCCCCGCGCAGCCCGGTCACGGTGTCGACCCCGGGGGTGTTCTCGATGGCCCGGTACGCCGCGTCGTCGATCCCGACCGCGGTCGGGCTGATGATGAAGTCGGCGGCGATGGCGGTGGAGGCGATCGCGCGGACGCTGTCCTTCAGCGACGAGCCGAGCACCCCGACCGCCGCGACCAGGGCGAGCCCGATCATCAGCGCGGCCGCCGTGGAGGCGGTGCGGCGGGGGTTGCGCAGCGAGTTCTCCCGGCCGAGCCGGCCGGGCAGGCTGCGGGCGAACAGCAGCCCGAGCCCGCCGGTGACCGGCTTGCTGACCAGCGGGGACAGCAGCGCGATGCCGAGGAAGGCCAGCACCGTGCCGATGCCGAGCACGGTCAGCCCGCTGCCGGTCAGGCCGAGGGTCATGAACACCGCGCCGGCCACGGTCAGCACCGCGCCGCCGATCGTCTGCCGCAGCAGCGAGCGGTCCGGGGTGGCGGCGTCCCGCATGGCCGCGATCGGGGGCACCTTGGCCGCCCGCCGGGCCGGCAGCAGCGCCGCGACCGCGGTGATGACGATGCCGACGGCGAAGGCGGCGATGACCGTGCGGAGCTGCAGGACCGGGGACGCCGACGGCAGTCCCGCCCCGAACGCGCTGAACAGCGCCTGCAGCCCGATCGCCACCCCGATGCCGGCGCCCAGGCCGATGGCCGAGGCGATGCCGCCGACCACGACGGCCTCGAACAGCACCGAGCGGGTGACCTGCCCCTTGGAGGCACCCAGGGCCCGCATCAGGGCCAGCTCGCGGGTCCGCTGGGCGACCAGGATCGAGAAGGTGTTGAAGATGATGAACGCCCCGACGAACAGCGCGACCGACGCGAACACCAGCAGGAACGTGTTGAGGAAGCCGAGGCCCTCCTCGATGTCGCTGGCCTGCTCGTCGGCCAGCTGGGTGCCGGTGATCGCCTCCAGCCCGGGCGGCAGCGCCGCGGCGACCCGGTCCCGCAGCTCCTGCTCGCTGACCCCGTCGGCGGCGGCGATCACCAGGTTGGTGTAGCCGTCGACGTTGAGCAGCTTCTGGGCCGCGGCCGTCTCGAACAGCACGTACGACTCGCCGGCGAGGGTGTCCTTGCCGTCGGAGTACCGGACGAGGCCGACGACCTCCATCCGGTGCTGGCCGGTCGGCAGGAACACCGTCGTGGTGTCCCCGACGCCGACCCCGGCGCGCTCGGCCAGCCGCGGGTCGAGCAGCACCTCGGTGGGTCCGCGCGGCTCCCGGCCCTCGATCACCCGCTGCAGGTTGAGCCGCTCGGAGGCGTACCAGTTGGCGGCGATGAACGGGGCGCCGTTGGTGGACAGCGCCTTGCCGTCCTTGCCGACCAGGCTGACCTGGTTGAACTGGGCGTTGGCCACGTTGGGCTGGACCTCGGCGACCCCGGGCACCGCCCGGACCGCGGCGACGGCGCTCTCCGGCACCGGGTTGCGGCCGCCGCCGTCGGAGTTCGCGGCGCCCTCGGTGGTCTCGGCTCCCCGCACGTCCACGGCGATCTGCTCGTTGACGTCGGAGAACACGTCCTCGAACGTGCTGCCCAGCGTGTCGGTGGTGACGAAGGCACCGACGACGAAGGCGACGCCCAGCACCACGGCGGTCGCCGACAGCAGCAGCCGCAGCTTCCGGGCGAGCAGGGACTTGATGGTGGCGCGCAGCATCACGCACCCACCGGCGCGTACATCGTGTCCTGGCCCGGCTCGAGGTTCTTCATGCGGTCCAGCACCGAGTCCGCGGTCGGCCGCTGCATCTCGTCGACGATCCGCCCGTCGGCCAGGAACAGCACCCGGTCCGCGTACGCCGCGGCGGAGGGCTCGTGGGTGACCATGACGATGGTCTGGCCGAGCTCGGACACCGACCTGCGCAGGAACGCCAGCACCTCGGCGCTGCTGCGGGAGTCGAGGTTGCCGGTGGGCTCGTCGGCGAAGATGACGGCCGGCCGGGTGATCAGCGCGCGGGCGCAGGCGACCCGCTGCTGCTGGCCGCCGGACAGCTCGGTCGGCCGGTGCCGGAGCCGGTCCTTGAGGTTGACCGCGGTGACGACCTGGTCGAACCAGTCCTTGTCCGGCTTGCGGCCGGCGATCGCCAGCGGCAGCGTGATGTTCTCCTCGGCGGTCAGCGTCGGCAGCAGGTTGAACTGCTGGAAGATGAAGCCGACCTTGTCGCGGCGCAGCATGGTCAGCCGCTTGTCCGACATCCCCGACAGCTGCTCGCCGCCCACGATCACCTCGCCGGAGGTGGGCAGGTCCAGGCCGGCCAGGCAGTGCATGAAGGTCGACTTGCCGGAGCCGGACGGGCCCATGATCGCCGTGTACTGGCCGATCGGGAAGGTGGCGCTCACCCCGTCGAGCGCGGCCACCGCGGTGCTGCCGGAGCCGTACACCTTGCGCAGGTCGACGGCCTGCGCCGCGGGTGCGCCGCGGGTGCCGGTCTCGGGACTGGTCACGTCGTTCTCTCCCCTCGGAAGCCGCCCCGGGGGTCGGGGCGGCCGTGTTCATCTCGCTCGCTCAGGACGGTAGGGGTGCGAACGGGATCAAGGCATTGGGGTTTACCCCCGACTTCGTCAGGGGTGACCCCGACGCACAGCCCGCTCACAGCCACTCACGGCGGCCTGCCAGGAACGCTAGGGAACCGGGCAGACCGCTGCATCGGGCGTGGGAATGAGACCGGCATCCATCGTCCGATGGATGCGGGTCCGCCCGGAGCGGGCCCTCAGGCCGGGTCGGGGAACGGTGGCAGCGTGCCGCCCCGCGAGGGGCACAGCTGCTGGTAGTCGCACCAGCCGCAGAGCTTGCTGGGGTTGGCCCGGAAGTCCCGGGTCTCCAGCGCCCGCTCGATCGCCTTCCACACCGCGACCAGGGTCCGCTCGAAGCGCTCCAGCTCCTCGGCGTCCGGCCGGTAGGACAGGCTGTCGCGATCGGCCAGGTACATCAGCTTGAGGGTGTGCGGGACGGTGCCGCGGGTCCGCCACAGGACCAGCGCGTAGAACTTCAGCTGGAACAGGGCCTTCGCCTCGTACGCCTGGCGGGGGATGCTGCCGGTCTTGTAGTCGACCACCCGCATCTCGCCGGTCGGCGCGACGTCCAGCCGGTCCACGTAGCCCCGCAGGGCGAGGCCGGCGTCGCCGGGCAGGTCGAGCACCGCCTCCACCAGCTGCTCCCGGGCGGCCGGCTCCAGCCGGGTGGGGTCCTCCAGCGCGAAGTAGCCGGCGACCATCCGGCGGGCCGAGTCCAGCCACCCGTCCAGCTCGCCCGCGGCGAACAGCTCCGCCGTCTCCGGCTCGGCGGCGGCCAGCGTGGCCCACTCCGGCTCGACCAGCGCCGCGGCCGACTCGTACGTCCGGGAGCCGGCGGGCAGGTCGAACAGGCGGTCCAGCACCGCGTGCACCAGCGTGCCGCGGGCCTTGTCCTTCGTCGGCCGCTGCGGGATCTTGTCGATCGAGCGGAACCGGTAGAGCAGCGGGCAGGACTTGAAGTCGGCCGCGCGGGACGGCGACAGCGAGCCCACCGTCTGCCGCTCGCCCTGCACCGCGCTGGTCATGCCGAGGACCCTAGCCGCGGGCTACGACAGGACGCGGGCAGCGCGCCGGGACCGTCGGCGGGCGTGCCGGGCAGGGGCACGGCCAGGGGCACGGGCAGGGGCGCAGCCAGGGGTACGGCCGGGGTCACAGCCAGGACAGCCGGCCCACCGGCCAGGCCAGCACGAACGCCCGGCCGACCAGCAGGTCGTCGTCGATCACCCCGAACACCCGGCTGTCGCTGGAGTTGCAGCGGTTGTCGCCCATCACCCACAGCGAGCCGGCGGGGACCGTCACCGGCCCGAAGTCCTGGGTCCCCTCGCACAGCGGCTCCACGTACGGCTCGTCCAGCGGCGTGCCGTTCACCAGCACCGTGCGGCCCTTGGCCTCGACCGTCTCGCCGGGCAGCGCGACGACCCGCTTGATCAGGTCCTCGTCCTCGACCGGGAAGTCCGGCGGCCGGCGGAAGACGATCACGTCGCCGCGGCTGACGTCGCCGAGGTGGTAGCTGACCTTGTTGACCAGGACGCGGTCGCCCTCCAGCAGCGTCTGGTGCATGGAGCCGGACGGGATGAAGAACGTCTGGACCACGTACGCGCGGATCAGGTACGCCGACAGCAGCGCGAACACGATGAGGAACGGCCACTCCAGCAGCCGCCGCCGGGCCCGCCGGCGGCGGACGACCGCGCGCGGCGGGTGCGCCGGCGCCGGCG
>CADCTP010000282.1 GCA_902805565.1 uncultured Mycobacteriales bacterium
CCCTCCGCACCGGCCGCTGGAGCTGACCGGCCGGGTGGCCGGGCCGGGCCGGGCGGGTGGCCGGCCGCACCGACCGCTGGAGCTGACCGGCCCGGTGGCCGGGCCCGGCCGGGTGGGTGGCAGGTCGCTTGACCTGACGGCCCGGGTGGCCGCGGCTGACCGGCCAGGTGGTCGGCGGCCGGGCCTGACGGGGCGGGTGGCCCGCGCCCCGACCGGCCGGTGGCCGGCGGAGCCCGTCAGCCGATGGCGGACTCGGCGGCGAAGGCGGTCACCCGGCCGTCCTCGTCCAGCGTCCAGGCCGCGACCGCGTCGGTGCGGACCCGGGGCCGCGGCGCCGGCGGCACCAGCACGACCCCCCACTCGGCACCGGACGCCGTGCCCTGCGCGGTGAGCAGCGGCTCGGCCGCGCCGGGCGGCCGCAGGTCGACCACCGGCAGCGCCGTACGGCTGGTGCGCAGCCCACCGGCCGTCACCACCCCGTCCGGACCGGGGCCGGCGGTCAGCGTCAGCGTCGGGCCGGTCGCGTCCACCACCACGTACGGCGCGTCGTTGCCGACCCGGACCCGGGCCAGGTAGACCAGCGAGACCGGCGTGTCGCCGCGGCTGACCTGCATCCGCAGCCCGGCCTTCCACCGGCCGGCCGGCTCCGCGGTCAGCGCCTGCGCCGCGCCGACGTACGACTCGACGAAGGTCACCGCGACGACGTCCGGCTGGGTGAGGTCGGGGTAGGTGCCGGCGGCGACGTCCCGCTCGGCCCGGGCGTACCCCTCGGCCCGGGACGCGTACGGCCAGATGGTCACCAGGTCGTTGACGCCGGCACCGGGGACGGGCGTGTCCGTCGGGCCCGGCGCGGTCCCGGCGGCGCCGCCGGCCGGGGAGGACGGGGCGGCGCTCACCGGGCCGGCACCGGTGTCGTCCCGGCCCGAGGACAGCGCGGGCAGCACCGACGGGGCGACGAGCACCGCGCCGACCAGGGCGACCGTGCCGGCCAGCGCCATCGCCGGACCGCGCAGGCGGAGGAGGCCGGACCGGCTCCGGGTGCGCTGGGTGCGCTGGGTGCGTTGGCGGATCCGGGACAGGCCGTCGGGCGCGGGGTCGACCCGGTCGGCCCGCTCGGTGAGGGCCCGGCGCAGCCGGTCCTCCAGGTCGTCGCTCATGCCGGCACCTCCAGCGCCGCCCGCAGGGCCGCCATCCCGCGGGACGCGTGGCTCTTCACCGCACCGGGGCTGATCCCCATCGCCGCGGCGATCTGGGCCTCGGACAGGTCACCGTAGTAGCGCAGCACCAGGCACTCCCGCTGCCGTCCCGGCAGGGTACGCAGCGCGGCCACCACCCGGTCGTGCTCCAGCCGCTCCAGCGCGCCGTACTCCGCGGACGGCGCGTCGGGCATCGGCTTCGGCGCGTGCCGGCGGGCGACCTGCCGGCGGCGCAGCTTCGACCGGGCCAGGTTGAGCACGGTGGTGCGCAGGTAGCCGACGGCGGCCTCGGGCTCCCGGATCCGCCGCCAGGCGCCGTGCATCCGCACGTACGCGTCCTGGACGACCTCCTCGGCCGTGCCGAGGTCGTCGACCAGCAGCACCGCCAGCCGGACCAGCGACCGGTAGTGCGCCACGTACAGCTCGGTCACCGCGGTGTCCGCGTCCACCGGGGACGTAGCCTGCCCCCTCACGCGCGGAACGGTATCCGTGTCCCACCCACCCCCGGAGTCGGGGGCAGGCCACAACCGTGCGCCCGCGATGCTGGTCATGGGTGGTAGATGCCGGGCGGGGCCGGACGGTTTACCGCCGCTACGATCCGGCTGTGGACGACTGCCTGTTCTGCACGATCGTCGCCGGCGGGATCCCCGCGGACGTGGTCCGCGACGACGGGACCACGCTGGCCTTCCGGGACGTGAACCCGCAGGCCCCGACGCACGTCCTGGTCATCACCAAGGCCCACCACCGCGACGTCGGCGCGCTGGCCGCGGCGGACCCGGACGCGCTGACCGCGCTGCACCGGACGGCCGCCGCGGTGGCCGCCGACGAGGGCGTCGCGGACTCCGGCTGGCGGCTGGTGTTCAACACCGGCCCGGCCGCGGGCCAGTCGGTCCCGCACGTGCACGGGCACGTGCTCGCGGGCAGGAATCTGGGGTGGCCGCCCGGGTAGACTTGGATGGTCACATCGCCGTCCGAGGAAGCAGGGCCGCCCCGACCCGTGCCCACCACACCGACCAGAGAAGGCGCCACCCAGACCAAGATCGTCGTCCCGGGCTCGCAGGCCATGGTCAGCCTGCTCGGCTCGCGCGACGAGCTGCTGCGGATCATCGAAGAGGCGCTGGCCAGCGACATCCACGTCCGCGGCAACGAGATCACCATCAGCGGCGACCCGGCGGACAACGCGCTCGCGGTCCGCCTGTTCGAGGAGCTGCTCGAGCTCGTCGCCGCGGGGCAGACACTCACCGCCGACTCCATCCGGCACTCCCTCGGCATGCTGCGGGCGGGCGAGGCGGAGCGGCCCGCCGAGGTGCTCAACCTCAACATCCTGTCCCGCCGCGGCCGGACGATCCGCCCCAAGACGCTGAACCAGAAGCGGTACGTGGACGCGATCGACCGGCACACGGTCGTGTTCGGGATCGGCCCGGCCGGCACCGGCAAGACCTACCTCGCCGTGGCGAAGGCCGTCCAGGCGCTGCAGTCCAAGCAGGTCAACCGGATCATCCTGACCCGGCCGGCGGTCGAGGCCGGGGAGCGGCTGGGCTACCTGCCCGGCACGCTGCTGGACAAGATCGACCCGTACCTGCGCCCGCTGTTCGACGCGCTGCACGACATGGTCGACCCGGACTCGATCCCGCGGCTGACCCAGGGCGGGACGATCGAGATCGCCCCGCTGGCGTACATGCGGGGCCGGACGCTCAACGACGCCTTCATCATCCTGGACGAGGCGCAGAACACCACGCCCGAGCAGATGAAGATGTTCCTGACCCGGCTCGGGTTCGGCTCGAAGATCGTGGTCACCGGCGACGTCACCCAGGTCGACCTGCCCTCCGGGCAGCGCAGCGGCCTGCGGGTCGTGCGGGACATCCTCGACGGCGTGGAGGACGTCCACTTCGCCGAGCTGACCAGCACCGACGTGGTGCGGCACCGGCTGGTCGGCGACATCGTCGACGCGTACGCGCGGTACGACGCCGAGACCGTCACCGCCGCGCCGCTGCCGGCCGGCGACCGCAGCCGGGGGCGGCGTCGATGAGCATCGAGATCGCCAACGAGTCCGGCATCGAGGTCGACGAGACCGCGCTGTCCGCGGTCGCCCGGCACGCGCTGGAGCAGCTCGGGGTCAGCCCGCTGGCCGAGCTGTCGGTCATCGTGGTCGACACCGAGACGATGTCCTCGCTGCACGAGCGCTGGATGGGCGAGCCGGGCCCGACCGACGTCCTGGCCTTCCCGATGGACGAGCTGGACACCGCGCGCAGCCCGGACGAGCAGGAGCCGGGGCCGACGCTGCTCGGCGACGTCGTGCTCTGCCCGGAGTACGCCCGCCGCGGCGCCCACACCGCCGGGCACTCTCTCGGCGCGGAGCTGGAGTTGTTGACCACCCACGGGGTATTGCACCTCCTCGGCTACGACCATGCCGAGCCCGAGGAGGAACGCGAGATGTTCGGCCTACAGGCATCGCTGCTCGAATCCTGGCGGGCCGGCGCGCACGCCCCATGAGTCGCGCCGACATAGTCCTGCTGGTCCTAGCCGGCCTCCTGGTCCCGCTGGCCGGCGGGCTGGCGGCGGTGGAGTCCGCGCTGCTGCGGATCTCCGCCGCCCGGGTCGAGGAGCTGGAGCGGGAGGGCACGGCCCGGGCGGCGACGCTGCGCGGGGTGCTGGTCGACCTGCCCCGGCACACCAACCTGCTGCTGCTGCTCCGGCTGGTCTGCGAGCTGCTGGCGACCACGCTGGTCGCGGCCGTCGTGATCAGCCGGTTCGGGTCCGGCTGGACCGGGATCTCGCTGACCGCCGCGGTGATGGTCGTGGTGTCGTACGTGCTGGTGGGGGTGGGGCCGCGCACCATCGGCCGGCAGCACCCGTACCGGGTGGCGCTGGCCACGGCCGGGCTGGTCCGCACCCTCGGCCGGGTCCTCGGCCCGCTGGCCTCGCTGCTGATCCTGATCGGCAACGCGATCACCCCGGGCCGCGGCTTCCGGGAGGGGCCGTTCTCCACCGAGGTCGAGCTGCGCGAGCTGGTCGACCTGGCCGAGCAGCGCGGCGTGGTCGAGCACGGCGAGCGCAACATGATCCACTCGGTGTTCGAGCTCGGGGACACGATCGCCCGCGAGGTGATGGTGCCGCGCACCGAGGTGGTGTGGATCGAGCGGGGCAAGACCGTCCGGCAGGCGCTGGCGCTGGCGCTGCGGTCCGGCTTCTCCCGGATCCCGGTGATCGGCGACAACGTCGACGACATCATCGGCATCGCGTACCTGAAGGACCTGGCGGCCCGGGCGCAGGACCAGCAGGCGCCGCGGACGAAGGTCGAGGAGCTGATGCGGCCGCCGGCGTTCGTGCCGGAGTCCAAGCCGGTCGACGAGCTGCTGCGGGAGATGCAGGCCCGGCGCACCCACATGGCCGTCGTCATCGACGAGTACGGCGGCACCGCCGGGGTGCTCACCATCGAGGACATCCTCGAGGAGATCGTCGGGGAGATCGCCGACGAGTACGACACCGAGCGCGCCCCGGTGGAGTGGGTCGACGAGGACACCGCCCGGCTCACCGCACGGATGGCGGTCGAGGACCTCGGCGAGCTGTTCCACACCCAGGTCCCGGACGCGGGGGACGTGGAGACCGTCGGCGGGCTGCTGGCCCGCGAGCTGGGCCGGGTGCCCATCCCCGGCGCGTCGGTGTCGCTGGACGGGCTCACGCTGACCGCGGAGACCACCGGCGGCCGGCGCAACCGCATCGACACCGTCCTGGTGCACCGCGAGCCCGTCCCCGAGCCGGAGCCCGAGCCCGAGCGGGAGGGCGGCCGCCGCTCCCGGGACCGCCAGCCCGCCGAGCACGCCGCCGAGTAGGGCCGGGTCGCCGTTCATCGGCCGCCGGTCCGCCGGTCCGCCGGGCGACCCGGGCCGCCGTGCCGCTGGTCCGCTGTGCCGCGGGTCCGCCGGGCGGCTTGGTCCGGCAGGGTCCCCGGACGGCGGCGAACGGGGCACCCGGGTCGCGCCGGACCCG
>CADCTP010000283.1 GCA_902805565.1 uncultured Mycobacteriales bacterium
GCCGCCCGCCGGACGCCGGGGGCGGGCACCGCGGCCGACAGCCGCTGCCAGGCGGCCGCGGCGTCGACGTCGGCCTCGGCGGCCAGCGCGGCGCCGACCAGGGCGGCGTCCTCGCGCATGACGGCCAGCCCGTCCAGGCAGCGCGGGCAGCCCGCGACGTGCCGGCGGTCGTCGTCGGCCACCCCGGCCGGCTCGTCGAGCAGCCGGCGCAGGACGCCTTCAGTCGGATGACGCATGACGCAACTCCTCGCGCAGGGCGGATTCGGCGCGCCGCACGGTGGTGCCGACGCTTCCGGGGGACAGGCCGAGCGCCGCGGCGACGTCGGCGTAGCTCAGGCCGCTGTGCCGCAGCACCAGGGCGACGGCCTGCTTGCGGGGCAACCGGGCGAGCGCGGCGCGTACCCGCCGGCGCTCCTCGTTCGTCACCACCGCCTCGGCCACGTCGGACACCACGGCATCGCCGGCCGCGGCCGCGGTCTCCTCCCGGGACGCGCGGCGGCGCCCGGACCGGAGCAGGTTCAGCGCGGTGTGCGCGGCGGCGACGGACAGCCAGCCGCGGGCCTCCCCCGCCGGCACCGACGAGCGCCCGAAGGACAGGAACACCTCCTGGGCCACGTCCTCGGCCTGGTCGCGGGAGCCGAGCACCCGCGCCGCCACGCCGACGACCCGCCGGTAGTCGCGGCGGAAGACCTCGTCCAGGTCGGCGCGCACGGCACCGCGTACCGGACCCGACACCCCCACGCGCTCCTCCCGCCCGGCTGTCCGACCGCCGACCGCCAGGACGGCCTCCGCCGCCGCTCCTCGGTGCATGTCTCTACAGCACCGCCGCCGCCCGGAACGTGACAACGGCCGGTGGAGGCGCGGTCGGCGGCGGCCCACCGCCGGTGTCCGCCGGCCGGGGCGGGCAGGATGCGGGGACACCGAGGGAGAGGACGGCACGGATGCGGTTGTGGGTGCGGGTCGAGGAACGGCCGACCGAGCGGCGGACGCCGATCGTGCCGGCGGACGCCCGCCGGCTGGTCGAGGCGGGCGTCCGGGTCACGGTCGAGGAGTCGCCGCGGCGCGTGTTCCCGATCGAGGCGTACGCCGACGCGGGCTGCGCCGTCGCCCCGGCCGGCAGCTGGGTGGACGCCGACCCGGACGTGGTCGTGGTCGGGCTGAAGGAGCTGCCGCCCGAGCCGGCCGCGCTGCGGCACCGGCACGTGCTGTTCGGGCACGCGTTCAAGGGGCAGCCCGGCGCGGCCGAGCTGCTGCGCCGGTTCGCCGCCGGGGGCGGCACGCTGCTCGACCTGGAGTACCTGGTGGACGAGCGGGGCCGGCGGCTGGCCGCGTTCGGGCGCTGGGCCGGCTACACCGGCGCCGCGCTGGGCGTGCTCGCCCTGCGCGGCCGGCTGCCGGTCCCCCTGGAACCGGGCACCCGGGAGGAGCTGGACGCCCGGCTGCGCCCGGAGCCCGGCGACGACCGGCCGGCGGTGCTGGTGATCGGCGCCCGCGGCCGCAGCGGCCAGGGCGCGCTCGCCGCGCTGGAGGTGGCCGGCCTGGCCCCCACCCGGTGGGACGTGGCCTCCACCAGGACCCTGGACCGCCCGGCGCTGCTCGCCCACGACGTGCTGGTCAACGTCGTGTTCAACACCACGCCGCGGCCGGCGTTCGTCCGCCCGGCCGACGTCGGCGACCCGTCCCGCCGGCTGCGGCTGATCTGCGACGTCACCTGCGACGTGGGCTCGCCGGCCAACCTGCTGCCGATCTACGACACGGTCACCGACTGGCAGCACCCGGTACGCCGGCTGCACGACGACCCGGTGCTGGACCTCATCGCCATCGACAACCTGCCGTCGCTGCTGCCGGCCGAGGCCAGCACCGCGTTCTCCGCCGACCTGCTGCCGCTGCTGCTCACCCTGGACGGCGGGGAACCGTGGCAGCGGGCCCGCCGCACGTACGAGGACGCGCTCCGCGCGCAGGGGGCGGGACAGCCGGCCCGGGAGTAGGCCGGCGACCTGCGAGAGATCAGTGAACCGGGTCCGGCGGGAAGGTTCCCGCCGCGGTGGCCGCTCGCGGTGGCCGTCTCGATCGTCCTGCCGGACACGATGTAGCCGGACGATGTAGGAGGCCGGGAGCGCGCCGGGTTCCGTGCCGCCCGGACAATTGGGTGGTCCGGGAGCGCGCGGGCGGGCGAGCATGGCGGCATGCCGAGGGACCGTACGTGAGGCTGCCGCTGCAGGGCGGCCTCCCGCCGGTGGCCGCGGTGACCGGCACCGTCGTGGAGGTCGCCTGCGACGAGTCCGGGTTCTCCGGCAGCAACCTGCTGGACCCGGCCACCCCGGTCATCACGCATGCGAGCGTCGACCTGGCCGTCGGCGAGGCGGTGGACCTGCTCGCCGCCCCGCGGTCCGGCCGGTCGCCGCTGACCGAGCTGAAGTCCGGGCAGTTCCTCCGCGGCGCGGGCGCGGGCGCGGCGCTGCGGGGGTTCCTGGCGGCGCTGGACGGCCGGGCACACGTCCACCTGGTCGACAAGGAGTACTTCCTCGTCACCCGGATCGTCGACCTGTTCCTGGCCGAGCCGTCGTACGGGGCCGGCACCCGGCTGACCGCGGACCAGCGTCCGGCCGCCCTCGCCCTGTACCGGGCCGGCCGCCCGGCCGGTCGGGACTGGGGGGTCTTCCTCGCGGCCTTCGTCGACCTGGCCCGGACCAAGCGGCGCCACGAGCCGGATCCCGAGCTCGTGCGGCGGTTCTTCCGGGCGCGCGACGGCCTGGTCCGGGACGGGCTCGGCGCACCGGCCGAGGCCGTCCTGGGCGGGCTCGACCGGCCGCGGGTGTGGGACGTGCTGACCCGGCTGATCGACGAGGACCCGTCGATCCCGCCGCCGCTGGAGCCGATGCTGCCGGCGCTGGCCGAGACCGTCCTGTTCTGGAGCGGCGGGCGGCGGCGGGTGCTGGTGGTCCACGACGAGCAGAGCGCTCTCACGGCCGGCCGGCTGCGGCGTCTCCAGCGGGTGCTGGCCGACGGCGCCGGGCCGGCCGGGGTGTCGCCGCTGGGCGGACTGGTGAGCGTCGACTCCCGGGACGACCCGCGGGTCCAGGTCGCCGACCTGCTGGCCGGGGTGGCCCGCCGGCTGGCGCGGGCCGGCGACGACGGCCCGCTCCAGCCGTTCCTCTCCCCCACCTCGCTGCGCGATCCCCGGCGATGAGCGTGGACGGCCCGTCGTCGTACCTGCTGTGCGGCACGCCGCGCACCGGCAGCACGCTGCTGTGCGGCCTGCTCGCGTCGACCGGCGTGGCCGGCCGGCCGGAGTCGTACTTCCGGGAGCCGGACGAGCGGGAGTGGGCCCACCGGTTCGGGGTCCCGGTGGCCGCGGACGGGACCGTCGACCACCGCCTGTTCGCCCGGGCGGCCCGGGCGGCCGGCAGCACGCCGAACGGCGTCTTCGCCGCCCGCGTCATGTGGGGGACGGTGCACCGGCTCGTCGGCGGGCCGCGTACCCGGCGCGACCTCGAGGTGCTCGGCGACACGTTCGGGCCGCTGCGGGTGGTGCACCTGCGGCGGGAGGACGTGGTCGCGCAGGCCGTGTCGTGGGCGCGGGCCGAGCAGACGGGGTACTGGCAGGACGGCGACCGGTCGACGGCGGAGCCCCACTTCGACCTCGGGGTGATCGACGGCCTGGTACGGACGATCGAGGAGCACGACGCGGCCTGGCGCGGGTGGTTCGCCGAGCAGGGCGTCGCGCCGCACCGGGTGACGTACGAGGAGGTCACCGCCGACCCGCACCGGGCCGTGCTGGGGATCCTCGACCACCTCGGCATCGAGCCGCCCGCCGGCTGGCGGCCCGCGCCGCGGCAGCGCCGGCAGGCCGACGGGACCAACGCCGACTGGATCCGGCGCTACCGCGACGCGCGCCCGCTCTGACACCCGCGGGCCGGTCAGTGCAGGGTGGGCCGGTAGACCAGTTCCTGGGTGTGGCCGTCGAGCGTCCGGCTCTCCAGCAGCTCCAGGTCGAAGTCGGCCGCGCCCGCGAAGATCCGGTCGGTCCCGGTCCTGCCGGTGAGGACGGGGAAGACCGTCACCTGCACGCGGTCGACGAGGCCGGCGGCCAGCAGCGCCCAGTTCATCGACAGGCTGCCGTGCGAGCGCAGCGGCACCCCGGACTCCTCCTTGAGCCTGGCGACGACGTCGACGGCGTCCCCGCTGACGATCGTCGCGTCCGGCCAGTCGACCGGGCCCTCCATCGTGGACGACAGCACCGTCGCCGGCATGCTCCGCATCCGCGTGACCCACGGGTCGCGCACGTCGGAGTCCTCGGTGCTGTCGGCCAGCATCTGGACGAACTGCCGGAACGTGGTGGCGCCGAACACCATCCGCTGCTCCGGGCCGAAGGAGGCAAGGCGGTGCGCGAGCAGCTCGGGGCCCTGCTTGCCCCAGTAGCCGCCCCAGTCGCCGTCGGCGCCGTACGACCCGTAGCCGTCGAGGCTGGAGAAGACATCGAACGTGTAGGTAGCGGTCATGGTCGTTCCCTTCGCGGGCCGGCGGCCTCGTCCGGCCGCCTCTCACAGGTCCTACGAACGCCCCGCCCCGGAATCGACAGGCCGGCGGCGGAACTCGCTCTCGTCGACCGGGCCGGTGCGGGTCTGGCATCGTTCGGCCCGTGGCGGAGGAGACGGAGCAGGCCGGCGGTCCCGCGCCGGAGCGGCCGCCGATGGACGACGTCCGTACGGGCGCCGAGCTGCGCCGGTGGTACTGGACCCGCGCCGAGCTCGCGGCGCTCGCCCGGCGGCTGGGCGTCCCGGCCGGCGGAGGGAAGCTCGAGCTGACCGACCGGCTGGTGGCCGCGCTCGACGGCGTTCCCCTCCCGCCGCCGTCCCCCGCCCGGCCCCGGGCGGCCGCCGCGCTGCCCGAACCGCTGACCCGGCAGACCGTGCTGCCGGCCGGGCAGCGGTGCACCGAGCAGCTGCGCCGGTTCCTACGGGCCGAGATCGGGCCGGCGTTCCGGTTCGACGGGGCGATGCGCGCCTTCGTGGCCGACGGCGCCGGCCGCACGATCGGCGAGCTGGTCGAGCACTGGCACCGCACCCGGGCCACCGACGGCGTGCCGACCGAGATCGCCCCGCAGTTCGAGCTCAACCGGTTCCTGCGCCGGTGGCGGGCGGCGAACCCGGACGGCACCCACGCCGAGGCGCGAGGT
>CADCTP010000284.1 GCA_902805565.1 uncultured Mycobacteriales bacterium
CCCCGGCCGGCGCGACCCCCGCCTGCCGGCCGACCTCGACCCCCGCGGCCGCCCCGGCGAGTACGCGCCGTACGGGCTGGGCGGCTACGAGCCGGAGGAGGGCCCGTACGGCCCGCCGACCGGCCGCCGGCCCGAGCGCCGGTCCGAGCGCCGGCAGAGCCCGCTCCTCGGCGCGGCCAAGGTCGCGGCCGCGTTCCTGTCCGTGCTGGTCCTGCTCGCCAGCGGGGTGATGTGGGTCCTCTACCGGGACTTCACCGGCAACGTGGGCCGGGTCGACGCGATCGGCGCCACCGTCGACGACGTCGACGGCGAGGACATGAACATCCTGCTGGTCGGCAGCGACGACCGGACCAACGCCACCGAGGAGGAGCTGCAGGAGCTGTCCACCACGTCGGTGGCGTCCAACAGCACCGACACGATGATGCTGGTGCACGTGCCGGCCGACGGGCGGAAGGCGACCGCCATCTCGTTCCCGCGCGACTCCTGGGTGGAGATCCCCGGGCAGGGCACCCACAAGCTCAACTCGGCGTTCGTCCGCGGCGCCGGCACCGGCGCCGGCCGGGACGAGGACAAGGGCCGGCAGCTGCTGGTGCAGACGATCAGCGAGCTGTCCGGGCTCAAGGTCGACCACTACGTCGAGGTGGACCTGCTGGGCTTCTACCGGATCACCAAGGCGATCGGCGGCGTCGAGGTCTGCCTGACCAGGGCCCAGCAGGAGAGCGACTCCGGCATCGACCTGCCGAAGGGGCGCTCGACGATCGAGGGCAAGCAGGCGCTGGCCTTCGTCCGGCAGCGCAAGGGGCTGCCGCGTGGCGACCTGGACCGCATCGTCCGCCAGCAGTACTTCCTCGGCGCGACCTTCCGCAAGGTGACCAGCCTGGGCGTGCTGACCAACCCGATCAAGCTCAAGCGGCTGCTGGACGCGGTCGGCTCCTCGCTGCGGATGGACGCCGACCTGGACCCGCTGCAGCTCGCCGGGCAGATCCGCGGGCTGGCCGCCGGGAACGTCGAGTTCCGCACGATCCCGACCGAGGGCAACGGGACCCGGGACGGGCAGTCGGTGGTGCTGGTGGACGAGTCGGCGCTGCCGGCCTTCTTCGCCTCCGTCATCGACCCGCCGGAGGCGAAGGCGCCGGTCAAGCCGGCCGCGCGCAGCGAGGTCACGATCGACGTCTTCAACGGCAGCGGCCGGGGCGGGCTGGCCGGCACGACCGCGACCGCGCTGCGCAAGGCCGGCTTCGCGATCGGCGGCACCGCGAACGCCGACCGCCGGGACTACACCAAGACCGAGATCCGGTACGGCCCCAGGTCCGAGGCCAAGGCCCGGGCCGTGCTCGCGGTCATCCCCGGCGGCCGGCTGGTGCAGCGCGACGACGTCGGCGACGGCGTGCAGCTGGTGCTCGGCGCGGACTTCACCGGGCTGAAGGGCAGCACCCCCGCCGCCAGCCGCGCGCCGGCGGCGCCCGCCGCCCCCGCCTCGGGGGACGCGCGCACCGCCGCCGACGCGGGCTGCATCAACTAGGGCCGGCTCGACCGGCTACGACGCGAGCCCCACCCCGGCCCGGGTCAGGTACGGGTTCGCCGACTCGATCGCGGCGAGCTGCGCCTGGGTGGGGACGCTGCTGCCGAACACCCGTACGGCGTTGTAGTAGGTCCAGGCCAGGCTGTCGCAGGAGACCTTGGTGGCGCCGCCGTAGTTGGCGCACACCCGTTTGAGGTCGGCGTAGAAGGCGCTGTCGATCCGGGACTTGTTCGCCGCGAAGGCACCGATCGCCTTGTAGTTGCGGTAGCCGAAGTCGTGCCGCACGCAGGAGCGGTTGAACGGGAAGCCGAACGGGTTGTCCGGGCTCGACGAGCAGTAGTCGGTCGACCAGTCGAACCCGTACGCGCTCCAGGCGCCCTGGTTGGCCCGGGCGGCGAAGAACGCGTTGTAGCTGGTCACGCTGGTCTGCGTCCAGCTCGACAGCACCGCCGCCTTGTCGGCCGGCGCGGCCGCGGCCGGCTGGGCCACCCCCGCCAGGCCCAGCAGCATCAACAGCACCGCTGCCGTAAAGGTGCCGAAACTCCCACGACGGGGCATGTAGTACCTCCTTGTACGAATGACCGGGATCACAGTCTGGGCCGATCGGGGGTACGTGGCCATCGGCCGAACGGTGAATCCTGGCGACCGGCCTAAGGTTGCGGACCGTGCCCGCCCCTGACGCGCTGCTCGCCGCCGCCCTCGCCCGCGACCCGGCCGGTCCGCTGCTCACCTACTACGACGACGCGACCGGTGAGCGGACCGAGTTGTCCGCGGTGTCGGTGGCCAACTGGGTGGCCAAGACCGCGAACCTGCTCCGCGACGACGTGGGCACCGCGCCCGGCGACCGGGTGGCGGTGCTGCTCCCGGCGCACTGGCAGACCGCGGCGGTGCTGCTCGGCGCCTGGACGGCGGCCTGTGTGGTGACCACCGGGCCGGCGGACACGGTGTTCGCGACCGGGCCGGTGGACGGGGCGGGCGAGGTGTTCGCGCTGTCGCTGGCCCCGCTCGGCCGCGGCTTCGCCGGCGGGCCGCCCGCCGGGACCCGGGACTACTCGGCCGACGTGCTCGGCATGGGCGACCGCTGGTCGGGCCGCCCCGTGCCGGACGCGGTGCCGGCGCTGGAGACCGCCGGCGGGACGGTGTCGGCCGGCGACCTGGTCGAGATCGCGCTGCGCCGGGCCACCGAGCTCGGCCTGCTGGCCGGCGACCGGGTGCTGACCACCGCGCCCTGGGACGGCCCGACGGCCTGGGTGGACGGGCTGCTCGCGCCGCTCGCCGCCGGGGCCAGCCTGGTGCTGGTGGCGCACGCCGACCCGGACCGGCTCTCGGCCAAGGCCGAGGCCGAGCGGGCGACCGCGACGCTGGGCGCGGACGTCGAGGGCCTGCGCCGCCTCTGACGCCGGGCGGGGGCCCGGCGTCCGGTGGCCCGGCCGGTGGCGTGGGTGCCTCGTGCGCCGGCAGCCCGGTTAGGCTGCCGGGGCAATGACGTTCTCGATCGTGGCCCGGGACCCGGCGACGGGACAGCTCGGCGTGGCCGTGGCGACCTGCACGCTGGCCGTCGGCCGGGCGGCCCCGTGGGCGCGGGCCGGCGTCGGCGCGGTGACCACCCAGGCGTCCTCCCAGCGCGGGTACGGTCCGCGCCTGCTGGGCGCGCTGGCCGCCGGGACCGCCGCCGGGACCGCGCTGGACACCCTGCTGGCCGCGGACGACGCGGCGGACCAGCGGCAGGTCGGCGTGGTCGGCCCGGGCGGACCGGCGGCCGCCTGGACCGGCGTCGGCTGCCTGTCCGCCTGCGGCCACCGGACCGGGACCGACTGGACCGTGCAGGGCAACATGCTCAGCTCGCGCTCCGTCGTGCCCTCGGTCGCCGAGGGGTACGCGGAGGCCGCCGGCGACCTCGCGGCCCGGCTGGTGGCCGCGCTGCGGACCGGCGAGGCGGCCGGCGGTGACCTGCGCGGCCGGCAGTCCGCGGCGCTGCTGGTGGTCTCGGGCACCCGCGACGACGAGGCGCCCTGGGAGGGCGTGCTGGTCGACCTGCGGGTGGACGACGCCGCCGACCCGGTCGGCGAGCTGGCCCGGCTGCTGCGGCTGCAGCGGGCGTACGAGTCCGGGGACTGGCAGCTGCTGGCCGAGGAGGCCCCGGAGGGGGTCCGGGAGCTGCACGTGGCGCTGGCCGCCGCGGCCCGCGGCGACCGGGACGGCGCCCGGGACGCGCTGCGCACGCTGCGCCAGCGGCCGGGTTGGGAGGGCTGGCTGCGCCGGCTGCGGGTCAACGGCCGGCTCCCGGCCACCGACGAGCTCCTGCGCTACTGACCCGCCCGGGCGGGCCCGGACGGGTCGGTGGCACGTCGACGGGGGCTAGCTGGCGTCGTCCGGCTCGGCCAGCAGCTTGGCGATGCGGTTGTCCAGCAGGGTGAGGACCGGCAGCCGGTGGCCGTGCGCCTGCTCGTAGTCGCGCAGCTGGACCAGCTCCGGCAGCCCCAGGGTGCGCAGCCGGCCGCGCAGCTGCGGGACGGTCTGGTGGTCGAAGTCCGGCAGCGGCAGGTCGCTGTGGGCCAGCTCGGCGCCCGGGGTGAGCTGGGCCACCTCGTCCAGCAACTCGTCGGGCAGCGTCACCGGCTCGGTACGGCCGATCGGCGGGGTAGGCACGGGCGGCGCGGTGCGCGGCTCGACGACCTCCTCGGGGTCGGCGACCCGGCGCGGGCCGTCCTCGGTCACCGGGGCGGGCACTGCCACCGGGGCGGGCGCGTGGTCGGCCGGTGCGGGCGCGTGGTCGGCCGGGGCGGGCAGGCCCACGCCGCTGGGCGTGCCGATCTCCGGCGGGTCGGTGTCGATCAGGTGGGACAGGGAGTCCACCGCCCGGTCCCGGGCGGCGGAGCCGGGCCGGCCGGCGAGCACGTCGCGGCCGTGCAGCGCCAGCTCGTCGTACCGGTGCAGGGCGGCGTGGCGGGCCTCGGACAGCTCCCGGACGACCGCGGGCGGCAGGCCCAGGAGCAGGCCGGGCAGCTTCCGCACCCCATCGGCGGTGACGGCGGCGATCCCGACGGCGACGGCGAGAGGGGAGAAGGAGCGATCGGTCATGGGTGTCACCCTCCCCGGCGCCGCTGGATCCAACCCCTGTCGAACGGTTACCTGCGGCACACACAGCGGTACGCTGCGGTCGGGGTCGAGAGAAGGGCATCGGTGACCATCGAGCAGTTGCGTCCGGACGCCGGGTCAGCCCTGCCCGAACGGCAGGCCCTCGCCCTCGACACGGTCGAGGAGATCGCCTGCGCCCCGGCGCAGCCGTCGCTGCTGCTGGAGCTGTGCGTCGAGCGGGCCCGCGCGCTGGTCCGCGCCGGCGGCGCCGCGATCCAGCTCCTCGAGTCCGGCGACTCCAGCGAGCTGATCTTCGCCGCGACCTCCGGGATGCTCCGCGACCAGCTCGGCTCGCTCAACTCGATCAAGGGCACGCTGTGCGGCACCGCCCTGCGCCGCGGCGAGATCGTCCGCAGCGCCGACGCCACCGTCGACCCGCGCGGCGACACCACCCTCCCCCGCGCCCTCGGGCTGCGCTCGACGATCTCGCTGCCGCTGCGCCAGCGGCAGCGGCCGATCGGGGTGCTGCTCGTCGTCTCGGACAAGGTCGACCAGTTCACCGACGAGGACGTCGCGCTGCTGTCCCGGGTGGCCCGGGTGGCCAGCAGCCGGCTGGACTTCGCGCTGGCCCGCGACCAGCGCCGGCGCAGCGAGCAGGCGCTGTCGGCCAGCCGCCAGAAGTACCGCACGGTGCTGGCCTCGGTCGAGCAGGGCATCCTGGTCATCGACGAGTACGACCGGGTCACCATGGTGAACTCGGCCGCCGAGCGGATCCTCGGCGCACCCGGGTACGAGCTGATGCGCCGCCCCCCGTCCTGGGTGCTGCAGCACGAGGACGGCGCGCCGCTGCCGTACGACGAGTGGCCGAGCTCGGTCTGCCTGCGCGAGCAGCGGGTGGCCGGCGCCGAGATGCTCAAGCTGGTGCGCGGCGACGGCAAGGTGCGCTGGGTCAGCGCGACCGCCTCGCCGCTGCCGCCCGCCGACGACGGCCGGCGCAGCGTGGTCGTCTGCTTCACCGACGTCAGCGCCGAGCGGGGCGCGGCGCAGCGGCTGCGGCGCAGCGAGCGGCTGCTGGCCGAGACCCAGCGGTTGGCCCACGTGGGCAGCTGGGAGTGGGACTTCCCGGGCCCGGGCGAGCGGCTGACCTGGACCGACGAGATGTACCGGCTGGCCGGGCTGATCCCGCAGTCGGTGATGGTCACCTCCCGGCTGTGGCTGGAGGTCACCCACCCGGCGGACCGGGGGAAGCTCGACGCGGCGCTGCGGGTGGCGTTCACCCGGGCCGGGCCGTTCGAGCTGGCGCAGCGGATGGTGCTGCCGACCGGCGAGGTCCGGCACCTCGCGGTGCGGGGCGAGGTCGAGCACGACACCGACGGGCGCCCGCTGCGGGCCTGGGGCTCCGCGCAGGACGTCACCGAGCGGCACCGGGTCCAGGAGGAGCTGCGCCGTACGGCCCTCACCGACCCGCTCACCGGCCTGGGCAACCGGCTGCTGCTGATCGAGCGGCTCAGCCGCTCGGTGTCCGCGCTGGACGGGGACCGGCACCGGCACGTGGCGGTGATCGCGGTCGACCTGGACGGCCTGAAGAAGGTCAACGACACCTACGGCCACGCCACCGGTGACGACCTGCTCCGGGAGACCGCCCGCCGGCTGCGCAGCGTGGTCCGCGACCGGGACCTGGTGGCCCGCCTCGGCGGCGACGAGTTCGTGCTGCTGTGCACCGGGGTGGACACCGCCGGCGCCTGCCTGGTCGCCGAGCGGATCGTCACCGAGATCGGCTCGCCGTTCCTGCTGCCCGGCGGGGTGACGGCGTGGGCCGGCGCCAGCGTCGGGGTGACGGTGACCGACGACCCGCGCGACGACGTGGACCGGCTGCTGGCCCAGGCCGACCGGGCGCTGTACGCGGCCAAGGGCGCCGGCGGGGCCCGCTACGTCGTCCACCCGGCCTCCGCCGGCGCCCGGCCCGCCCCGGCCGGCGCCGGCCTGGCCACCGGCACCGCCTGAGGAACCCCGCCGCCGGCGGACGGAGCCGGCGCGGGTCACCGGCAGTGCGGCCCCGGCCGTCCGCCGCCTGGTCCTGCCGTCCCACCGGCGTCGCCAGGGCCTGGCGTGTCCCCACCGGATCCGGAAACGGTGCGCGGCCGGGACAACCCGGAGCGGGTTCCAGATGGTCATGACAGTGATCCCTGGACAAGGAGCCCTCATGGCCGATCGCGGCACGTTCGACGAGTTCGTCGCGACCCGTTCCCAGGTGCTGTTGCGCACGGCGTACCTGTTGACCGGCGAGCGGGCGTCCGCCGAGGACCTGCTGCAGACGGCGCTGGCGAAGAGCTGGTTCGCCTGGGGCCGGATCGACGGGGCACCGGAACCGTACGTGCGGCGGGTGCTGGCCACGACGTACGCGACCTGGTGGCGGCGCCGCTGGCGGGCTGAGTACCCGACCGGGGAACTGCCGGAGACACCCGTGCCCGGGGACAGTTCGGTGGAGGACCGGGACGCGCTGTGGCGGGCACTCGGGACGTTGCCGCGCCGCCAGCGGGCCGTGATCGTGCTCCGCTACTACGAGGACCTGTCCGAGGCGCAGACCGCGGCCGCGCTCGGGGTGAGCGTCGGCACCGTCAAGTCGCAGGCATCCAGGGCACTCGCGGCGCTGCGCAGGGACCCGGACCTGACCAACTCCCACGGAGGTGGGCGGTGATCGAGAACGAGCTGCGGGCCCTGTTCGCCGACCGGGTCGGCGACCTGTCCACCAACGGCCGACGCACCGCGGAGGTCCGTGCGCGTATCAAGGCCGCCCGGCGCCGCCGCGCCACCGGCGCCGCGCTCGCCGTGGTCCTGGTCGCGCTGGCCGGCGCCCTGCTCACCCGCCTGCCCGGCCGTCCCGACGCGCTGCCCACCGGCGTCCCTCCGGGCCCCTGGTTCACCACCGACGGTGTGCCGGCGGTCCCCGGCTACACCGCGCCGGACATCCGGGACGTGACCGGACCGACCGAACATGTGCTCGTCCCCGCGCCGGTACGGCTGCGGTACCTGCTGCTCGTGCGGTGTGAGCGTCCGGGCACCTTTGTGCTGCGCAATCTCGGACCGGCCGGGGCGACGGCCGAGGTGGACTGCTCGTACCGTGCCGGTGACCGGTTCGAGGGAGTCACCGCGCTGGACCCGGCGGCCGCCGACCGGCTGTTCAGCCCGTCCGGCGCCGATTCGCTCAACGTCCGGTACGAACCCGGCTCCCCCGGCACCTGGACCGTCGCGGTGCTCTGGTCTACCGCCACCGTGGGCCTGCGGCCCCCGGACGCGGGCCGCCCGCCGCTGCTGGACGGCGCCACCTCGCCCGACGGAGGCACGTTCGAGGCCACCGTGCCACCACGGGCGGCCGGGGTCGGCCTCGTCGTCTCGGTCGACTGCGTACCCGGCGTCAAACTGGAGCTCAGCGTGCCCGGCGGCGTCCTCGGCACTGTCGACTGCGACCCGACGAGGGATCCCGCCCGGGATGTCGGTGCGATGAGCGAGGGCCGGATCAGCCTCTACGTCCCGGACTCCGACGTCGACCGGGTCGACCTACGACCGGGCCAGCGGACTCGGATCACCGTACGGTCGACCGGCATCCGCACCGGTGAATGGCGGATCGTCTCGGCGTCCTGACCCCGACCGCCCGTACCGGAGGAGCCGGTACGGGCGGCTCGCCGGGCGCCACCGGCACCGCCTGAGGAACCCGGGTGCGGGCCCGCACCCGCGCGCGGGACACTGCGCCGTGCTCGTGACCCTGTCGACCACCCACGTCCCCGCGACGGACCTGGGTTTCCTGCTGCACAAGAACCCGGCCCGGGCGCAGCGGATGGACCTGTCCACCGGGACGGCGCACGTCTTCTACCCGGAGGCGACCGAGCAACGCTGCACCGCCGCCCTGCTGCTGGAGGTCGACCCGATCGCCCTGGTCCGCGGCGCGCCGGAGGGCTTCAGCCTCGGCCGGTACGTCAACGACCGCCCGTACGCGGCCTCCAGCCTGCTCGCCGTCGCGCTGGGCAAGGTGTTCGGCAGTGCCCGCCGCGGGGTGAGCAAGGAGCGGCCGGACCTGGTCGACGTCCCGCTGCCGCTGGAGGTGCACCTGCCGGCGCTGTCCTGCCGCGGCGGGCCCGAGCTGGCCGAGCGGTTCTTCGCCCCGCTGGGCTGGCAGGTCGCGGCGACCGCGGTCCCGCTGGACGAGACCGTCCCGGACTGGGGCCCGTCCCGGTACGTCGACCTGCGGCTGACCGGCCGGCTGCGGCTGGCCGACGCGATCAACCACCTGTACGTCGCGCTGCCCGTGCTCGACGACGCCAAGCACTACTGGGTGAGCACCGACGAGATCGACAAGCTGCTGCGGGCCGGCCAGGGCTGGCTGGGCGGCCACCCGGACCGGGAGCTGATCACCGCCCGCTACCTGGCCCACCAGCGGTCGCTCACCCGGGCCGCGATCGAGCGGCTGACCGACGACGAGCCGGTGCCGGGGGACACCGCCGGGGACACCGACGGGGATACCGCCGGGGACACCGCCGGCGGGCCGGGCCCCGGGGCGGCGGCCGGGCACGACGCGGTCGACGCCGCGGAGGCGACCCGGCCGGTCCCGCTGGCCGTACGGCGGCACGACGCGGTGCTGGCCGAGCTGCGCGCGGCCGGCGCGTCCCGGGTCGTCGACCTCGGCGCCGGCGCCGGCGCGCTGCTGCCGGCGCTGCTGGCCGACCCGCGGTTCACCGAGATCGTCGCGGTGGACGTGAGCGCGCGGGCGCTGGAGACCGCGGCCCGGCGGCTGCACGTGGACCGGATGCCGGAGCGGCAGCGGGCCCGGCTGACCTTCCTGCAGAGCGCGCTGACCTACACCGACGCGCGGCTGCGGGGCTACGACGCGGCGGTGCTGATGGAGGTGGTCGAGCACGTCGACCCCGACCGGCTGCCGGCGCTGGAGCACGCGGTGTTCGGCTCCGCCGCCCCGGCGACGGTCGTGCTGACCACCCCGAACGCCGAGCACAACGTCCGCTATCCCGGCCTGGCCGGGGGGCTGCGGCACCGCGACCACCGCTTCGAGTGGACCCGGGCCGAGCTGGCGACCTGGGCCGCCGCCGTCGCCGACCGGTACGGGTACGCCGTCCGGACCGCCGGCATCGGCGACGACGACCCCGCGGTCGGCCCGCCGACCCAGCTCGCCGTCTTCACCCGGGAGGCCCGGTGACCGCCCCGCTGCTGGTCCCGGAGCTGTCCCTGGTGGTGCTGGTCGGCGCCTCCGGCTCCGGCAAGAGCACCTTCGCCCGCCGGCACTTCCGGCCCACCCAGGTGCTGTCCAGCGACACCTGCCGCGGCCTGGTCGCCGACGACGAGAACGACCAGTCGGCCACCCCGGACGCGTTCGACGTGCTGACCTACATCGCCGCGACCCGGCTGCGGGCCGGCCGGCTCACCGTCGTCGACGCCACCAACGTCAAGCGGGAGGACCGGGCCACGCTGGTGGCGCTGGCCCGCCGGCACGACGTGCTGCCCGTCGCCATCGTCCTGGACGTCCCCGAGCAGGTCTGCCTGGACCGCAACGCCGGCCGGCCGGACCGGGACATGCCGCCCGCGGTGGTCCGCCGGCAGCGCGCCGACCTGCGGCGGGGCCTGCGCGGCCTGGGCCGGGAGGGCTTCCGCAAGGTCCACGTCCTGCAGACGCCGGAGCAGGTCGACGCGGCGACGATCGCGTACGAGAAGCAGTACAACGACCGGCGGGACGACCCCGGGCCGTTCGACGTGATCGGGGACGTGCACGGCTGCCTCGCCGAGCTGGAGGACCTGCTCGCCGCGCTGGGGTACGCGCTGGACCGGGACGGCACCGGCCGGCCGGTGGACGCGGCGCACCCGGACGGCCGGCGGGCGCTGTTCCTGGGCGACCTGGTCGACCGGGGCCCGGACTCCCCCGGCGTGCTGCGGCTGGTGATGGGCATGGTGGCGGCCGGGCACGCCCTCGCGGTGCCCGGCAACCACGAGAACAAGCTGGTCCGCGCCCTGGCCGGCAACCCGGTCACGGTCAGCCACGGGCTCGGGGCGACCCTGGAGCAGCTGGCGGCGGAGACCCCGGAGTTCCGCCGGGCGGTCCAGGACTTCTGCCACGGCCTGGTCAGCCACTACGTCCTGGACGGCGGCCGGCTGGTCGTCGCGCACGCCGGCCTGTCCGAGCGGCTGCAGGGCCGTTCCAGCGCCCGGGTCCGCTCCTTCGCCCTGTACGGCGACACCACCGGCGAGACCGACGAGTACGGCCTGCCGGTGCGGTACCCGTGGGCGACGGAGTACCGCGGGGCGGCCACCGTCCTCTACGGCCACACCCCGGTGCCCGAGCCGGAGTGGGTGAACAACACCCTCTGCCTGGACACCGGCTGCGTATTCGGTGGCCGGCTGACCGCGCTGCGCTACCCGGAGCGCGAGCTGGTCTCCGTCCCGGCCCACCGGACCTGGTACGAGCCGGTCCGCCCGCTCGCCGCCCCGGCGCCGACCCGGCCCCCCGGCGTGCTCGACGTCGAGGACGTGCTGGGCAAGCGGGTCGTCGAGACGCGGCTGGCCGGGCGGGTCACCGTCCGGGAGGAGAACGCGGCGGCCGCGATCGAGGTGATGAGCCGGTTCGCCATCGCCCCGGAGCGGCTGCTCTACCTGCCGCCGACGATGAGCCCGCCGGGCACGTCCACGCTGCCCGGCCTGCTGGAGCACCCGGCGGAGGCCTTCGCCCACTACCGGGACGAGGGGGTGGAGCAGCTCGTCTGCCAGGAGAAGCACATGGGCTCGCGGGCGGTGGCGCTGGTGCGGCGCTCCGGCGGCGGGGCCGTGCACACCCGGACCGGGCGGGCGTTCTTCGACCCGGCGACCACCGCCGCGGTGCTGGCCCGGCTGGCCGCCGCGGCGGGCACGGCCGGGCTGTTCGACGAGCTCGGCACCGACTGGCTGCTGCTGGACGCGGAGGTCCTGCCGTGGTCGGCCAAGGCCGCCGAGCTCGTGCGCGAGCAGTACGCGGCGGTCGGCGCGGCCGCCCGGGCCGCGCTGCCGGCCGCGGTCGGCGTGCTGGAGCAGGCGGCCGCCCGGGGCCTGGACGTGCGGCCGCTGCTGGAGCTGCAGCGGGAGCGGGCCGCGGACGCCGACGCGTTCACCGCGGCGTACCGGCGCTACTGCTGGCCGACCGACGGGCTGGCCGGGCTGGCGGTCGCCCCGTTCCAGCTGCTGGCGAGCGAGGGCGCGACGTACGCCGACCGCCCGCACGACTGGCACCTGGCGCTGGCCGACCGGCTGGCCGACGCCGACCCGGTCCTGGTGCGCCGGACCGCCCGGCTGTCCGTCGGGGTCGCCGACGTCGCCGCGGCGACCGCCTGGTGGGAGGGGCTCACCGCGGCCGGCGGCGAGGGCATGGTGGTCAAGCCGGCCGGCAACCTGACCCGGGGCCGGCGCGGCGTGGTGCAGCCGGGCCTGAAGGTGCGCGGCCCGGACTACCTGCGGCTGATCTACGGCCCGGGGTACGCCCGCCCGGCGAACCTGGACCGGCTGCGCGACCGCAACCTCGGCCGCAAGCGGTCGCTGGCCCAGCGCGAGTACGCCCTCGGCCTGGAGGGCCTGGAGCGGCTCGCCCGGGGCGAGCCGCTCTGGCGCGTGCACGAGTGCGTGTTCGCCGTCCTCGCGCTGGAGTCGGAGCCGGTGGACCCCCGGCTCTGACCCCGGGACCGGCCCCGGCTCCCGGCCGGCGCGCGGGCGACTGCCACCCCGGATCCCGCGCGGGTGTCGGATCCGGGGGTCGGCGACCGTCGTGTGGGCGTACGGTCCATCGACGGAGGAGACCTCGTGAAGTACCTGATGCTCGTGTGCACCGACCCCGAGCCGGACACCTCGACCGAGCCGCTGCCGGACATCGAGGAATGGGCGGCCGACGTCGTCGGCCGGGGCAAGCACCTGCTCGGCGACCGGCTGCGGCCCGCCGAGGACGCGACCACGGTCCGGGTCCGGTCCGGGGAGCTCCTGCTCACCGACGGGCCGTTCACCGAGGCCAAGGACTGGATCGCCGGGTTCGACGTGCTGGAGTGCGCCGACCTCGACGAGGCGGTCGAGATCGCGGCCCGGCACCCGATGGCGCGGTCCGGGCGGCTGGAGCTGCGCCCGTTCTGGCCGCTGGGCCTCGAGGGCTGAGCCATCGGAGCCATCGGAGCCATCGGAGCCGCCGAAGTCGTCCCGGACGGCCGCCCGCCGACCTCGGCGGGCGGGGACGGGCGGCAGCGGTTGGCGGCGGCGCTCGGCGCGGAGCGGCTGCGGATCGTGGCCGGGTTGATCCGGGTGACCGGGGACTGGGACCTGGCCGAGGACTGCGTCCAGGACGCGGTCGAGCGGGCGCTGGTCCGCTGGCCCCGGGACGGCGCCCCGGACAACCCGGCCGCCTGGCTCACCACCACCGCGCACCGCCGGGCCCTGGACGTGCTGCGCCGCCGGCGCACCGAGGCGGCCACGCTGGCGCGGGTGGCGGCGATGTCAGCGTCAGCGGCGTCGGCGGGACCGGGCGGGACCGACCCGTACGGGGCGGCGTACCGGGACGACGTGCTGCGGCTGCTGTTCACCTGCTGCCACCCCGCGCTGCCGCCGGCCGGCCGGGTGGCGCTCACGCTGCGGACGGTGGCCGGACTGTCCACCCGGGAGATCGCCCGGGCGTTCCTGGTGACCGAGGCGACCATGGGCCAGCGGCTGCTGCGGACCCGGCAGCGGATCGCGCACGCCGGCATCGCGCTGCGGGTGCCGGAGCCGCACCGGCTGGCCGAGCGGACCGCCGGCGTGCTCGCCGTGGTCTACCTCGTCTTCAACGAGGGCTACTCCGGGACCGCGGGCGACGGCCCCCGGGACGAGCTGGCCGGGCAGGCGGTGTGGCTGGCCGGGGAGCTGGCCCGGCTGCTGCCGGCCGACGACGAGGTGCACGGGCTGCGGGCGCTGCTGCTGCTGCAGCACGCCCGCCGGGCGGCCCGCACCGACGCCGCGGGCGACCTGGTGCCGATGCAGGAGCAGGACCGGAGCCGGTGGGACCGGTCGCTGATCGCGGCCGGTCTGGCGGCGCTGCGGACCGCGCGGGCCGGCGGGCGGGCACCGGGGCCGTACCGCCTGCAGGCGGAGATCGCCGCCCGGCACGCGACCGCCCCGACGGCCGGGGCCACCGACTGGGCCGCGGTCGTGGCCCTGTACGACGAGCTGTCGGTGCTGCAGCCGTCGCCGGTGGTGCGGCTGAACCGGGCGGTCGCGGTCGGGTTCCGGGACGGGCCGGCGGCCGGGCTGACCGCGCTGGCCGAGGTGGGCGACCTCCCCGGCTACCACCTCCTGCCCGCGGTGCGCGCCGACCTGCTGCGCCGGGCCGGCCGCACCGCGGCGGCGCTGGCCGCGTACGACGAGGCACGGGCGCTGGTCCGCACCGCCACCGAGCGCCGCTTCCTGGACCGCCGCGTCCGCGAGCTCGGCGGCGACCCGACCTGGCGGGAGCCGGCCGCGACGGTCGGCGTACGGCCCGGAGGCGCCTGACCGCCGGCGCAGCCCGGCCGGCTACCGGTCCGCCCCCTGGCCCGACCGCCACTCCGCCGCCGAGGTGTCGGGACGTGCGGCCGAGTGGCGGGTGAGGCCGAGGCGGCGGTGCAGCGTGAGGACCATGGCGGCGTAGAGCGGCAGCGACAGGCTGTCGGCGGCCAGCAGTGACCAGCCCGCGTCCCCGGCGGTGCTTTCGTCGTCGAGCTGGCCCAGCGCGGCGACGATCCCGCAGACAGCGAGGTTGCCCACCGCGTGCAGCGCCACAGCCGCCTCCAGCCCGCCGGTGCGGACCGTCAGCCAGCCGGTCACCAGGCTGAACAGCATGAGGTCGGCCACCCCGGCCCAGGTGCTGGGAACGTGCAGGGCCGTCCACAGCGCGCCGCCGAGGACGATCCCGGGCCAGGGCGTACGCAGCCACGAGCCGACGGCCTGCACGAACCAGCCCCGGGCCAGGTACTCCTCGGCCGCGGACTGCACCGCCACCAGCGGCAGCAGCACCGCCACCGACAGCGCCAGCACCGGCCAGCCGACCCAGCCGCCCCCGACGCCTGCGGTGGTGTCCCGCTCCAGCAGCAGGACCACCCCGAGCTGCACGGCGATCGCCGGTACGGCCGCCAGTGCGCACCACGCCGCCCAGCGCAGCCGCATCCGCCCGGCGACCGAGGTCACCGTCCCCGCCGGTCGGCGCTGCCCGAGCCGGGCCGCGAGCAGCACGGCGGGCAGCAGCGTGCCGATCAGCAGGAGGGTGGCGGCGAAGTCGACCAGCTCCCCGATCGGGGAGCGGGCGGCGGACGGCTCCAGGTCCACCCCGGCCGCGGCCAGCACGGCCACCGTGAGCACCACCAGCGCGACCCAGATGCCGCCCAGCAGGAGGGTGCCGGTCAGCGGCCGCCACCACCGGTGCGCGTCGCCGCGGGCCAGCCGGTGGTACTCCACGCCCGGCGGGACCCGGACGGGGACCGGGACGGGCGCGGGTGGCGCCGGCGGGTA
>CADCTP010000285.1 GCA_902805565.1 uncultured Mycobacteriales bacterium
GGCCGGTGGGGCGGGCCCGGCCTTCGGCCGGACCTTCGTTCATCAGCCGCTGTGGCCGTTCGCCGGCCGGGCCGCCGCGGCGGCCTGGCAGCGGGCGTACCGGGCCGACGGCCGGCAGCCGTGGCACCTGGACCCGGCGGCCACCGCGCTCGGGTTCACCCGCGGGCACCTGGGTTACGTGGGCATCGACCGGGCCGTCCGCACCACCGTGACCGGCGCGGAGGCGTACGTGGCCGTCGGCTACCTGCTGCCCGACGGGCGGCCGGCCACCGCCGCCGACGTACACCTGGTCCGGCTCGGCACCGGCGCGGACGCCCCCTGGGAGGTGGTCGGCACCCGCGACACCGACCTGACCCTCACCGCCCCCGGGTACGGGGCCCGGATCTCCTCGCCGGTCACCGTCGGCGGCCGGATCAGCGGCGTGGACGAGAGCATCGACGTGCAGGTCCTCGCCCTCGGCGCGGCGCGGCCGGTGGGCAGCACCACCCGCGTCCCGGCCGGCGGCGACCGGTCCCCGTGGTCGGCGCGGGTCGACTTCCGGGCCCGGCCCGGGACCGTGCTGACCATCGCCGCCGCCACCGGCGGGCACGTCGCCGACGTCGAGCGGTTCGCCGTCACCGGGGTCGTCGCGGGCCGTCCGGCCCCGGCCCGGCCGGCCGCCGACGGGGACGTGGACGGGGACGGGCGCACCGACACGGTCACCTTCCCCGCCCGCGGTGTCCTGCGGATCGACTACGCGACCGGGGTCACCGACACCGTCCCGTTCACGCTCGGCGCGGGCCTCGACCCGGTCCTGCTCGGGATCGTCGACGCCGACCGGGACGGCCGGGCCGAGGTCGTCGTCCGGGTCGACGCGGGCGCCGCCACCGACTTCATCTCGGTCTTCCGGTACGTCGACGGACGGTTGGCCCTGGTCACCGCGGCCGGGCGCCAGGCGATGCTCGGCTCCGGCGGCTCGGTCACGCACCTGGACTCCTGGGCCTGCCGGCCGGGCGGGCGGATCCTGACCTGGTCCGGCACGAGCGAGGACGGGATCACCTATCCCGGCACGCTGACGACGTACCGGTTCGCCGGGGCGACCCTGGTGCGGACCGCCGAGCGGCCGTACACCGTGACCCCGGACCGGGCGCCGCCCACCGGGTGCGGGTCGATCCGGCGCTGAGCCCCGGCCGGGCCGGCCGGGAGACCGTCCCCGGCCGGCCCGACCGCTAGGGTCGGCCGGTGAGCCGGTGGGTGAGCGTCGGGCCGGAGCGGCTGGCCGGGTGGATGGGGCGCTTCGCCGACGGGCACGGCGGCTTGGCCGACACCACCACCGGGCCCGGGTCGGTGCTGCTCACCGCGGTCGACGGCACGACCGCGGAGCTGGTGGTGCCGTTCCCGCCGCTGGCCGGCGACCTGGTCGGGCACGCGACCGCCGACCGTACGGTCGGGGTGCTGCTGGTGCGGCTGGGCGGCTACGCGGCCGGGGTCTTCGCCGGCACCCGGCTGGTCGCCTCCAAGGTCGGGTCCCGGCAGGTGCACGGCCGGTCCGCGGCCGGCGGCCAGTCGCAGCAACGCTTCGCCCGCCGCCGGGAGGGCCAGGCCCGGGTCGCCCTCGGCGCCGCCGCCGACACCGCGGTCAACGTGCTCCTGCCGCACCGGGCCACCCTGGACGCCGTGGTGCTCGGCGGCGACCGGCGGGCGGCCGACCAGGTGCTGGAGGACCCCCGGCTGGCGCCGCTGCGGCCGCTGGTCGTGGAGCACCGGCTGGACGTCCCGGACCCGCGGCTGAAGGTCCTGCAGGGCACCCCGGAGCTGTTCCGCGCCGTACGGATCAAGGTCACCGACACCGGCTAGGGTCGCCGGATGCCGATCCCCGAACTCGACCCCCGGTACGGCGAGCCGGCGGCCGACCCCATCCCGTGGACCGAGGCCGTCGAGGCCCTGGAGCGGGCCGAGCTGTTCTGGGTGAGCACGGTCCGCCCGGACGGCCGCCCGCACGTCACGCCGCTGATCGCACTGTGGCAGGACGACGCGCTGCACTTCACCACCGGCGCCGAGGAGCGCAAGGGCCGCAACCTGGCCGAGAACCCCGCGGTCGCGCTCACCACCGGCACGAACGCGCTGCACGGCGGCACCGACCTCGTCGTCGAGGGGTCCGCGGTGCGGGTCACCGACGAGGCCGGGCTGCACCGGATCGCCGCCGGCTTCCTGGCCAAGTACGGCGAGGAGTGGCGCTTCGAGGTCCGCGACGGCCTGTTCCACCACGGGCCCGGGTCCGCGCTGGTCCTGCGGGTGGCGCCGACGACGGTGTTCGCGTTCGGCAAGGCGCCGTACAGCCAGACCCGCTACCGGTTCTGACGCCTGCCAGACTGCGAGGATGAGCAGCAGCAGTGAGATCGCCCGGCTGATCCTGCGCGGCGCCGTCGGCGGCACGATGATCGCCCACGGCGTGCGGCACGGCCGGACGCTCGCCGGCACCGCGGGCTGGTTCGGCTCGATCGGGTTCCGGCGGCCGAAGCTGCAGGCGGTGACCAGCGCGGTCGTCGAGGTCGGCGCGGGCGGCGCGCTGCTGGCCGGCGCGGCCACCCCGCTGGCCGCGTCCGCGGTGGTCGGCACGATGGCCGTCGCCGGCCACACCGTCCACAAGCCGAACGGCTTCTTCGTCGTCGCCGAGGGCTACGAGTACGTCGGCAACCTGGCCGCCGCCGCGGTCGCGCTGGCCGCCCTCGGCCCGGGCCGGCTCAGCGTCGACCGCGCGCTCGGCCTGCACGAGTGGGGCACGCCCGGCGGCCGGGCCGCGCTGGCGACCGGGGTGGGGCTGGCCGCCGCGGCCGCCCAGCTGGCGGCGTTCTGGCGGCCGCGGCCCCGGCTCACCGTGGTCCAGGACGTGTCCTGAGCGGGTCGCCCGCCGGGCTCAGCCCACCCAGACCGACTTCACGTTGACGAACTCGCGCAGGCCCAGCTCGGTCAGCTCCCGGCCGTACCCGCTGGTCTTCACCCCGCCGAACGGCAGCTGCGGGTAGGAGGTGACCATGCCGTTGACGAAGACCATCCCGGCCTCGACCTCGGCGACGAACCGGTCCCGCTCGGCGGCGTCGGTGGTCCAGATCGTCGCCCCGAGGCCGAACTCGGTGTCGTTGGCCAGCGCGATCGCCTCGTCCAGGTCCGGCACCCGGTGGAGCCCGGCGACCGGCCCGAAGACCTCTTCGCGGTACATCCGCATCGCCGGGGTCAGGTCGGCGACCAGGGTGGGCGGGTAGAACCAGCCCGGCCCGTGCGGGCGGGTCCCGCCGACGACGACCCGGGCGCCGTGGGCGACGGCGTCGGCGACGTACTCCTCCACGTCGTCGCGGCCGGATTCGGTGGCCAGTGGGCCGACGTCGGTGCCGGCCGCCATCGGGTCGCCGACCCGCAGCGCGGCCAGCTCCGCGGCGAACAGCCGCTCGAACTCGTCGGCCACCGCCTCGTGCACCAGGAAGCGCTTGGCGGCGATGCAGCTCTGGCCGTTGTTCTGGCAGCGGGCGGT
Source organism: uncultured Mycobacteriales bacterium (assembly GCA_902805565.1). Classification (GTDB taxonomy): domain Bacteria; phylum Actinomycetota; class Actinomycetes; order Mycobacteriales; family CADCTP01; genus CADCTP01. Next base: position 3,509 of record CADCTP010000285.1, read on the forward strand.
GGCCGCGACCGCCGCCGCCCGCGGCAGGTCGGCCGAGGGCATCACCAGGAACGGGTCGCTGCCGCCCAGCTCCAGCACGGTCTTCTTCAGCGCGTCCCCGGCGATCGCGGCCACCGAGCGCCCGGCCGGGCCGGAGCCGGTGAGCGTGGCGGCGGCGACCCGGTCGTCGCGCAGCACGGTCTCCACGTCCTTGGCGGAGATCAGCAGGGTCTGGAACACGTCGGCCGGGAAGCCGGCCCGGGTGAACAGCTCGGCCAGGTACAGCGCGGTCTGCGGGACGTTGCTGGCGTGCTTGAGCAGGCCCACGTTGCCGGCCATCAGCGCCGGCGCGGCGAACCGCATCGCCTGCCAGAGCGGGAAGTTCCACGGCATGATCGCCAGCACCACCCCGATCGGCTGGTACGCCACGTACGCGTCCGAGGCGCCGACCGCGTCCGCGTCGGCCGGCGTCGGCTCCAGGAACGCCGGGCCGTGCTCGGCGTAGTAGCGCAGCGCGGTCGCGCACTTCGCCGCCTCGGCCTTCGCCGCGGCCAGCGTCTTGCCCATCTCCAGCGTCATCAGCCGGCCGACCGCGTCGACGTCCGCGTCCAGCACGTCGGCGGCCGCCCGCAGCCAGCCGGCCCGCTCCGCGACCGTCGTCCGCCGGTAGCCGCGGGCGGCGGCGGCCGCCCGCTCCAGCCGGTCGTCCAGCTCCGCGCCGGACAGCGGCTCGAAGGTGCGGACCGTCTCGCCGGTCGCCGGGTTGATCGTCGCGATCGCCATGGCGTCACTCTCCTCGTCGGTGCTGCCCGTTCCCGTACCCCGGTCACCCGCCCGGCGCGAGCGCGGCGGGCATGCCGGACGCCGCCACCGGCTCGTCGAGCGCCCCTGCCCCGCCGGCCGTCCACCGGTCCCATTCTCCGTGCGTCGCGCGCGGGGCCGGGCCCGCCGGCCGGGTCACGGCGGCGGATCCGGTGGCGTGCGGGCGGGCGGCGTCCGGCTCGGCATGGTCACCGAGGCCAGCAGCCCGAGGGCCAGCACGGCCGCGACCGATCCCCAGGCCGCCCCGAACGAGGCGTAGTCGGCGAACCAGCCGGCGACCAGCGGGCCGACGATCGCGCCGAAGTCGGACGCCATCTGGAACACAGCCACCACGCTGCCGCTGCGCCCGCCGCGCACCGTGTCGCCGACCACCGCCGCCGGCGCGACGCCGAGGAACGCCGACCCGACCCCGAACAGCACCATCGCCACCACGTACGCCGGGACGGTCGCCGACACCGCGAGCAGCAGCATGCTGCCGGTGGCCAGGGCGCTGCCGAGCACCATCGCGGGCTTGCGGCCCCGCTCGTCGGTGAACCGGCCGGCCGGCAGCAGCAGCGCCGCCGGCGCGGCGGAGCCCAGCACGAAGCCGATCCCGGTCCACACCGGCCCGCGGCGCAGTCCCTCCACCACGAACAGCGGGAGCAGCGAGCTGCGCACGCCGAACAGCGCCCAGCCGGTGCCCACGTTCGTGACCAGCGCCGCCCGGTACGACCGGTCGCTCAGCGCGGCGCGCAGCGACGTGTGCTCCGCCGCCTCCGCCGCGGCCGGGTCGGCGCCGGCGGCCGGCCGCGGCGCCATCCGGGCCAGCGCCCCGACCGCGATCGCGCCGGCGACCGCCAGCGTCCCGGCGTA
>CADCTP010000286.1 GCA_902805565.1 uncultured Mycobacteriales bacterium
GCCGGCCGCCGGCCGCGGTGGCCGTCGACGGGACCTCGGGCACCGTGCTGGTGCAGGACGCCGCCGGCGCCGCCCGCTCGCCCGGCCTCATGTACGACGACCGCCGCGCCGCCGACGACGCCCGGGCCGCGGCCGAGGCCGGCGCCGGGCTGTGGGACGAGCTCGGCCACCGGCCGCAGGCCGGCTGGGGGCTGCCCAAGGCCCGCTGGCTGGTCCGGTCGGGCGCCGTCGGCCCCGGCGACCGGATCGTCCACCAGGCCGACCACGTCGCCGCCCGGCTGACCGGGCACCCCGTCGCCACCGACACCAGCAACGCGCTGAAGACCGGCTACGACCTGGTCCGGCTCCGCTGGCCGGCCGAGGTGCTGGACGCGCTGGGGCTGCCGGCGGAGCTGTTTCCGGAGGTGGTGCGGCCCGGCACCGAGCTCGGCCGGGTGGGCGCGGCCGCGGCGGCGGCCACCGGGATCCCGGCCGGCACCCCGGTGCGTGCCGGGATGACCGACGGCTGCGCGGCCCAGATCGCCGCCCGGGCCCTGCGGCCAGGCTCCTGGAGCAGCGCCCTGGGCACCACGCTGGTGGTCAAGGGCAGCACCCCGCAGCGGCTGCGGGACCCCGGCGGCGCGGTCTACTCGCACCTCAACCCGGACGGCGGCTGGCTGCCCGGCGGCGCGTCCAGCACCGGGGCCGGCGTCGTCGCCCGCGACTTCGCCCGGGCCGACCTGGCCGCGCTGACCCGCGCCGCGGCGGCGTACGAGCCGGCGCCGGGGATCTGCTACCCGCTGGCCGGCCAGGGGGAGCGGTTCCCGTTCCTCGCCCCGGGGGCCACCGGCTTCGCCGACGGCGTCGGCGCCGGGCCGGCCGCCCGCTTCGCCGCGGTGCTGCAGGGGATCGCGCTGGTCGAGCGGCTGGCCTACGACGTGCTGCGCGGGCTGGGCGCCGACACCGCGGGGCCGGTGACCTTCTCCGGCGGCGCCACCCGGAACCCGTACTGGACCCAGCTGCGGGCCGACGTGCTGGGCCGGCAGGTGCTGCTGCCGGCCGAGGTGCAGGCGGCCGCCGTGGTGGCGGTGCTCGCCGCCGCCCCGCCCGGCGAGCTGGCCGGCACGGCCGAGCGGATGGTCCGCATCGCCGCGGTGGTCGACCCGGACCCGGTCCGCGGCGCCCGCTTCGACGACGCGTACGACCGGCTGCGGACCGCGCTGGCCGACCGCGGCTGGCTGGCCGGCGCGGCCGCCGGGGAGCCGGCGTGACCGGGATCCGCACCCGGCTGGTGCTGACCCGGCACGGGCAGACCGTCTGGCACGAGGAGAACCGGTACGCCGGGTCCAGCGACATCGACCTCACCGACGTCGACCGCGCCCAGGCCGAGCGGCTGGCCGACTGGACCCGGGCCACCCGGCCGGCCGCGGTGGTCAGCTCGCCGCTGGGCCGGGCGCTGGCCACCGCGCGGCCCAGCGCGGCCGTGCTCGGCACCGAGCCGGTCGTGCTGGAGGACCTGCGCGAGGTCGACTTCGGGCTGGCCGAGGGCCGGACCCTGTCCGAGCTGCGGGTGGACCACCCGGAGCTGGTCGCGCTGTTCCGCCGCGACCCGGTGACCCACCACTTCCCCGGCGCCGACCCGCCGGCCGAGGCGGCCCGCCGGGCCGGCGAGGCCCTGCGGTCGGTCGCCCGGCGCCACCCCGGCGACACCGTCCTGGTCGTCGCGCACAACACGCTGGTCCGGCTGGCCCTGTGCCACCTGCTCGGCATCGACGTCCGGACCTACCGGCAGGTCTTCCCGCTGCTGGACAACGGCACCCTCACCGAGCTCTCGGTGGACGGCGCCGACGACGGGCCGGCCTCGCTGCTGTCGTTCAACGTCCCGCTCTGACCCCGTACCCCCTAGACAAGATCCGACGAACGGAGTGCGCAGTGAGGCTCACCCAGGTCCGGACCCCGGTCCGTGTCGCCGCCGCGGCGGCCGCCCTCGCCCTGCTGGCCGGGTGCAACTCGGCCGTCGACGACGCCGGGGGCGGCGGCGGCGGGGACGGCGCCACCGGCAAGGTCGCCTTCCTCATGCCGGACCAGGCCTCCACCCGGTACGAGCTGTTCGACGCGCCGCTGTTCACCGCGAAGATGAAGGAGCTGTGCGCCGGCTGCGAGGTGCTCTACAGCAACGCCAACGCCGACGCGGCCAAGCAGCAGCAGCAGGCCGAGACCGCGCTCACCCAGGGGGTGAAGGTCCTGGTCATCGATCCGGTGGACTCGGCCTCGGCGGCCTCGATCGTGCAGCAGGCCCAGGCCCGCGGGGTCAAGGTCGTCACGTACGACCGGCCGGTGCCCAACCGGAAGGCCGACTACTACATCTCCTTCGACAACGAGAAGATCGGCGCCCAGATCGCCACGTCGCTGGTCGAGGAGCTGAAGCGGACCAAGGCCTCCGGCGGCGTGCTGCAGGTCAACGGGTCGCCGACGGACGCCGCGGCCGGCCTGATCAAGAAGGGCATGCACAGCGTCCTGGACCCCAGCGGCATCCCGATCCTGGCCGAGTACGACACCCCGGACTGGGACCCGGTCAAGGCGCAGAACTGGGTGGCCGGCCAGATCACCAAGTTCGGCCCGCGGATCGCCGGGGTGTCGGCGGCCAACGACGGCACCGGCGGCGGCGCCATCGCCGCGTTCAAGGCGGCGGCGGTCCGCCCGGTCCCGCCGGTCACCGGCAACGACGCCACCCTGCAGGCGGCCCAGTCGGTGGTCAGCGGCGACCAGTACATGACGATCTCCAAGCCGATCAAGACCGTGGCCGACGCCGCCGCGACCGTGGCGTACGAGTTCGTCAAGGGCAACACCCCGGCGGCCGAGGCGACCCTGTTCGACACCCCGTCCGAGCTGTTCGCCCCGACCGTCGTGACCAGGGAGAACGTCTTCGCCGAGATCATCGAGAACGGCCCGCTGAAGGCGGCCGACGTCTGCAAGGGCGAGTTCGCCCGGGCCTGCGCCAGCGCCGGAATCCAGTAGGCCGCGATGACCTCGGCGACCGGGACGGTCCACACCGGACAGGCCACGATCCTGTCCCTGCGCGGCATCTCCAAGAGCTTCGGCGCGGTGGCGGCGCTGACCGACGTCGACCTGGACGTCGGGGCGGGCGAGGTGGTGGCGCTGGTCGGCGACAACGGCGCCGGCAAGTCGACCCTGGTGAAGGTGCTGGCCGGGGTGCACGCCGCGGACTCCGGCACCGTCACCTTCGACGGCGAGCGGGTCGGCATCCCCACCCCGGCGGCGGCGCAGGCCCTCGGCATCGCCACCGTCTTCCAGGACCTGGCCCTGTGCGAGAACCTCGACGTGGTCCAGAACCTGTTCCTGGGCCGGGAGGTCGGCCCGCTGCGGCTGGACACCGTCGGCATGGAGACCCGGTCCTGGGAGCTGCTGCGGCAGCTGTCGGCCAAGATCCCGACCGTCCGCATCCCGATCGCGGCGCTGTCCGGCGGCCAGCGCCAGACGGTGGCCATCGCCCGGTCGCTGCTCGGCGACCCGAAGATCATCATCCTGGACGAGCCCACGGCGGCGCTGGGCGTGGCCCAGACGGCCGAGGTGCTGAACCTGATCGAGCGGCTGCGGTCCCGCGGCCTCGGCGTGATCATGGTCAGCCACAACATGGCCGACGTACGGGCCGTCGCCGACCGGGTGGCGGTGCTGCGGCTGGGCCGCACCAACGGCGTGTTCGACGTGGCCGGCGTGTCCGACGAGGAGATCGTCTCGGCGATCACCGGGGCGGCGGACAACGCCGTCTCCCGGCGGGCCGGCCGCGACCGCGAGCAGAGGGAGGCGCGATGAGCACCGACACGGCCCAGCCCCCGGTCCCCCCGGTGGCCGCCGACCGCTCCGACGAGCGGCTGCGGGTGCACGAGAAGGGAATCCGCGGCGTCGTCACCGGCGCGTGGGAGCAGCTGCGCGGCGGCGACCTGGGCGTGCTGCCGGTGATCGGCGGCCTGGCCCTGATCGCGGTCGTCTTCCAGCTGCTGGACCCGCTGTTCCTGTCCAGCCGCAACCTGGCCGACCTGCTCATGCAGTCGGTGCCGGTCGGCATCATCGCGCTGGGGATCGTCTGCATCCTGCTGGTCGGCCAGATCGACCTGTCGGTCGGCTCGGTCAGCGGGCTGTCCTCGGCCATGCTCGGGGTGCTGTTCGTCAGCCGCGGGCTGCCGGTGGTGGTGGCGATCGTCGCCGCCGTCGCGGCCGGGGTGGCGATCGGGCTGCTCTACTCGGTGCTGTTCAACCGGTTCGGGATCCCCAGCTTCGTCATCACGCTGGCCGGGCTGCTGGCCTTCCAGGGCGTCCAGCTCTCGCTGCTGGGGGCCACCGGGTCGATCAACCTGCCGTTCGACTCCTGGATCGTCACCTTCGCCCAGCTGAAGTTCGTCCCGCCCTGGCTGTCGTACGTGTTCGTGGTGGCGGCGGCGGTCGGGCTGTTCGCCAGCGGGTGGGCGTTCGCGGCCCGGCGCCGGGCGGCCGGGCTGTCCGCCCGGTCCACCCGCTACCTGCTGCTGCGCAGCGGGGCGCTGCTGGTGCTGGCCGGGTTCTTCGTCCGCGCGCTGAACGAGGACCGCGGCGTGGGCTGGATGGTGGTCGTCTTCCTCGGCCTCACCCTGGCCCTGCACTACGCGCTGAGCCGGACCAGCTGGGGCACCAAGGTCTACGCGGTCGGCGGCAACGTCGAGGCCGCCCGCCGGGCCGGCATCGACGTGCGCCGGATCTACCTGTCGGCCTTCGTGCTGTGCTCCACGCTGGCCGCGATCGGCGGCATCCTGGCCGCGGCCCGCCTCGGCGCGGCCAACCAGGGCACCGGCACCGGCGACGTGAACCTCAACGCCATCGCGGCCGCGGTCATCGGGGGCACCAGCCTCTTCGGCGGCCGGGGGACGGCCTGGGCGGCGCCGCTGGGCATCCTGGTCATCCAGGGGATCGCCAGCGGGCTGACCCTGCTCAACCTCAGCTCGTCGATCCGGTTCGAGGTGACCGGGGCCGTGCTGGTGCTGGCGGTCGGGCTGGACGCCCTGTCCCGCCGGTCCCGCTCCTCGCACGGCCGGGCCTGACCCGACGCGGGTCCCACGACCGGGGCCGCCGACCGTCCCGCTGGCGGTCGGCGGCCCCTTCCAGCGTGCCCGGCCG
>CADCTP010000287.1 GCA_902805565.1 uncultured Mycobacteriales bacterium
CGGTCCCGTCCCTGCGCCGGTCCCGTCCCTGCGCCGGTCCCGTCCCCGCGCCGGTCCCGTCCCCGCGCCGATTCTGGTCCCGCGCCGGTCCCGGTGCCGCGCGGGTCCCGGACTCCCGCCGGGGTGCGTGGCCGCGCCGGCGGCCGATCGCGCATACTCGGACCGCTGGCCGCCGGGCCCGTCGTGCCGGTCGCCGACCGCGGGGCGCCCGGCCGGGACGCGCCCAGGCCGCAGGACCGGGAGGTGCGCATGGACCGACCGGACGATCCGTCGCCGGGCGACCTGGTCCGCGTCTTCTCGGCGCTGCAGTCGGTCATGCTCACCGCCCAGGGCGTGGAGGGCTTCCTCAGCGAGCTGACCAAGGTCGCGGCCAGCGTCGCGAGCCCGGTGGCGTCCTGCGGCGTGACGATCCGCCGGGAGGGGCAGCCGACCACCGTCGCCAGCAGCGACGAGCGCGCCGAGCGGATCGACGAGGCGCAGTACAGCAGCGGCGCGGGTCCCTGCCTGGAGACGCTGGACACCGGCGCGGTCCGGGACGTGCCGGACCTGGCCGGGGAGGCCCGCTGGCCGGAGTTCCGGCACCAGGCGCTGGAGCTCGGGGTGCACTCCTCGCTGTCCATCCCGCTGACCTCGGGCGAGCACAACCTGGGCGGCCTGAACCTGTACGGCTCCCGGCCCGGCAGCTTCGGCGGGGTGGTCCGCCAGCACGCCGAGATCTTCGCCGCGCAGGCCACCACCGCCCTGCTGCTGGTGCTGCGCAGCGCCGACCAGGCCGCGCAGAGCGCCCAGCTGGAGCAGGCGCTGTCCTCGCGGACCGTCGTCGACCAGGCGCTCGGCATCCTGATGGCCCAGCAGCGGTGCACGGCCGAGGAGGCCTTCGCGCTGCTGCGGGCGCACTCGCAGAACAACAACCGCAAGCTCCGCGAGGTCGCGGCCGACCTGATCACCCGGGTCTCCGGCCGCGCGCCCGCTCCCGGTCGGGCCTTCGACCGCTGAGCCGACCGGACCGGGGTCCGCGTTGGCCCGGGTCACCGGCCCACCGGTAGAGTTACCGGCAGGTTGGGGACACAGCCGGCGGATGCCGCTGTCCGCTTCAGGCTGTCTTCCTCGGAGCAGGTCCTTGCCGCACATCACTCCGACGCCCTCCGGTGGCGATCTCCCCACCGGACCCCCCACCGGGCTCCCCACCGCGCTCCCCACCGCGCCGCCCGCCCGGGACCTGACCGGTCCCGAGGTCGAGCAGGAGCTGGAGGCGCTGCGCCACGAGATCACCGGGCTGCGCGCCGCCCTGCTGTCCCGGGCGACCATCGACCAGGCCCGGGGCGTCCTCGTCGGTCGCTACCGCATCTCCCCGGAGCAGGCGTTCAACGTGCTCGTCCGCTGGTCCCAGCACCGCAACATCAAGCTGCGGGTGATCGCCGAGGCCCTGGTCGGGATGCACGACGTCAGCCCGCAGGCGCCCGCCGTCGATCCCGACCTGCGACAGTGGCTCGACGGGCAGCTGTCCCGCCCGGACGGCACCGACCGGGTGGATCCGACCGCACCGGGCTGAGTCGGTGGCCCCGTCCCGTCCCGTACGGTGGGGTCTCGGTGTCGGTCCGCAGGACGACCCCGAGGGGGAGGGGTGCGGCGTCCTTCGACAGCCAGGGACGCCGGTCGTCCACACCCGCCCGACGCGGGAGCGGATCGTCCTGCCGGCGAGTTGGACGCTCGCCCGGGCGGTCCGCTCCTCGCCGGATGCCGGAGCGACCCGGCCGTCACTCCGCGGTGGCGGAGTCCGAGTAGCGGACGGGATGGTCCTGGTCGCGCTCCAGGAAGCACTCGTTGAGCGCCTGCGCCAACAGGTCGTGCTGGTAGGGGTCGGCGTGCAGCAGCCCCAGCACGTACGCCTCGACCTCGAGCCGGCCGGCCGAGCCGCCCAGGGCGATCTGCCGCAGCCACAGCTCCTCGTAGGGCATCCCGGAGCGGGTGAAACCCTCCGCCAGGTCCAGCCCGGGTTCGTCGAGGGTCATGACGCCACCGTACGGTCCGCGCGGTCTGTACGGTCCGCGCGGGCCAGCACGTCGTCGGCCACGTCGTGGATGCTGCGGTTCTCGTCCCGGGACCGGTGCACCAGCAGCAGGAAGGCCGCGGAGCGGCTGAGCCCCTCGGCGTCCATCAGCGCGGCCAGCGCCCGCTCCATCCGGGTCCGCCGGGAGCGGACGGCCGCGAGGTCGGCCCCTTCGGTCGCCGGCACCATCACCACCGAGCCGCCGGGGAGCAGGGTGGCCACGCAGCGGGCCAGCAGCCCGGCGACCGCCCGGGCCCGGGCGGACCCGAACGCGTCCCGGTCGGTCGCGTAGAAGTTGAGGGCGGCGGGCCGCCGCGGGTCGGGCAGCGGGACCGACAGCGAGCTGTGCACGCCGCGCTCTGCCGCGGCCGCCGCGTACGCCGGGAACCGGGGGTGGTCGGCCAGCGTGTCGACCAGGAGCACGGTGCCCTCGTCGGCCGCGGCGACGCACGGGCCGGCCTGGGCGTCGTACTGGGCCTGGTCCAGGGCGGTGGACAGCGAGTTGGCCGAGGTCACGGTCCGGTAGGTGCTGCGCACCCGCTCGGTGACGCTGCAGCCGACCGACCCCGGGGCGACGCCGGCCCCGAGCCCGATCGCGGTGCGCAGCGCGGCCTCCCGGTCGGCGACCGACTGCGGCGCCTCGGCCACCGACAACAGCTGCGCCCAGCTCTGTTGCAGATCCATCCGATCCGACTCCCGACCGTGCCCGTCCACCGGGCATCCCTCCTACGAAGGCGTCCACTCTAACCCGGCCGGAGCGGTCGGGCGGTCGGGTGGGAGGGCCGGTGGTCAGCCCGGGGCCGGGTCGCCGCCCGGCGCCGCCGGCAGCTGGCGCGGGTCCGCGCCCTGGTCGCTGGCCCGCAGCGCCGGAGCCGCCGTGCTGCCGCGCGGGGCGAGGCCGGCCTTCTCGGGGTCGACGATCTCGCCGGTCGCCGGGTCGCGGCCGTGCCGGGCCCGGTAGAACGGGTTGTCCGGCGGGAGGCCGCCGCTGACCCGGCCGTACAGGCCGAAGGTGAGCAGCAGCAGGCCGGACACGAAGCTGAAGATCACGTTGCGCATGCTGAAGTTGAGGACGTTGGCCGGGGTCCGCAGGAGCGCCAGGTTCACCAGGCCGGACAGCAGGAACAGAGCGCCGACGACCGCGTTCAGCTCGGCCGCGATGTTGCCGCCGAGGATGGCGCCGCCGACCAGGGCGAGCCCGACGACGACCGAGATCAGGCTCAGCACCGAGTTGGTCGACAGCCCGGCGACCTCGTTGCCGGTGGTGTCGAAGAACCCGAGCCCGCCGGCGAACCCGAGGATCCCGAAGACGAGCAGGCCGGCGCCGATGGCGCCGGCGGAGTAGCGGTACACCCGGTTCAGTGGGTTGTCCTGGGGAAGATCCTTCAGTCCGAACAGGGTCATGGTGGCCTCCCAGTGGTCACCAGGAGTGTGCGGGCTGGCCGCCGGGACCGCCTGTCGAGGCCGGTCCACCCCGGCGGGAGCCGGGCCGGGGGACCGGGGGCGGGGAACCGGGGCGGCGAACTGGGGCGGACGAGCCCGGGGGCGGGGGAGCCGGGCCGGGGGAGCCGGGCCGGGAGGTCAGGACAGCCGGGGCAGCCGCAGCCGGCGGTGCAGCGCGACCACGAGGACGGCGTACAGCGGGAGCGCGACGGAGTCGGCGACAAGCAGCGTCCAGTCGGCGTCGCCGGCGCTGCCCTCCTCGGCCAGCTGGCCCAGGGCGGCGAGGATCAGCGTGACCGCCACGTTCCCGACCGCGTGCACGGCGATCGCGGCCTCCAGCCCGCCGGTCCGGATCGTCAGCCAGCCGACGACCAGGCTGAAGAGCATGAGGTCGGCGACGCCGTACCAGGTGCTGGGCACGTGCAGGGCCGTCCACACCCCGCCGCCGACGACGATCCCCGGCCAGGGCGAGCGCAGCCAGGAGCCGAGGGCCTGCACGAACCAGCCGCGGGCCAGGTACTCCTCGCCGGCCGCCTGCAGCGGCACCAGCGGCAGCAGCACCAGGGCCGACACCAGCAGCGTCGGCAGCCCGACCCAGCTGCCGGCCTGCTCCTGCCCGCCGTCGGGGGCGAGCAGGACCAGGCCGCCGAGCTGCCCGGCCACCGGGACCACCGCCAGCAGCGCGCACCAGGCCAGCCAGCGGATCCGCAGCCGGCCGGCCACCGAGCTGACCGTGCCCGGCCGCCGCCGGACCGCCCGGGCGGCGATCAGCACGGCGGGCACCAGGGACGCGATCAGGACCAGGGTGCCGGCGAAGACGGCCAGCGCCCGCAGCGGGGACTCCGCCCCGGGGTCGGCCGGGTCCGGCTCGACCGCCACCAGCACGCCGCTGAGCGCCACGACCAGCACCAGCGCCGCCCCGAGCAGGGCGGCCGCCCCGGTCAGCGGGTGCCACCAGCGGTACCCCGCGACCCGGGCCAGCCGGTGGTACGGGGTGCCCGGCGGGACCGTGCCGGGCGCCGGTGGCGGCGGGGCGGCCGGCTGCGGGTACGGCGGCCAGGTCATGGATGTCTCCCGGAAGCGCCGGCGGACGCGGTGTCGACGGGACCCTACGGGCGCCGCCCGTCCCCGCCGCCGCCGACGGCCACCGAGTGGCGGGCCGGACCCGGTGGGGTGAGGCTGACCCGGCGGCGACGATCCGTCGACCGGCACGACACACGGGGTACGGGAGGCGCGGACATGTCCGAGACGACGATCGACGGCCAGCAGGTCACCAGCTTCGCCGATCTGGCGAAGGAGATGTGGTCGTACCTGACCGGCCGCGGGGCGGCGATCAACTACGAGTTCATCGACATGATCATCGAGGTGCCGCGGGACACCGGCGAGGGGGCGCCGCGGGCGACCTGGCGGCTGAACGGCACCCTGCGGATCACCACCGCGGAGGGCGCGTCGACGGGATGACCCGCCTCGACGAGGTCGCCGACCTCACCGTCGACCTCGACGGGGTGCCGGCGACGCTGACCGGCGGCGGCGGCCGGCTGGTGCTGGCGTCCGCGGACCCCGGCGCCCTGTGGGCCGCGCTGACCCGGGCCGGGCTGCCGGCCGGGGTCGGCCGGGTCGACGCCGCCCGGGCGCT
>CADCTP010000288.1 GCA_902805565.1 uncultured Mycobacteriales bacterium
CGTCCCGCCGGCCAGCAGCGTGCCGGCCTGGGCGGCCAGGATCGCGGCGGCGGCCGCGTCCAGCGCGGCGTGCGAGGCCAGCAGCACCAGCAGGTACGGCGCGCCGGACCGGGTCGCCACCAGCCCGCGCACCGGCGGCCCGGCCGCGAGGTCGAACCGCTCCCGCAGCGCCGCCCAGACCAGCGCGGCGACCTCCGGCCGCCAGTCCTCGCCGGGCACCTCGTGCACCTGCAGCCGCACCGACCCGGTGGCCAGCACCTGCTGCCCGCCCGCGGCCGGGAACACCGTCCGCAGTGCCTCGTTGCGCACCAGCAGCTCCCGCACCACCGGGACCAGGTCGCCGACCGAGCGCCCGGACGGCACCGGGACGAACGCCGGCAGCGTCCCGGAGCGGGGGTCGGCGTCGGTCGCCAGCCACCGAAGCACGTTGCGCTGCCCGACGGTGACCGGCGCAATCCCGCCCACCGCCGCGAACCGGACCGCGACCGTCGTCTCCGTCACGCCGCCAGTCTCCCGTGTCCGGCCGTACCGGTCCAGACCACTCGCCCGGCCCGCGGCCGACGCGCGTGTGCGGCGCGGGCGGTCGATGTCCTGGCAGGATCGGCCGGTGGCTGCTCCCCGTCCGGCCGGCCCCGCACCCGCCGGCCCGCGCGCGGCGGAGCGCGGGGTCGGCCTGCTGCTGGTCCTCGTCTCCGCCGCGGCGTTCGGTGCGATGCCGGTGCTCGGCAAGGTCGCCTACCGCTCCGGGGCGGAGCCGGTGTCCCTGCTGGCGATCCGGTTCGCGGTGGCCGCGGCGTGCCTGCTGGCCGTCCGGGCGGTCGTGGTCGGCCGGGGCGGCGCCGGGCCGTGGCCGCGCGGTGCGCCGCTGGCCACGCTGGCCGCGCTGGGCGGCGGCGTCTACGTGCTGCAGTCGCTGTCCTACTTCCGGGCCCTGGAGCTGGCGCCGGCCGCGCTGGTGGCGATCGTGCTCTACCTCTTCCCCGGCCTGGTCGTGGTGCTGACCGTGGTGTTCCTGCGGGAGCGGCCGACGGCCGCGGTCGTCGGCTGCCTGCTGCTGTCGGTGCTGGGCGTCGGGCTGACCGTCGGGCCGGTGAGCGGCACCGTCGACCCGCTGGGCCCGGCCCTCGCCGCCGTCTCCGCGGTCTGCTACTCCGGCTACATCGTGCTCAGCAGCCTGGTCGTGCCCCGGGTCGGCCCGCTGACCTCGATCTGCGTCGTCGTCACCGCGGCGACCGGGACGTACGCGGTGCTGGCCCTGGCCACCCGGCCGGCGTGGCCGGGCGACGCCGGCGGCTGGGCGGCGTCGGTCGCGGTCGGCGTCGTCGGCACCGTGGTCGCGATGCTGGCCTTCTTCGCCGGCCTGGCCCGGCTCGGCCCGACCGACACCTCGATCGCCTCCACCCTGGAGCCGGTGGTCGCCGCGGCCCTCGGCGTGGTCGTCCTCAGCGAGGCCGTCACCCCGGTGCAGGCGGCCGGCAGCGTCCTGGTCCTGGCCGCCGTCGTCCTGCTGGCCCGGCTGCGCACCTCCTGACCTGCCGGACCGGGTCTGGGACAGCACTGCTCCAGGCGGCATTTCTTCGCTACGGTGACCTCATTCCGGGCGGGCGGCAGCGGTCGCGTCAGGGCCGTCCCGGTGCGGACAAGGGAGTTCGGATGGGGACACTGTTCGGATCGGGGGGCCGGGCCACAGCACGCAACGCCGCGGTCGCGGCCCTCGGGCTGGCGGCGGCGGCACTGCTGCCGGTCCAGGCCGCCGAGGCGGCGCCCGGCAACGCGTGTGACCGGCAGGCCAACAACACGTACCAGAAGCTGCTGGACTGCGTGACGCTCGAGGGCGTCCGGGAGCACCAGGCGGCGTTCCAGCGGATCGCCGAGGAGAACGACGACCCGTACTACCCGGGGACCCGGGCCGCGGGCACCGAGGGCTACGCCGGCAGCGTGGACTACGTGGCGGGCCTGCTCCGGGACGCCGGCTACACCGTGAGCTTCGACGAGTTCGAGTTCAGCTTCAGCTTCCCGGCGCTGCTCCAGCAGCTCACGCCGGTCAACGCCAGCTACGACACCGGGTCCTTCACCGGCAGCTCGTTCGGCGACGTCACCGGCAAGGTCATCCCGGTCGACATCAACCTGGCCGGGAACCGCTCGACGACCAGCGGCTGCGAGGCCGCCGACTTCGCCGGCCTGGACTTCAGCGGCCCCAACGACATCGCGCTCATCCAGCGCGGCGGGCCGCCCGCCCCGGCGCCGGTCTGCTCCTTCGCGCTGAAGGCCGTGAACGCCCAGGCCGCCGGTGCCGAGGCCGTGATCATCTTCAACCAGGGCAACGACCCGACCCGGGTCGAGCTGGCCATCGGCACCCTGGTGCCCTCGCCGGCCCCGATCGCCATCCCGGTCGTCGGCGCCAGCTTCACCAACGGAGTGGCGCTGGCCCAGGCCGGGTCCACCGCCCGGGTCCGGGTGCTGCCGAACGAGACCCGCACCGACGTCAACGTCATCGCCGAGCTGCCCGGCCGGAACGCCGGCAACGTCGTGATGGCCGGCGCCCACCTCGACAGCGTGACCGCGGGCCCGGGCATCCAGGACAACGGCTCCGGCTCCGCCGCGCTGCTGGAGACCGCGCTGCTGATGGCGAAGTCGAACCCGCAGAACACGCTGCGGTTCGCCTGGTGGGGCGCGGAGGAGCGCGGCCTGCTCGGCTCCCGCGCGTACGTCGCCGACCTCCCGCAGCAGGAGCGGGACCGCATCGCGCTCTACCTCAACTTCGACATGGTCGGCTCGCCGAACTACATCTTCATGGTGTACGACGCCGACGAGTCGACCTTCCCGGCCCCGGCCGGCGTCCCGATCCCGCCCGGCTCGCAGTCGATCGAGGACCTGTTCGAGTCGTACTACACGCTGACCGGGCAGCCCTACGACGACGCCCAGTTCTCCGGGCGGAGCGACTACCAGGCCTTCATCCAGGCGGGCATCCCCTCGGGCGGCCTGTTCACCGGGGCCGAGGTCATGAAGACCGAGCAGCAGGCGGCGATCTGGGGCGGCACCGCCGGCCAGTCGTACGACCCCTGCTACCACCAGGCGTGCGACGACTACGACAACATCGACCTGCACGCGCTGGAGGTCAACAGCGACGCGATCGCGTTCGCGATGCTGACCTACGCGTACTCCACCGAGTCGGTCAACGGCGTCGCCGGCAAGCGGGTCCCGGGCCCGGCGCTGACGCTGCCGGCGCCGGCCGGCCCCGAGGGCACCTTCGCCTCGGGCGGCGGCGGGTTCGACCCGCACGAGCACGACCCGGAGTCGTAGCACCGGGCACAGCACCGGACCCGTCGGCGGGGCCGCCCACCCGGACGGCCCCGCCGATCTGTGCCCACCCGTTGTTGAACACGTTCAACTACTGCCCTAACCTCCACTTGAACACGTTCAAGTGGAGGAGGTCCCGTGGGCGACCGAGGGAACGACACCCGCGACCGACTGGTGGACACCGCGCTGCGGCTGTTCCGGGAGGACGGCTACCAGGCCACGACGATGCGCCGGATCGCCACCGAGGCCGGCGTCTCGCTCGGCAACGCGTACTACTACTTCGCCAGCAAGGACGACCTGGTGCACGAGCTGTACCTGGCCGTCCAGCGCGAGCACCGCGAGCTGGCCCGGCCGCGGCTGCGCCGGGGCGCGACCCTGACCGAGAACCTGCGGGTCGCCCTGCACACCGGCATCGACGTGATGGCGCCGTACCAGGGGTTCGGCGGCTCCTTCCTCACCGTCGCGCTGCCCCCGTCCTCGCCGACCAGCCCGTTCTCCGCCGCCTCGGCCGAGGCCCGCGGGCAGGCGATCGGGCTGATGCGGGAGGTGGTGACCAGCTCGCGCGGCCGGCCGTCCGGTGCCCTGCTGGACCGGCTGCCCACCCTGCTGTGGCTGGCGTACCTGGGGATCACCCTGCACTGGGTCACCGACTCCTCCCCGGAGCAGGTCCGCACCCGCCGGTTGATCGACGGCGTGACGCCGATCATCACCCGGCTGGTCCGGCTGGCCCGGCTGCCGGTCGGCCGCCGCCTGGTGACCGACGTCGGCGCCGTGATGGACCTGGTCGGCGCCCCCGCCGAGCGCGTGCCGGTGACCCGGTGAGCGCCCGTACGGCGGTCGTCGCCGGTGCCTCCGGCTACATCGGCCAGCACCTGCGCCGCGCCCTGGCGGCCGACGGCGTCCGGGTCCGCACCATCGGCCGCGGCCCGGCCGCGGACGCGCGGTGGGGCGACGAGCGCGGCCTGGCGGCCGTCCTCGACGGCGCCGACCTGCTGGTCAACCTGGCCGGCCGCTCGGTGAGCTGCCGGTACACCAAGCGCAACGCCGACGAGATCCTCGCCTCCCGCACCGAGACCACGGCGGCGCTCGGCCGGGCCCTGCGGCGGGCCGGCAACTCCGCGGCGCTGTGGGTGAACGCCAGCACCGGCACCATCTACCGCGACGCCCGCGACCGGCCCCAGGACGAGGCGACCGGCGAGCTCGGCGCCGGCTTCTCCGTCGCCGTCGCCCGGGCCTGGGAGCACGAGCTGTTCGCCGCGCCCACGCCGGTCCGCAAGGTCGCGCTCCGGATGGCGATCGTGCTCGGGCCCGCCGGCGGCGCGCTCAACCCGTTCATCGACCTGGCCCGGGTCGGCCTGGGCGGGCCGATGGGCCCGGGCCGGCAGGTGTTCAGCTGGGTGCACGTCGAGGACGTCGTGGGGGCGATCCGGCACCTGCACGACGTCCCGGCGATCGCCGGTCCGGTGAACGTCGCCACGCCCGAGCCGGTGACCAACGCGGAGCTGATGGCCGCGGTCCGCGGGGCCTTCGGGCGTCGGTACGGCCTGCCGCTGCCGGCCGCCCTGCTGGAGCTCGGCGCCCGGGTGATCCGCACCGAGGCCGAGCTGGTGCTCAAGAGCCGGTGGGTGCACCCGGGCGTCCTGCTGGACTCCGGGTACGCCTTCGCCCACCCGGGCCTGCCGGCGGCCCTGGACACGATCGCCGCCGAGACCCCGCGCGGCCTGCTGCCGGTGCCGCTGGGCTGATGCCGGGCCCGCGGCCTCGCCCCCGGGCGACTCCGCGCCCGCACCCGCCCGGGGGCGGGC
>CADCTP010000289.1 GCA_902805565.1 uncultured Mycobacteriales bacterium
TCGGCCGCAGCGGGGTTGGCGGGCTCGGCGGCGCCGGCGGGCGGGGCGGAGACCGAGTCGAGGACGGCGGCCAGGGCGGTGGCTGCGGCGGTGACCGCCAGCGCCACCTTCTCGCCCACGTCCGGGGAGCGCAGCGCGGCCACCCCCCGGCACACCGGGCACCACTGGCAGGTCGCCAGGTGCCGCTCGGCGTCGGGGAACGTCCGCGCGGCCCACTCCCGGGCGGCCTCGACCAGCAGCCGGGCCTCCTCGCCGAGCGGACCCGGGCCGGCCGGGGTCCCGGTCACCGGGCCAGCTCCCGGGGCCACAGGGCCGGGTCGGGCCGGAACCGGACCCGGACCGCGCCGTCCCCGGCGGACGCGCCGACCGCCACGCACCGGCGCAGCACGCTGGGCAGCGCCAGCCGGCGCAGCTGACCGCCCACGGTGACCACGAGGTCGTCGCCGGAGCGGGCCAGCCGCACGTCCGAGCGCCGCACGTACGGCAGGGCGACCCGCAGCTCGTACTCCGAGCCGGACCGGACCACGGCCGGCGGCTCCAGCCCGGGAGCCGGCGCCAGCGGGTCGTCCGTGCCGTAGATCGCCGACCCGAGGGCGAGCAGCGCGTCCGGCCCGATCGGCTCCCCCGGCAGGTACGGCGCGGGCCGGACCGGCACGTCCAGCCGCAGCTCGGCCAGCACCGCCCGCTGCGCCGCCCGCCGGGCCGCCATCCACGGCGAGTCCCCGGCCGGCAGCACCCGGTTGGCGATCACCGAGTCGACCGGGTAGCCGTGCAGCGCGAGCGCGGTGAGGGTCCGGCGGGCCTCGGCCGCGACCACCGACTCCGGGGTCAGCACCAGCCGTACGCTCGCCCCGGCCAGCAGCTGCCGGACCGCGGCCAGCGCGTCCTGCACCCGCCCCAGCACGGCCGGCAGCGCCCCGCCCGGCGCCCGCTCCAGCGCGGGGCTCAGCGCCGGGCTGAGGGCCCGGACGATCCGCCGGTGCGCCGGCCACAGCCGCTCCAGCTGGCCGGACAGCGCCTCCGGCAGCGCGAGCAGGGGCAGCAGCTGCCCGGTCGGCGGGCAGTCGAGCAGCACCGCGTCCCAGTCCCCGTGCTCGACCTGGTCCCGCACGTCCAGCAGGCCGGCCAGCTCGCCGATCCCCGGCGGCACGGGCAGCTCGGCCGCCGGCGGCGCGGCCGAGCCGGGTGCCGCGTCCAGCCCGGCCGCCAGCTCGCCGAACGCCTGCCGCACCCCGGGCCAGCGCTCCTCGACCGCGCGCCGCGGGTCCAGCTGCAGCGCGTGGAAGCGGCCGACCGGCTCGGGCAGCGGGCCCAGCGGCGTGCCCAGCACGTCGGCCAGCGACCGCGCCGGGTCCAGCGACACCACCAGCGTCCGGGCGCCGCGGTCGCCGGCCCGCGCGGCGGTCGCCGCGGCGGCGGTGGTCTTGCCGACCCCGCCCTTCCCCCCGAACAGCACCACCCGCAACGGACGTCAGCCCTCGACGCGCTTCTTGAGCTCCTTGAGCGCGGTGTCCATGATCACCCGTTCGGCCTTGCGCTTGAGCATGCCGAGCATCGGGATCATCAGGTCGACGGCGAGGTGGTAGGTCACCTCGGTCGACGCCCCCCGGGGGACCAGCACGTACGACCCGCGCTGGGACTTCTGCACCTGGGCCCGGACCAGCTCCCAGTCGACCCGCTCGTCGTCGCGCCAGACGTAGGACAGCACGTACTCGTCCTTGACCGGGCCGGCGTCCAGGGTGAACCGGACCTGCTCCGGGCGGCCGTCCGCGCCGGTGGACAGCACCTCGGCGGACTTCACCGACCCGGCCCACTCGGGGTAGGCGGCGAAGTCCGAGATCACCGCCATGATCGCGGCCGGCGGCGCGTCGATGACGATCGACTGGGTGGACTGGTCGGCCATGCGGCGAGCCTACCGAGTGGCCGCCGCTACCAGCTCAGCGCCCACGGCCGGCCCGCCGCGCGGAAGTGCCCGACGTTCACGCACTCGGTCCGGCCGATCCGGACCCGCTGCTGCAGCGGCTGGTGCACGTGCCCGAACAGCGCGTACCGCGGCTGGGTGGCGCGGATCGCCTCCAGCAGCGCGGTGCTGCCCTTCTCGAACCGGCGCGCGACCGTGTCGTACGTCAGCTCGGGCAGCGCCGGCGGGATGTGCGAGCACAGCACGTCGACCCGGCCGAGCGCGGCGACCTTGGCCGCGTACTCCTCCTCCGGGACCTCGAACGGGGTGCGCATCGGCGAGGGCAGCCCGCCGCCGACGAAGCCGAACCGCCAGCCGCCCAGCTCGGCCACGGTGCCGTCGTGCACGTGCACGCCGTCCCGGGCGAACTCCGGCCAGGCCGTCGGCACGTCGACGTTGCCGTACGTCACGTAGGTCGGGGTCGGGAAGGCGGCGAAGATCCGGCCGTACTGCTCCCGGACCTTGCCGGCGATCACGGTGTCCCGGTCGCCGAGCCCGGCCCACAGCCCCCGGCTGAACTCGCGGGCCTCGGCGAACTTCCGCGCGGTGCGCAGCGCCACGAACCGGCCGACCGCCTCGGCGCCGAACAGGTCGCCCAGGATCCCGGCGGAGTGGTCGGCGTAGTCGACGAACAGCAGCAGGTCGCCCAGGCAGACCAGCGCGTCGGCGCCGTCCCCGGCCCGCGCCAGCGCGCCCGCGTTGCCGTGGACGTCGGACACCACGTGGACGCGCACGGTCCCAGCCTAGGTCGCCCGGGGCTCGCCCACCCCTCGGTCCCCCTCCAGCTCGTCCTTCAGCGCCCAGAAGACCGCCTTGGCGTGCCGCTGCCGGCGGCGCCGCTCCCGGGGCCGGACCGGGCCGCCGCCCACCGGGTCGCACCGGACGTAGTGGTGCACGACCACGCCGTCCCCGTACGGCTCCAGCCAGACCTCCATGCTGCCGACCAGGGCGCCGCGCACGTTCCACCGCACGCCCTTGTCGCCGCGGTCCTGGAAGACGCCGAGGACCAGGTCGGGCCACCAGCGGGTCCACCGGGCGGGGTCCCGGACGACGGCGGCGACCCGGGCGGGGTCGGCCACGACGAAGGTCTCGTCGACGAGGTCGAGCTGCGTCACCCCGACACTCTCCCGCGGACGGCCCCGCGGGTCTACGTTGGGCCTGTCCCCTCGGGAGGTGTCGTGCGCGAGTTGAGCGTTCCGCCGCGGGTCGTCGTCGCCGACGACGCCAGGCTCACGGACATGGTCGTCGACAACGCCCGGGAGGTGCCGGACCTGGTCAGCTTCGGCCGGCCCGGGCCGGACGGGTGGATCGACGTCACCGCCGCCCGGTTCGCCACCGAGGTCGGCGACCTCGCCCGCGGGCTGATGGCGTCCGGGATCGAGCGCGGCGACCGGATCGGCCTGATGGCCTCCACCCGGTACGAGTGGACGCTGCTGGACTACGCGATCCTCGCCGCCGGCGCGGTCGTGGTGCCGATCTACGAGACCTCCAGCACCGAGCAGGTCGAGTGGATCCTCGCCGACTCCGGCGCGGTGGCGGTCGTGGTCGAGTCGCCGGTGCACGCCGCGGCGGTGAAGTCGCTGGACCTGCCGCTGCTGCGGCACCTGTGGACGATCGACTCCGGCTCGCTGGACGTGCTCGCCGCCGCCGGCTCCGAGGTCTCCCCGGCCGAGTTGGAGGCCCGCCGGACCTCGGTCGCCGCCGACGACCTGGCCACCATCGTCTACACCAGCGGCACCACCGGGAAGCCCAAGGGCTGCGCGCTGACCCACCGCAACGTGCTGTTCGACGTGATGGTCGGCATCGACGGGCTGCGGCAGGTCTTCGAGCGGACCGGCTCGACCCTGCTGTTCCTGCCGCTGGCGCACATCTTCGGCCGGGTCATCTCGATCGGCGCGGTGCTGGTCCGGGCCCGGCTCGGCCACACCGCGGACGTGCGCACCCTGCCGGCGGACCTGAAGAGCTTCAAGCCCTCGTTCGTCCTGGCCGTGCCGCGGGTGTTCGAGAAGGTCTACAACGGCGCCCGCCAGCAGGCCGCGGCCGGCGGCAAGGAGCGGATCTTCGACGCGGCCGAGCGGACGGCGGTGGCCTGGAGCCGCGCGCTGGGGACCGGGCGGATCCCAATCGGGCTCCGGGTGCGGCACGCGGTCTTCGAGCGGCTGGTCTACGGCAGGATCCGGGAGGGGCTCGGCGGCTCCTGCCGGCACGCGATCTCCGGCGGGGCGCCGCTCGGCGAGCGGCTCGGGCACTTCTTCCGCGGCGTCGGCATCACCGTCTACGAGGGGTACGGCCTGACCGAGACCAGCGCCGGCGCCTGCCTCAACCTGGAGGAGGACATCCGGGTCGGCACGGTCGGCCGCCCGGTGCCGGGGGTGTCGGTGCGGATCGCCGACGACGGCGAGATCCTGCTGCGCGGCCCGAACGTCTTCCCCGGCTACTGGAACAACCCGGCCGCCACGGCCGAGGTCTTCGACGGCGACTGGTTCCGGACCGGCGACCTCGGCGAGCTGGACGCGGACGGCTACCTCACGGTGACCGGCCGGAAGAAGGACCTCATCGTCACCGCGGCCGGCAAGAACGTGGCGCCGGCCGTGCTGGAGGACCGGCTGCGGGCGCACCCGCTGATCGGGCAGTGCCTGGTCGTCGGCGACCGCCAGCCGTACGTGGGCTGCCTGGTCACCATCGACCCGGAGGCGCTGCCGGCCTGGCTGGCCGCGCACGGCCGGCCGGCCGCCCCGGCCTCGGCGCTGACCGAGGACCCGGACCTGCGGGCGGCGGTGCAGGAGGCCGTCGACCAGGCCAACAAGGCGGTGTCCCGGGCGGAGTCGATCCGCCGGTTCCGGATCCTGCCGGTGGACTTCACCGAGGCCGGCGGGGAGCTGACCCCGTCGCTGAAGGTCAAGCGGTCCGAGGTGCTCCGCCGGTACGCCGACGAGGTCGCCGCCCTCTACATCTGAGGTTCCGGGTCGGCCGAGCTGGCCAGCACGCAAACCCCGGCGAGCACCAGCAGGGCCGGCACCAGCAGGAACGCGCTGTGCGTGCCGACCCGGTCGGCGGCCGCCCCGAGCGCGAACGGGGCGGCGCCGGAGGCCAGCCCGGCCGCCAGCGACACCCGCGCCGCGGCCCGGTCCGGCCGGCC
>CADCTP010000290.1 GCA_902805565.1 uncultured Mycobacteriales bacterium
GCCGACAAGCCGGCCGCCGCGACCGCGCCCGCCGCCGCGGCCAAGCCGGCGGACAAGCCCGCGTCCAAGCCGGTGGACAAGCCGGCGGACAAGCCCGCGTCCAAGCCGGCGGACAAGCCGGCCGCGAAGCCCGCCGCGAAGGCGGCCGCGCCGGCCCCGGCCGGGTCGCAGCCGCTGCGTGGCGCCGCCGCCCGGGTGGTCGCCAACATGGAGACCAGCCTCACGATGCCCACCGCGACCAGCGTCCGGGCCGTCCCGGCCAAGCTGCTCGCCGACAACCGCATCGTGATCAACAACCACTTGCGCCGC
The DNA here is from genome assembly GCA_902805565.1 of uncultured Mycobacteriales bacterium. Classification (GTDB taxonomy): domain Bacteria; phylum Actinomycetota; class Actinomycetes; order Mycobacteriales; family CADCTP01; genus CADCTP01. Next base: position 310 of record CADCTP010000290.1, read on the forward strand.
GCCCGCGGCGGCAAGGTCAGCTTCACCCACCTCATCGGGTACGCGACGGTCCGGGCGCTGCGCGCCCACCCGGAGATGAACAACTCCTTCGGAGAGGTCGACGGCAAGCCGGCGCTCGTGGTGCCGCCGCACGTCAACCTCGGCCTGGCGATCGACCTGCAGGCGAAGAACGGCTCCCGCTCGCTGGTCGTGGCCAGCGTCAAGGAGTGCGAGACCATGGACTTCGCCCAGTTCCTGGCCGCGTACGAGGACGTCATCCGGCGGGCCCGGTCGGGCAAGCTGACCACCGACGACTTCGCCGGCACGACGATCAGCCTGACCAACCCGGGCACCATCGGCACCGTCCACTCGGTGCCCCGCCTCATGCAGGGCCAGGGCGCGATCATCGGCGTCGGCGCGATGGAGTACCCGGCGGCGTTCGCCGGGATGAGCGAGGAGGCCCTCGCGCAGAACGCGGTGAGCCGCACGGTCACCCTGACCTCGACGTACGACCACCGGATCATCCAGGGCGCGCAGTCCGGCGAGTTCCTCAAGCGGATGCACGAGCTGCTGCTCGGCGAGGACGACTTCTACGACGAGATCTTCCGCGCGCTGCGGATCCCGTACGAGCCGGTCCGCTGGGTGCAGGACCAGACGTTCAGCCACGAGGGGCAGATCGACAAGGCCGCGCGGGTGGTCGAGCTGATCAACGCCTACCGCACCAACGGGCACCTGATCGCCGACACCGACCCGCTCGAGTTCCGCATCCGCAGCCACCCCGACCTGGACGTGATCCGGCACGGGCTGACGCTGTGGGACCTGGACCGGCAGTTCCCCGTCGGCGGGTTCGCCGGCGAGCGGATGATGACGCTGCGGGAGATCCTCGGCGTCCTGCGCGACGCGTACTGCCGCCGGGTCGGCATCGAGTACATGCACATCACCGACCCCGAGGAGCGCCGCTGGGTCCAGCAGCGCATCGAGGTCACCCACGACGTCGTCGACCGGGCCGAGCAGAAGCACGTGCTCGGCCGGCTGAACGCGGCGGAGGCGTTCGAGACGTTCCTGCAGACGAAGTTCGTCGGGCAGAAGCGGTTCTCGCTGGAGGGCGCCGAGTCGGTCATCCCGCTGCTGGACGCGGTGCTGGCCCGGGCCGCCGAGCAGGAGCTGGACGAGGTCGTCATGGGCATGCCGCACCGCGGCCGGCTCAACGTCCTGGCCAACATCGTCGGCAAGTCGTACGGCAAGATCTTCGCCGAGTTCGAGGGCAACATCGACCCCAAGTCCTCGCACGGCTCCGGCGACGTGAAATACCACCTCGGCTCGTCGGGCACCTTCACCGCCCCCGGCGGCCAGCAGGTCAAGGTCTCGCTGACCGCCAACCCGTCCCACCTGGAGGCGGTCGACCCGGTCGTCGAGGGCATCGTGCGGGCCAAGCAGGACCTCATCGACAAGGGCGAGGCGGGCTTCACCGTGCTGCCGGTGCTCATGCACGGCGACGCGGCGTTCGCCGGGCAGGGCGTGGTCGCCGAGACCCTCAACCTGTCCCAGCTGCGCGGCTACCGCACCGGCGGCACCGTGCACGTGGTCGTCAACAACCAGGTCGGCTTCACCACCTCGCCGGCGGCGGCCCGCTCCAGCCTGTACTCCACCGACGTGGCCCGGATGATCCAGGCCCCGATCTTCCACGTGAACGGCGACGACCCCGAGGCGTGCGTGCGGGTGGCCAAGCTGGCCGTCGACTACCGCCGGGAGTTCAAGAAGGACGTCGTCATCGACATGGTCTGCTACCGGCGGCGCGGCCACAACGAGGCCGACAACCCGTCGTACACGCAGCCGCTGATGTACGACATCATCGACAAGAAGCGCTCGGTGCGGAAGCTCTACACCGAGGCGCTGGTCGGCCGGGGCGACATCACGCTCGAGGACGCCGAGGACGCGCTGCGCGACTTCCAGGAGCAGCTGGAGCGCGTGTTCGCGGAGACCCGGGACGCCTCCGGGCAGGCGAAGCCGGCGCACGACATGACCCCGCCGCCGCCCCGCCAGGTGGACACGGCGATCAGCTCCGAGGTGATGAAGCGGATCGGCGACGCGTTCGCCTCGCTGCCGGACGGCTTCGCGGTGCACCCGCGGCTCAAGCCGCAGCTGGACCGGCGGGTCGCGATGGCCACCGAGGGCAACATCGACTGGGCGTTCGGCGAGCTGCTCGCGTTCGGCGCGACCGTGCTGGACGGGGTGCCGGTGCGGCTGGCCGGGCAGGACAGCCGGCGCGGCACGTTCGTGCAGCGGCACTCGGTGCTGGTCGACCGGAACACCGGCGAGGAGCACACCCCGCTGAAGTACCTGGACGACGGCCAGGCGCAGTTCTGGGTGTACGACTCGCTGCTGAGCGAGTTCGCCGCCGTCGGCTTCGAGTACGGCTACTCCGTGGCCAACCCCACGGCGCTGGTCTGCTGGGAGGCGCAGTTCGGCGACTTCGTCGACGGGGCGCAGACGATCATCGACGAGTTCCTGTCCTCCGGCGAGGCCAAGTGGGGCCAGCGGTCCCGGGTGGTGCTGCTGCTGCCGCACGGCTACGAGGGCCAGGGCCCGGACCACTCCTCGGCCCGGATCGAGCGCTTCCTGCAGCTGTGCGCCGAGGACAACATGACCGTCGCCAACTGCACCACCCCGGCGAACTACTTCCACCTGCTGCGCCGGCAGGCGCTGGCCGCCGTCCGGCCGCTGGTCGTCTTCACCCCGAAGTCGCTGCTGCGGCTGCGGGCGGCGGTCTCGTCGGTGGAGGACTTCACCGGCGGCGGCTTCCGGCCGGTGCTCACCGACCCGGCGGCCCCGCCGTCGTCGGAGGTCACCAAGGTCCTGGTCTGCTCGGGCAAGGTCTACTACGACCTGGCGGCGTGGCGGGAGAAGCATCAGGTCCGCGACACCGCGATCCTGCGGCTGGAGCAGCTGCACCCGTTCCCGGGCGACTCGCTGCGCGAGGCGCTGGCGGCGTACCCGTCGGCGGAGGTCCGCTGGGTGCAGGAGGAGCCGGAGAACATGGGCGCCTGGACGTACGTCGCCTTCCGGCTGCCGGCGCTGCTGGCGGGCCGGCCGCCGCTGACCGTGCGGGCCCGGCCGGCGTCGGCCAGCCCGGCGGTCGGGTCGCACAAGTCGCACGAGGACCAGCAGCAGGCGGTCATCCAGGCCGCCTTCGAGGACTGAGCGCCGATGTACGCGACCGATCGGGGCATCGAGGAGCTGGAGGTCCGCCGGGGCGAGCAGGAGGTCACGCTCGCCTGGCTGGCCGACCGGCTGCGGGTCTTCGTCGACCTCAACCCGGAGTTCGAGGTGCCGGTGGAGCGGCTGGCCACCTGGCTGGCCCGGGACGACGAGGACGCCGACGAGTAGGACGGTTCCGGTGACCCGGGGACGCCGGCGGCGGGGCCCCGGCCCGCGCCGCCGGCGCCGGGCACCGTCCGGCGTTCCTCAGTAGGCCCAGCGGGCCGGCGGCGGTGGTGGCGGCCGCAGCCGGCGGCCCAGCGCCAGCACCACGGCCACCCCGAGCACGAAGCCGACCACGTGCACCAGGTACGCCACCGCGCCGCCGCCGGTCAGCCCGACCCCGTACGCGTAGACGGCCTGGAGCACGAAGTAGAAGCCGAGGACCAGCCAGGCCGGCAGCCGCAGCGGGAAGAAGAACAGGAAGGTGACCAGGCCGATCACCTTCGCCCGCGGGAAGAGCAGCAGGTACGCCCCGAGCACGCCGGAGATCGCCCCCGACGCGCCGACCAGCGGCTCGATCGCGTCCGGCCTGGTCAGCGCGTACGCGTAGGTGGAGAGGATGCCGACGCCGAGGTAGAAGAGCAGGAACTTCAGCCGGCCGAACCGGTCCTCGACGTTGTTGCCGAAGACCCACAGGAACAGCATGTTCCCCAGCAGGTGGGCCCAGCCGCCGTGCACGAACACCGCGGTGATCGAGGACAGCCAGGGCCGCTTGACGTAGTCCGGCGCGACCTGGAAGCACTCCCCCGGCCCGGCCGCGTCCCCGACGGTGTAGTCCAGCGCCCGGTTGCGGGTCAGCTCGATCGGCACCGCGCCGTACTCCAGGAAGTAGGCCTGCTGCTGGCACAGCTGCGCGGTCGTCGGGTCCCCGAGGATCGGCCCGCGCACCACCGGGGACAGCAGGAAGGCCAGCACGGAGATCGCGATCAGGGCCCAGGTGACGTACGGCCGACGCCGGGTGGGGTTGCTGTCGTAGACCGGGATGACCACGGGCTACACCTGACTGCCGAACGCCATCCCGCCATCATGCCGTCCCCGGTGTGCCGCCGTGTCACGGGCAGGCGCCGGGCCGGCGCCCGCCGGGTGGGCGGGTGTGGGACCCGCCGACCACGGCACCGCGCGGCCCGTCAGCTCACGGCGGTGATCCCCTCCTCGGGGGCCAGCCGGCCACGGCGGATCTGCATCGCGACCCGGATCCGCTCCACCTCGTCGTCGTCCAGGTGCGCGACCACGTCCCGCAGGCTGACCGGGTCGGTGAGCGCGCGGGTCGCCTCGGCCGGCGTCTCGAACGCCATCTCGTACGCGCTCTGCACCAGCAGCCGCTGGTCCGGCGGCCAGCCGCGGCACTCGGCGAGCAGGCCCGGCCAGTCGATCCGGCGCTCCGGGAAGTCGACGAACGCGGCGGTGCGGTCGCGCACCCCGAGCGCGCCGAGCAGCACCACCGCCACCGCCCACGGCCGGTCCCGCCACAGCCAGGACGGCAGCTCCTCCCAGGACCGGGCCCGCCGCTCGATGCCGTCCGGCGGGCGGGGGGCCACCGCCAA
>CADCTP010000291.1 GCA_902805565.1 uncultured Mycobacteriales bacterium
GCGGGCGGGCCGGACCGGCTCCCGGCGCGGGCACCGGGGGGCGGGACCGACCGGCTCCCGGGGCGGGCACCGGCGGGCGGGCCGGACGGGCCGGGGTCGGGAACTCCGGCTTGCCGGCCGGGGTCGACGCCGGCGGGAACGGGGGGCGGCGGTCCGGGCGGCCGCCGAGCAGCTGCCACACCAGCCGCTGCTCCGCCGCGGCCTCGTCGAGGCCGGCCACCCGGATCTGCACCAGGGAGGCGAAGAGGTCGGGAACGGGGACGTCCGCCACCAGGACGGGGACCAGCCGGCCCGGCGCCCGGGCATTGCGGGCGTACGCCGCGTCCCATTCCGCGCGGGCGAAGGTCGCGGTGAAGTAGTGCTCGCTGACCACGGCGATCACCCGCTCGGCGTCGTCGAGCGCGCGCTCCATCCGGGAGACGAAATCGACCCCCGGGGGCCAGTCCCAGACGTCCAGCTCGACCGTCCAGCCGTGCGATTCGAGCGTCCAGGCGATCCAGCGCGCCCAGCGGTCGTCCGTCGAGGCGTGACTGATGAAAAAGTCGCGCGGCTCGCCGTGCGCACGTGCCATTCCGACTCCCGGCATACGAATCGCCCAAGCCTAACCGGAACGCCATGACGGGAGCAGGCGGTCGAGCGGTCGTATAAATGGGCAGTTAAAGGGCGGCGGGTGTCCTCTTCCTGTCCGCCGACCGGGGTCAGCCGCTCCCGGGCGCGGGCAGGTCGCGCTCGGCGGCCCAGCGGCGCAGCTCGGCGATGGCCTCGTCGTGGTCCAGCGGGCCGCGGTCGAGCCGGAGCTCCTTGAGGTGCCGCCAGGCCTGGCCGACCAGCGGGCCCGGGGGCAGCCCGAGCAGCCGCATGATCTCGTTGCCGTCCAGGTCGGGGCGGACCGCGCGCAGGTCCTCCTCGGCCGAGATCCGGGCGATCCGCTCCTCCAGCAGGTCGTACGTGCGGGCGAGCGCGGCCGCCCGGCGGCGGTTGCGGGTCGTGCAGTCCGACCGGACCAGCTTGTGCAGCCGGGACACCAGCGGACCGGCGTCGGTGACGTACCGGCGGACGGCGGAGTCGGTCCACTCACCCCGGCCGTAGCCGTGGAAGCGCAGGTGGAGCAGGGTGAGCCGGGAGACGTCCTCGACGATCTCCTTCGGATACTTCAGCGCCTTGAGCCGGGCCCGGACCAGCTTCGCCCCGACGACCTCGTGGTGGTGGAAGGACACCCCGCCGCCGGGCTCGTGCCGCCGGGTCGCCGGCTTGCCGATGTCGTGCAGCAGCGCGGCCAGCCGGAGCACCAGGTCCGGCCCGTCCTCCTCCAGCGCGACCGCCTGCTCCAGCACGGTGAGCGAGTGGACGTAGACGTCCTTGTGCTGGTGGTGCTCGTCGATCTCCATCCGCAGCGCGGGCAGCTCCGGCACGATGACGTCGGCCAGCCCGGTGTCCACCAGCAGCTCGAGCCCGCGCCGGGGGTGGGCGCCGGTGAGCAGCTTGGAGAACTCGACCTGGACCCGCTCGGCGGTGATCCGGCCGATCTCCGGCGTGAGGGTGACCATGGCGGCGACCGTGTCCGCGGTCGGGGTCACCCCGAGCTGGGCGACGAACCGGGCCGCCCGCAGCATCCGCAGCGGGTCGTCGGCGAAGGACTCCAGCGGGTCGGCCGGGGTCCGCAGCGCGCCGCCGGCCAGGTCGCGGAGCCCGCCGTACGGGTCGGCGAAGACGTGCCCGGGCACCGACAGCGCCATCGCGTTCATCGTGAAGTCGCGGCGGCGCAGGTCGTCGTCGAGGGAGTCGCCGTACGCGACCAGCGGGTTGCGGCTGATCCGGTCGTACCGGTCGGCGCGGTAGGTGGTGATCTCGCACCGCATCCCGTGCGTCAGCACGCCGACGGTGCCGAAGTCGATGCCGGCGGTCCAGGTCGTGCCGAGCGGGGTGACCAGCTCCAGCACCGCCTCCGGCCGGGCGTCGGTGGCGAAGTCCAGGTCGTCGGCGGGCCGGCCGAGCAGCGCGTCCCGGACGGTGCCCCCGACCAGGTGCAGCTCGTGCCCGGCGGCGGCGAACAGGGCACCCAGGCGGTCGGCGACCTCGGGAACGCGGACGAGGTCGGCGGGGGAGGTCACGGGAGCCCCAGGGGAGACGGACGTGGACACGACCGCCGAGGGTACCGACGCCTCGGCGGTTGGTGCGCGGCGCTTACGATCGCTGCATGGCCCGTCCACGTCGCTCCCGGGTCCGCCGGGTCGACGAGACGTCCGCCGGGGGACTCGTCGTTGACACGTCCTCCGGCCGGCTGATGGGTGCGCTGATCGGCCGCAAGGACCGCCGCGGCCGGCTGCTGTGGTCGCTGCCGAAGGGCCACATCGAGGCGGGCGAGTCGGCGGAGCAGGCCGCGGTCCGGGAGGTCGCCGAGGAGACCGGCATCGCCGGCCGGATCGTCGGCCGGCTCGGGACGATCGACTTCTGGTTCATGGCCGACGGCCGGCGGGTGCACAAGACCGTCCACCACTTCCTCATGCGGGCGGAGGGCGGCGAGCTGTCCGACGCCGACGTCGAGGTCACGGCGGTGGCCTGGGTGCCGCTGGACGAGCTCGGCGCGACCCTCGCGTACGAGGACGAGCGGACCCTGGTCGCCCGCGCCCCGGAACTGCTCGACCGTGTCTGAGCGGGTGCGCACCCTCGGCGCCGCGACGCTGGCCGCGGTGGCCCTGGCCGCCGGGCTGCCGGTGCCGGCGCTGGCCGCGCCGGGCGACCTGCTGCCGGTCACCGTCACCCTGGAGCGGCTGGAGCCGCGCGACCTGCGCCCGGACACCCCGATCACGGTGACCGCGCTGCTGCGCAACACCGGCCCGGCCGACACCGGCCCGGTGACCCTGCGGCTGCGCCGCGGCCAGGTGCTGGACACCCGGGGCGAACTGCAGGCGGCGGACACCGACCCGCCGTTCACCACCGCGGCCGGCGCGCCGCAGCAGGACCTGCCGGAGAGCCTGGCCCCCGGGGCCAGCCGCCGGGTGACCTACGAGACCACCCCCGCCGACCTGGCCCTGTACGGCTCCAGCTCGATCGGCGTCTACCCGCTGGCCCTCACCGTGCAGGCCGCCGACACCGGGGCCGAGCTGGGCCGGGTGCAGACGCTCCTGCCGTACCTGCCGGCGGACACCGCGCCGACCCGGATCGCGCTGCTCTGGCCGCTGCTCGACCGGCCGCGCCGGGTCACCGGCACGCCGGCCGGGGAGCCCGAGCTGTTCGCCAACGACCTGCTGGCGAAGTCGGTGGCCACCGGGGGCCGGCTGGACGGGCTGCTCACCGCGGCCGAGCGGGTGCCGGCCGACGTACGGCTGACGCTGCTGATCGACCCGGAGACGATCGAGGCGCTGAGCCGGATGACCACCGGCTACCGGGTGGTCGCCGACGGCCGGACCGCGGTCGGGCGGGGCGGGCCGACGGCGGCGCGGTGGCTGGCCCGGCTGCGGGCGGTCGCCCCGCGGCACCTGGTCGTGGCCACGCCGTACGCCGACCCCGACCTGGTCGCGCTGGAGCGCGGCGGCGACGGGACGACGGGCCGGTTCCAGCGGCCGGACCTGGACGCGACCGCCCGGGTGCTGGGCCGGCCGGTGGACACCCGGGTCAGCTGGCCGCCGGACGGGCAGCTCACCGACACCGCGCTGGACGACGTGGTGGCCCAGGGCGTCAGCGCGGTCGTGCTGGACCCGTCCGCGCTGCCGCAGGCCCCGGACCCGGAGTCGCTGGACCGCACGCCGAGCGGGGTGTCGCCGCTGCCGGCACTGTCCGGCCAGGCCGTGGCGCTGGTGTCGGACCCGACCGTGCAGTCGCTGGTGAACAGCGGCGCCCTGCGCCGCAACGGCTTCGCCGGCGGGCCCCGGCTGGCCGAGCAGCGACTGCTGGCCGAGCTGGCGATGATCACCGCCGAGGGCCCGAACGACGGCCGGACCCTGGTACTCACCCCGCCGCGGCGCTGGGACCCGCCGCCCGGGTACGCCACCGCGCTGGCCGCCGACCTCGGCCGGCTGTCCTGGCTGACCTCGGTCGACGCGCTCACCGCGGCCGGCAGCACGCCGCCGGTCGAGCGCGGCGCGCTCGCGTACCCGCCGGCGGCGGCGCGGCGGGAGGTGCCGGCCACCCAGATCGGCACGCTGCGCACGGTGCGCGGCCGGGTCGCGGACTTCCGCGGCGCCCTGGACAACGCCGACGCCACCGCCCAGCTCGGACCGTACGGGGACGCGCTGCGGCGGGCCGGCTCGGCGGCCTGGCGGGACAACCCGGCCAGCGGCCGGAAGTACGTCGACGAGCTGCTGCGGCGGATCGACACGCTGCGGGGCGAGGTGACCATGAGCTCGCCGGCCACCGGCGACTACACCCTCGCCTCCGCGGACAGCCCGCTGCTGGTCACCCTGGAGAACCGGCTCGCCGTGCCGGTGAACGTCCGGCTCCGGCTGGCGACCCCGGCCGGATTCACCACCAGTGATGTCGGTGTGGTTCGCATCCCGGCCGGGGACAAGCGCACGGTGAAGGTGCCCGCGCAGGTCGGACGGACCGGGACGTTCGCCGTCCGCGGGCAGCTCACCACACCGGCCGGCGGGCCGCTCGGCGGGGAGATCACGGTGAGCGTGCGGAGCACCGCGTACGGCGGGCTGGCCCTGGGGATCACCGGGCTGGCGTTCGCCGTGCTGGTCGGGGCGGTGCTGTTCCGGCTGGTCCGGCGGCTGCGGGCGCGCGGGCGGCCGGAGCCGGTGGCGGCCGGCGGCCCGGCGGACCGGAGCCGAGGGTGACCGGGTGGAACTCCTGGGACGAGATGACCCAGGAGATGCCCCGGCTGCCCCCGGCGTTCTTCGACGACCCGCTGTTCGGCAAGGACAAGTCCGAGGAGGGCTTCCGGCCGGGCGGGCCGCCCCCGGTCCGCGACGTCGGCCCGGCCGCCGAGACCGCGCCCGCCGCCGGCGGCGGCCCGGCCGGTGGCGGTCACGTCGTCCAGCACCAGGTCGGAGCCGGTGGTCATCCGGTCCGCGACCAGCGCCGGCCCGTCCCCGCCGTCCAGCCGGGCGCCGGACAGGTC
>CADCTP010000292.1 GCA_902805565.1 uncultured Mycobacteriales bacterium
GCGGCCCCGCCGCCGGCCCCGACCGGCCCCGGCCCCGAGCCGGCGCCGGCGTCCGTTCCCGCCCCGCCCCCCGGCTCGTACGTCGTCGGCAGCTCCCGCATCCACCGCAGCGGCGACAGGAACACCGGCAGGAACGCCGTCGCGGACCCCGCGACCGCCACCCACAGCGTCGGCCGCAGCCCGATCGTCGACCCGAGCACGCCGCCGATGAGCGCCCCGATCGGGATCGTCCCCCACACCGCGAACCGGATCGTCGCGTTCATCCGGCCGAGCAGCCGCTCCGGGCACAGCAGCTGCCGGAACGACACCTGGGTGATGTTGTAGACCACGACCGTCGCCCCGCTCACCACGAACGACGCCCCGACCAGCCACAGCTGCCAGCCGCGGTCGACGAACGGCATGGCCGCGGTCACCGGCCCCTGCAGGCCGATCGACATCCACAGCGCCGGCCCCTGCCCGACCCAGCCCGCGAACCGCCGCGCGACCAGTGCCCCGAGCAGCCCGCCGACCGCGCCCGCGCTGAACAGCACCCCGATCGTGCCGGCGGCCAGGTCCAGCTCGTCCGGCGAGGCCAGCAGCACCACGAACGCCGTCATCGCCACGTTGCTGAACAGGTTGGCCGTCGCCGTGCAGGCCGCGATCACCCGCAGCAGCTGGTGCCCGAAGACGAACGCCAGCCCCTCCCGGACCTCGCGGACCAGGTTGCGGCCCGCGACCCGCTCGGGCCGCGGCTCCCGGGTGCGGATCGAGGCGACCCAGAGTGCCGACCACAGGAAGGACACCGCGTCCAGCAGGATCGCGTACGGCGCGGTGAGGGCCTGGACCAGCAGGCCGCCCGCGGTCGGCCCGGCCACCTGGGCGACCGACTGGGTGCCCTGCAGCTTGGCGTTGCCCTCCACCAGGTGCTCCCGGCCGACCAGGTGCGGCAGGTACGACTGGTAGGCCACGTCGAAGAACACCGTGCAGGCCCCGGTGAGCAGCGCGACCAGGTAGACCTGCCAGAGCGTCAGCAGGTCCAGCCACCAGGCCAGCGGCAGCGAGCCGAACAGCACGGCCCGGCCGAGGTCCGCGACGACCAGCACGTTGCGCCGGCGCATCCGGTCGACCCAGGCGCCGGCGGGCAGCCCGATGAGCAGGAACGCGAGGAACTCGAAGGTGGTCAGCAGGCCGACCTCGAAGGCGCCGGCGTCCAGTACCTTGATCGCCAGCAGTGGCAGGGCGATCGCGGTGATCTGCGTGCCGACCTGGCTCAGCGCGTCCGCGGCCCACAGCCGGCGGAAGTCGGGATGGTGTACGAGGCTCACCCCCGGAAGGGTGAACCCAGTGATTGGGTTCTGTCAATCACTTAGGCTGGGAGCGGTGGAGAGCGAACGGCGGGAAGCGACCGACGAGGAGGCGCGGGCGATCGCCTCGCCGCTGCGGCTGCGGATCCTGCGGCTGTGCCTGGACACCCCGCTGACCAACAAGCAGATCGCCCAGGCGCTGGGCCGGGACCCGGCCAGCGTGCTGCACCACGTCCGGAAGCTGGTCAACACCGGTTTCCTGGTCGCCGAGGGGGAGCGCCGCGGCGCCCGCGGCGCCCGCGAGGTGCCCTACCGCGCGACCGGGAAGTCCTGGGTGATGGACGTGGTTGACCCGGAGCAGGGCCGGGCCCAGGCCAACGCGCTGGTCGCCGCCTTCGTCGAGGACGCCAGCCGGGTCGGCTTCGACCAGGTGGACGGCACCCGGGCCGGCCTGCGGCTCACCGCCGACGAACGCGAGGAGCTCGGCAACCGGCTGTACGAGCTGGTCGAGGAGTTCCGGAAGCGGCGTTCCGACGGAGAGCCGTGGTCGCTGTTCATCGGCCTGCACCGGGACGACCGGCCCGTGTAAATGACCGTGCCACCGCACGGCGCCCGTGACACCATCGGAGAACGATGACGCAACCACTCCACGAACCCAGCCCGCGCCCCGAGCCGGTCGAGACCGACCTCGTCGAGGCGTACGAGCCCGACCAGCCGTACGAGTCCTTCGACCTGGAGGACCGCCAGGCGCTGCGCCGGGTCCCGGGGCTCGCCACCGAGCTCGAGGACGTCACCGAGGTCGAGTACCGGCAGCTCCGGCTGGAGCGGGTGGTGCTCGTCGGCGTGTGGACGTCCGGCACCGTGACCGACGCCGAGAACTCGCTGACCGAGCTGGCCCGGCTGGCCGAGACCGCCGGCTCCGAGGTGCTCGAGGGCGTCATGCAGCGGCGCGACCGGCCCGACCCGGCGACCTACCTCGGCTCCGGCAAGGCCAAGGAGGTCCGCGACATCGTCGTGTCCACCGGCGCCGACACCGTCGTCTGCGACGGCGAGCTGAGCCCCGGCCAGCTGCGCAAGCTGGAGGAGATCGTCAAGGTCAAGGTCATCGACCGGACCGCGCTGATCCTCGACATCTTCGCCCAGCACGCCCGCAGCCGGGAGGGCAAGGCCCAGGTCGAGCTGGCCCAGCTGCAGTACATGCTCCCCCGGCTGCGCGGCTGGGGCGAGTCGATGTCCCGGCAGGCCGGCGGCCGGGTCGCCGGCGGCGGCGGCATCGGCACCCGCGGCCCCGGTGAGACCAAGATCGAGACCGACCGGCGCCGGATCAACACCAAGATCGCGAAGCTGCGCCGCCAGCTCGGCGAGCTGGGCGCGACCCGGGCGGTCCAGCGGCAGGAGCGGGTCCGCAACGAGGTGCCCTCGGTGGTGCTGGCCGGCTACACCAATGCCGGCAAGTCCTCGCTGCTCAACCGGCTGACCGACGCCGGCGTGCTGGTCGAGGACGCGCTGTTCGCCACCCTCGACCCGACCGTGCGGCGCTCGCAGACCCCGGACGGCCGGGAGTACACGCTGGCCGACACCGTCGGCTTCGTCCGCCACCTGCCGCACCAGCTGGTCGAGGCGTTCCGCTCCACCCTGGAGGAGGTCGCCGACTCCGACCTCATCCTGCACGTGGTGGACGGCTCCGACGCCGACCCCGAGGGGCAGATCTCGGCGGTCCGGGAGGTGCTCGGCCAGATCGACGCCCTGCACGTACCCGAGCTGCTGGTGGTCAACAAGATCGACGCGGCCGACCCGGACACCCTCACCCGGCTGCGCGGCCTCGCGCCGGACGCGGTGTTCGTCTCCGCGCGCACCGGCCGGGGGATCGACCAGCTCGCCGCGGCCGTGGAGGCCCGGCTGCCGCGGCCGGCGGTCGAGGTGCACGTGCTCGTCCCGTACGAGCGCGGCGACCTGGTCTCCCGGGTGCACGCGACCGGCGAGGTGCTGGCCGAGGAGCACACCGGGGACGGCACGCTGCTCACCGCCCGGGTGTCCGGGGACCTCGCCGGCGCGCTGTCGGCGTACGCGGCGGGGTGAGGTTCCGGCTCCTCGCGGCGGCGGCCGTCGCCCTGCTCGTCACGACCGACATCCTGGCCGGCGGCCCGCTGACCCGGCTGGACGCGTGGGTCTCCGGCCGGGTCCGGGCGGCCGGCCTGCCGTCGGAGGGGGCCGGCGACCCGGGCGCGCGGTGGCTGGACCTGCTGCTCGCCGTCGGCGACCAGCTGGTGGTGATCCCGGTCGTGCTGGTCGCGCTGGCCTGGATCGGCCTGCGGGAGCGGACCGCCGAGCCGCTGGTCCGGCTGGCGGTGCTGGGCCTGGCCACCGTACTCGTCGTCTACGGCCTGAAGGTCGGCATCGCCCGCCCGCCACCGCCCGGCCTGCAGTACGCCGGCCCGCCGCGGTCGTACCCGTCCGGGCACACCGCCACCGCCGTCGTGCTCTGGGGCCTGCTCGCGCGGTGCGTCGCCGAGCGGCCGCGGGCCGGGCCGTCGGTCCGGGTCGCCGCCGTCCTGGCCTGGCTCGCGCCGCTGGTCACCATGGTCGGGATGCTGCTGCGGGACTACCACTGGGTCACCGACATGGTCGCCGCCGCCGCGCTCGGGGTGATCCTCCTGCAGGTCGAGCGAGCGGCATTGCGACACTGGCGGGGTGCGCGTCGCCGTCCGGCTGCTGCTGGTGCTCCTGCTGGTGACGCTGCTCCACCCCGCCCCCGCGACCGCGGCTGACGGGGTCCTCTGCACGATCCGGGACCCGCGGATCGGCGAGTCCAGCGGCCTGGCCGCGTCCGCCTCCGCGCTGTGGACGGTGAACGACGGCGGCGGCCGGCTGCGGGTCTTCCAGCTGGACCGGAGGACCTGCCGGGTGCGGGACACCGTCGAGGCCGACATCGACCCGTACGACGTGGAGGACCTGGCCCGGGCGGCCGACGGGACGCTGTGGCTGGCCGACATCGGCGACAACGGGCTGGACCGCGCCACGGTCGCGCTGGAGCGGATCGCGCCGGACGGGACCGCCACGCTGTTCCGGCTGCGCTACCCGGACGGGCCGCACAACGCCGAGGCCCTGCTGCTCACCCCGTCCGGCCAGCTCCTCATCGCCACCAAGGAGCCGCTGACCAGCACCGTCTACACGCCGGCCGGCCCGCTGTCGGCCTCGGGCAGCACGCCGCTGCGCCGGGTGGCGTCGCTGGAGCTGCGGCCGACCGGGACCGACGGCGGGCCGGTCGGCGCGGCCGGCCAGGTGCTCGTCACCGGGGGCGCGGTGTCCGCGGACGGCCGGACCGTGGTGCTGCGGACCTACACCGACGCGTACGTCTGGTCGGCGCCGGACGGGGACGTCGAGGCCGCGCTGACCTCCGGCGACCGGCGGCGGATCGCGCTGCCGGCGACCGAGCAGGGCGAGGCGGTGGCCGTGTCCGCGGACGGCCGGCACCTGCTGACCAGCACCGAGGGCGTGCCCGGGCCGGTGCACCAGGTCCCGCTGGGCGCCGCGGCGGCCGAGCCGTCGGCGGCATCGCCCTCGGCGCCCTCGGCCGCGCCCACCGGCCGGCCCCCGGCCGCGGTGGGGCCGGAACCCGGCACCGACGGGGGACCGGGGGAGCTGCTGCGGACCCTGCTGCTGCCGATCCTCGGCGTGGTCGCCCTGGGCGGCCTGATCTCCTGGCTGCTCGCCCGCCGGCACTGACCGGTCCGGGGCTGCCGTCCCGC
>CADCTP010000293.1 GCA_902805565.1 uncultured Mycobacteriales bacterium
CGCGGTGGGCCGGTCAGCCGGCCCGGCCGGGTCCGCCGGCGGCGCCGCGGCCTCCGGGACGGCCGCGCGGGTGCTGGTCAGCGCGGGGCTCAGGTCTCGGCGCGGGAGCGGACGATGAGGTCCGCCAGCAACGCCATCGACCCGATGATCAGGCTGGACAGCACCAGCAGCAGCGTGCTGGTGGTGACCCGGAGGTCCCACCGGACCAGGTCGTACACGCCCTTGACGATGCCGAAGAACAGCACCCACAGGGCCAGCGGCATGAGGACCTTGATCGGGTTGAAGTACATGACCATCCGCAGCACCTGCAGGATGTAGCGGTAGGCGTCCTTCACGAAGTGGAACTTCGAGGTGCCCGCGCGCTTGGCGTAGTCGATCGGCAGGTAGTCCACCGGGTGCTGGTTGGACAGGAACGACATCGTGATCGTCGTGACGCAGGAGAAGCCGGGCGGCAGCAGCCGCAGGTACGGCAGGGAGACGTCCCGGCGGAACGCGCGCAGCCCGGAGTTGAGGTCCGGGATCTTGGTCGCGGCCAGCCGCTCGGCGACCTTGCGGATGACCCACTTCGCCGGCACCCGGAGGAACTTGTGGGTGCCCTGCTCGGTGGTCCGCGCCCCGACGACCTGGTCGACGTCCGGGTTGTCCAGCAGGTACTGGACGAACTCGGGGATCCGCTCGTTCGGGTACGTCATGTCCGCGTCGGTCCAGACGACGAACCGCCCGTACGCCTCGCCGGTGCCGATCCGCCGCGCGGTGCCCGAGCCGCCGTTGCGGCGGAACGGCATCAGCCGCATGTTGGGGAAGCGGGGCAGCGCCTGCTGCAGGACGGCCAGCGTGTTGTCCGTCGACTTGTCGTCGATGACGAGCAGCTCGTAGCTGAAGCCGCTGGCGTCCATCGCGGCCGAGATCCGCTCGATCTCCGCCATGACGTGCTCCTGCTCGTTGTAGCAGGGCAGGACGATGGTGACGTCGAGGGTGTTGGGCCCGCCGCGCCGCGGGGACAGGGTCTCGCTGCTGTGCGGGGGCGGGGGTGCCGGCTGGTCGAGCGGCTGGGCGATGCTCACGGCGGGACATCGTACCCTCGCGCGGGGGCCGGTCGGGCCCACGCCCGTTCCCGTTGACACCTCCGGGTAACCACCGCGGTCCAGTCCGCCGAGAAAGTCCGAACACGGGTGGGTACGGTTCATCCGCGGTCTATACTGCGTTTCGACCCCAGTTGGGCTGACCCCCGGCGTCGTCACCCCGGAAAGGCCGCGTCCATGTCCCTCGCCGTGCAGGACGCCCTGCGGAGCCGGTTCGAGGCGCATCTCGCCCTGCACGGGCTGTCCCCGGAGCAGGTGCTGGAGCAGGTCGACGACGTGTTCGGGGACCCGCTGCTGGTCGTGGCCACCGGCTCGGTCCTCGCCGGCCACGGCAACGAGCACAGCGACCTCGACCTCTACGTGGTCGTCCCGGACGAGGTCGCCAGCATGCTCCCGCTGATGTCCTACCCGAAGGGCGCCCGGATCGACGTCCTGCTGCACGGCGCCGGCTCGGTGACCGAGCGGCACGCCCAGCTGGCCGCCGGCTGGCCCGGCCCGGAGGTGTCCCCGGCGTCGTTCCACCGCCGGCGCAAGTCGGTGGACAGCCTGTCCCGGTTCGGCACCGGGCTGGTGCTCGCCTCCGACGGCGGCACCTGGGCGGGCTGGCAGCGGTCGGTGCGGGCCGACGTGGACGGCTGGGTGGCCGGCTGGTGGGCGGCCGAGGCGGTCCGCAAGCGGCTCGCGGCCCGGGTCCTGCTCGCCGCCGGCCGGTCCCGGCTGGCCGCGCTCAAGGCCGGCGAGGCGCTGATCGCCGCGCTGGACCGGCGGGCCGCGCTGGCCGGCGAGAGCTACTTCCGCTGGAAGTGGCTGGGCGAGAAGCTCCGCCGGCTCGGCGACGCGCAGGGCCTGGAGTGGTTCCGGCTGGCGCTCTGCCCGCCGGTCGACCCGGCCGCCGCGCACGCGTACGCGGCCCGCCTGGACGGGCTGGTCGGCGAGCTGCTGGCCGACCTGGACACCACCGGCTGGCAGGCCCACCTGGAGCCGGCGCCCGGCACCACCCGGCACCCGTTCGGCGGCGAGACGCTGGTCACCCGGTGGGCGATGCGCACGGTCGCGGTGGACGCCGACAGCCCGGCCGGCACCGAGCCGCACTGGGCGTACGGGCTGGGCGAGCCGTGGCACCCGGACGTCGCCGGGCTGTTCGCCGAGGACCTGCTCTGGCTGGGCCTGCGGAGGCCGGCATGACCGTCCGCCCCGTCGGCGACCTGCGCCGGCACGTCGCCCACGTCAGCAACGCCGCCGTCACCTGCCTGGTCGTCGCCCAGGAGGCGATGGACGACGTGGTCGGCGGGGTCGGCGCCGGGCAGTGGGACCTGGTCGCCGCGCAGACCCGGCACCTGGTGCTGGCCTGCCTGCACGTGCGCGGCCTGGCCCACGGCGCCGAGCCGTACTTCTGGGAGGACGGCGCGTCCGGCGACCCGCTGGCCGGGGTGCCCGAGGACGAGGTCGCGGCCGGGCTCGGCCTGATCGCGGCGGCCCTGGAGCTGCCGGCCGCCGACCCGGCGGCCTGGCTGGCCGACCTGCGGGAGTTCGTCGCCGCCACCGAGCGGTCGGTCGGGCTGGGCGACCGGCTGCCCGAGCTGCGCTCGCCGGAGGGCATGTTCGGCGGGCTCCGGCTGGTCCGCGGCTGGCAGCCGCTGGTGGCCGAGCTGGGCCTGCCCCCGCTGCTGCCCGGTGAGTGGACCAAGCCGCTGTGACCCCGCGCGGCCGCCGCCGCGCCTGCGAAGGGAGCCGACCGTGCCGAGCATGCTGGTGACCGGTGCCACCGGGGTCGTCGGCCGGGACCTGGTCGAGCGGGCCCGGGCGACCGGCTGGGACGTCGTCGGCTGCTCGGCCCGGGGCGCGGTCCCCGGCGGCCCGGACGGCCCGGTCGGCGCGGTGGCCTGGCGGATGGGCGCCGAGCCCGCCCCGGCCGAGCTGCGCCGGCCGTGGGACGTCGTGGTGCACGCCGCCGCCCGGCCGAAGTGGAACCTCTCGGCGGAGGCCGCGCACGCCGCGAACGCCGCCCCGGTGGCCGCGCTGGCCGAGGTGGTCGGCGTGGACACCCACCTCGTGCACGTCTCCACCGCGTACGCGACCGGCACCCGCGGCGACGTGTCCTCCGCCGACCTGGCCGACTACCGCAACACGTACGAGTGGTCCAAGGCCGCGGCGGAGCGGGCGGTGCGGGCCCGGTTCGGCGAGGTCACCGTGGTCCGGCCGCCGCTGGTGATCGGCCGGCGCTCCGACGGCGCGGTCGCCCGCTTCTCCGGGCTCTACTCCATCGTCCGGTCCGCGCTGGCCGGGATGCTGCCGGTCTTCGTGGCCGAGGACGGCGCGATGGTCGAGGTGGTGTCCTGCTCGGACGTCACCGACTGCGTGCTGGCCGCGGCCGGGCGGAGCTGCTCGGGCGGGACCGAGGTCCTCGGCCACGGCGGGGCGGCGCCGGCGGTCAAGGCGGTCGTCGACGCGATGTTCGCCGGGCTGAACCGGTGGCGCACCGCGCACGGCGCCGCGGAGTTCCGCCCGCCGCAGATCATCACCCCCGACCAGTGGAACCGGTTCTACCTGCCGTTCGCCCGGCCGCACATGACCGGCCGGCAGCGCCACTTCACCGACCTGCTCTCGGAGTTCCAGCCGTACATGTCGCTGACCGAGCCGCTCCCGGCGACCTGGCGGGTCCCGCCGGTGCTGGACTGCGTGCAGCTGTCGATCGAGCGGTGGGCGGCGACGTTCCCGCGGCTGGCCCTGAGCACCCCGGCGCCCTGGGTGGGCGTCGACACCGGGGACGACACCGAGGACCACACCGAGGACCACACCGAGAACGACGACGAGGGAGTGGCATGACCGACCCCTTCGGGTACGAGCGGGGCATCGCGGCGATCTGGCCGGACACCGACCACCTGCTGCCCGCGGACGCCGTCAAGGAGCTGGCCGGGCTCACCGAGGCCAACGACCGGGCCGGCCGGCTGGACGACCGCAGCGTGCAGGTCCTGCGGGAGACCGGCTACTTCGGGCTGCCGGTGCCCACCGACCTCGAGGGCGGCGGCGCGTCGCTGGTCGAGTGCTGCGCGGTGCAGCGGCGGATCGGCGCGGCCGACCCGGCGCTGGCGATCGCGGTCAACATGCACCTGTTCTCGGTCGGGGTGATCGTCGAGCACTGGCACCGGGCCCGGGACGAGGCGTGGATGCTGCTGGAGGCGATCGCCACCCAGCGCCGGATCGTCGCCTCCGCGTTCGCCGAGCCGGGCCTGGGCGGCGCGCTGGTCCGCTCCACCTGCACCGCCGAGCGGGACGGCGACGAGTGGGTGCTCAACGGGATCAAGGTGCCCTGCTCGCTGGCCGAGCGCAGCGACCTGCTGTGCCTCCAGGTCCAGGACACCGCCGGCGGCGAGGACAGCCTGCTGGTGGCGCTGCTGGCCACCGACTCGCCCGGCGTCGAGGTGGTCCGGACCTGGGACACCCTGGGGATGCGCGCGTCGGAGTCGGACACCGTCCGGCTCACCGACGTCCGGCTGCCGGACCGGCTGGTCTTCCACCGCTCCACCCCCGGCTACGACGGCGACGAGGTGTTCGCCGCCGGCGTCGGCTGGTTCTGCGTGACCGCCACCGCGGCCTACCTCGGCGTGGTGCAGGCCGCGGTGGACGAGGCCCGGCGGGCGCTGAGCACGTCCCGGCTGGCCCACCTGGACGCGGCCCGGGCCGACCTGCCGTCGTTCCAGTCGCTGCTCGGCGACGTCGTGGCCGCCGTGCTGCCGATGGAGGCCGCCTGCGCCGGCCTGGCCCGGCTGCTGGACGAGCGGGCGGTGGACCCGCGCAGCCTGCTGCCCTCGATGCTGGCGCTCAAGCACGAGGCCGCGGCGGTGACCACCCGGGCCGTGGAGGCGGCGGCCGAGCTGGTCGGCGTCCGGTCGTACTCCTCCGGCGGCACGGCCTCCCGGCTCTGGCGGGACGCCCAGGCCGCCCGCTACCACCCGCCGACCCGGGTGGCGACCCGGCAGATCCTCGGCCGGTGGGCGCTGGGGCACCAATTCGGCTTCGAGCTGGCCGAGCGGCCGTACACCGATGACTGACCTGGCCGCCGCCCCGTCCGCCGCCCCGCCGGCCGAGGACGTGCAGGAGCTGGTCCGCCGGCACCAGTCCACCGGCCGGGCGCTGCTGTTCTCGCTGCTGCGGGCGACCGACGCCGAGGCCACCGCGTCCGGGTCGTGGATCACCGGCGAGTCCGGCACCCGGTACGTCGACCTCGGCTCGTTCGCGGTCTTCCTGCTCGGCCACGGCCACCCGGCCGTGCTCGCCGCCGTCCGGGACCAGCTGGACCGGATGGCCGGCACCAGCCGGACGCTGCCGTCCCGGCCGGCCGGCCTGGCCGCCCGGGAGCTGGCCGGGCTGGCCCCGGACGGGCTGGAGAAGGTGATGTTCCTCAACTCGGGCGCGGAGGCGGTCGAGGCCGCGATCAAGCTGGCCCGGGCGACCACCGGCCGGCCCGGGCTGGCCCACCTGGCCGGGTCCTACCACGGCAAGACCGCCGGGGCGCTGAGCCTGACCGACGCCGCGGCGTTCCGCCGGCAGGTCGGGCCGCTGCTGCCCGGCGTGCTGCGGCTGCCCCGCGACGACCCCGGCCGGGCCGCCGAGCTGATCGCCGAGCACCAGCCGGCCGCGGTGTTCTTCGAGCCGGTGCAGGGCGAGGGCGGGGTGCACCCGCTGGCGCCGGCGATGGCGGTCGCGCTCCGGCAGGCCTGCGACGAGGTCGGCGCGCTGCTGGTCGCCGACGAGATCCAGGCCGGGCTGGGCCGGTGCGGCGCGCTGTGGGCGCACACCGCCCTCGGCGTGGTCCCGGACGTCCTGCTGTCCGGCAAGGCGCTCGGCGGCGGGGTGCTGCCGGTGTCCGCGCTGGTCGCCACGCCCCGGGCGTACCGGCCGTTCGACCTGGACCCGCTGCTGCACAGCTCCACCTTCGGCGGCAACCCGCTGGCCGCGGCGGCCGTCCTCGGCGCGCTCGGGGTCATCCGGGACGACGACGTGCCCGGGCATGCGGCCCGGGTCGGCGCGGCGCTGCGGGAGGTGCTGGACCGGCTGGTCGACGCCTGGCCCGAGCTGTTCGCCGGGGTGACCGGGCGGGGCGCGTTCCTCGGCCTGCACTCCACCCGGGCCGACGTCAGCGCGGAGATGATGCGCTCGGCGCTGGCCGAGCGGGTCCTGCTCACCCCGTGCCTCACCGCGCCCGCGGTGCTGCGCTTCACCCCGTCGGCGTTCCTGGCCGGCGACGACCTGGCGTTCGTGGAGAGCGCCCTGCACCGGGCGGCGGCCACCGCCGCCCACGAGCTCGCACCCTGAGCACCACTCAGCACCCCGAGGAGCGTCACATGCCCGTCGTCCGCGTCACCGAGCGCCTGAGGGTGCCCGAGTCCGAGGTGTGGGCCCTCGTCTGCGATGTCGAGGCGTACCCGAAGCTGATGGAGTCGGTGCTGTCCATCCGGCTGGTGTCGGAGGAGCCGCTGCCGGACGGCCGGACCGAGACCATCGCCGACTGGGAGATCGAGCTGAAGGGCTCGATCCTCAAGTGGCGGGAGCGGGACACCCGGGACCCGGCCGCCAGGCGGATCACGTACGCGCAGGTGTCCGGGGACATGGAGCGGTTCGAGGGGTTCTGGCAGATCACCCGGATCAGCGACGAGGTCACCGAGGCCGTGCTCGAGGTCGACTTCTCCATCGGCATCGAGATGCTGCGCCCGATGCTGGAGCCGGTCGCCGTCCGCGCGGTCACCCGCAACTCCACCGAGATGCTCCGCTCGCTGGGGCCCCGGGCCGAGGACTGAGCCCGTGCTGGAGATCACCGGGCTGACCAAGTCGTACGGGGACCTGCGGGTGCTCGACGGGGTGGACCTGACCGTCGGCACCGGCGAGGTGGTCGGCCTGCTCGGCCCGAACGGCGCCGGCAAGACGACCCTGGTCTCCATCGTCGCCGGGCTGCGCCGGGCCGACGCCGGCCGGGTGGTCGCGCTCGGCGCGGACGTCACCGCCGACCCGGGCGCGGTCCGCGACCGGCTGGGGCTGGCCGGGCAGGAGCTCGGGATCTACCCGGTGCACACGGTCGCGGAGAACCTGCGGCTGTTCGGCACGCTGGGCGGGCTGCGCGGTCCCGCGCTGGCCGCCTCGGTGGAGGACCTGGCCGACGCCCTGGAGCTGACCGACCTGCTCGGCCGCCGCGCCGGCACGCTGTCCGGCGGGCAGAAGCGCCGGGTGCACACCGCGTGCGCCCTGGTGCACCGGCCGCGGCTGGTGCTGCTGGACGAGCCGACCGTCGGCGCCGACCCGGAGAGCCGGCTGCGGCTGCTGCAGCTGGTCCGCCGGCTGGCCGCCGAGGGGGCGACCGTGCTCTACACGACCCACTACCTGGGCGAGATCGAGGACCTGGACGCCCGGGTGGTCATCCTGGCCGGCGGGACCGTACGGGCCGACGGCGGCGTGGCCGAGCTGGTCGCCGGGCACACCCGGCGGGAGATCGTGCTGCGCTTCGACGGCCCGCCGCCCGAGCTGGACTGGCCCGGGGCCCGCCGGGCGGACGCCGCGCTGCACCTGCCGGCGGCCGACCCGGCCACCGAGACCGTGCGGGCCCTGCAGCTGCTGGGCGACGGGCGGACCCGGCTGACCGGGATCGAGATGGGCCGCGCGTCGCTGGAGCAGGCCTACCTGGCCATCCTCGCCGGGTCCGGGTCCGGGTCCGGGTCCGCGGCGGCCGACCGGGTCGCGGCCGGGCCGTCCGGCGGCACCGCCGGGGCGGCGCGGTGACCCGGGTGCTGGCGATCGCCCGGCACGACGCGATCGCGATGGCCCGGGAGCCGGCGGCGTTCGTCACGCTGCTGCTCACCCCGGCCCTGCTGATGCTGTTCGTCAAGCCGCTCTACCGCAGCGTGCTGGCCCAGTCCGGGGACACCGCCGCCAACGGCGCCGAGCTGGCCGTCCCGGCCATGACGGTGATGTTCGCGTTCTTCATGGTCGGCATCGCCAGCGAGGCGATCTTCCGCGAGCACGGCTGGCGGACCTGGGACCGGCTGCGGGTCTCGCCGCTGCGGGACTGGGAGCTGCTGCTGGGCAAGGTGCTGCCGAGCTACCTGATGGTGCTGGTGCTGTTCGCGATCCTGTTCGGCCTGGGCGTCGGCGTGGTCGGCTTCCGGGTCCGCGGGTCGGTGCCGGGCGTGCTGGCGATCCTGCTGGTGCTGGCCGCGGTGGTGGTCTCGCTGGCGATGGCGCTGTGCGCGGTGTCGGCCAGCCGCCGGCAGGCCTTCGCGTACGAGCGGCTGCTGGCCCTGGTCTTCGCCGGCCTGGGCGGGGCGCTGGTGCCGGTCGCGCTGCTGCCCGACTGGCTGGAGGTGCCGGCCCGGCTGACCCCGACGTACTGGGCCATGCGCGGGTTCGGCGACGTGGTCCTGGCCGGCCGCGGCTTTCCCGCGGTGCTGCCGGAGCTGGCCGCGCTGGGGGCGTTCGTGCTGGTCTTCGGCGGTGTGGCGGTGTCCCGCTTCCGCATGGACACCGCCCGCCAGCACTGGGACTAGCCGGCCCGGGCCACCGCGACCAGGAACTTCGCGTCGCTGTCGTACGGCCGGCCGTCGAAGCCGCCGTGCAGGTCCACCGAGGAGAACCCGGCCTCGACGAACATCGCCGCCAGCTGGTCGCCGGTGTAGAGCCAGGCCGTCCACGGGTAGTCCCGCCGGCCGTCGGCGTCGACCACGACCCACCGGCCGGTGACCTTGTCCCAGCCGGGCAGCACCCGGGTCTCGGCCAGCATGAGGACGCCGTCGCGCTCCTCCCACTCCCGCGGCACCGGGTGGTGGCGCAGCAGGGTCTCCCGGGACCGGGTCTGCAGCATCATCACGCCGCCGTCGGCCAGCGACGCCCGGGCGTTCTTCAGCATCCGCAGGTTGTCGGCCGGGTCCGGGAAGTAGCCGAACGACGTCCACAGGTTGAGCACCACGTCGACCGCCGGCGTGGCGACGAAGTCCCGGGCGTCGGCGTGCACCAGCTCCGGCCGCACCCCGGTCCGCGCGGCCAGCTCCCGGGCCATCCCGACGTACGCCCCGGTGCGGTCGACTCCGACCACGTCGTGGCCGCGGGCGGCGAGCTGGGCGGTGTGCCGGCCGGGGCCGCAGCACAGGTCCAGCACCCGGGCCGGCCCGGTCACCCCGAGCAGCGCGAGCACCTGCTCGACGTCCCGGCCGGCGCGGGCCATCCGGTCCTCGTCGTAGATGACCCCGGCCACGCCGACCCAGAAGTCCTCGTCGTCGGACCACGCCCCGTGCGTCACGCCGCCGCCCCCAGCTCCAGCAGGTCGCCGACCGGCGTCCCGGCCAGCGCGGCCAGCAGCCGCTCCTGGTTGCGCTCGACCGGCTGGTCCCGCATCTCCAGCGTGGTCCAGCCGTGCGCGGCCGCGAACCCGGCGAAGACGTCCGCGCACCGGGCCTGCATGGCCAGGAAGCTGTCGTCCGGGTCGGCGCCGGCGATCGAGTAGTTCTCGAACGGGCTGGTCGAGCCGGTCTGCGCGGTCCGCCAGGCCAGCGCGAGCGACGGGTCGCCGGTGACGTGGACGCCGACGTCCGGCACGCAGTGCCGGCCGAAGAAGTCGGTGGCGAACCGCAGCGTGGTGGCCACCTCCGGCGCCAGCGCCGGGTCGACCTCCTCGGTCAGCAGCAGCTCCTTGACCACGTGCTTGAACCCGTACGACTCCTGCAGGACCAGGAAGCCCTCGGCGACCCAGCGCTCGATCACGTCCCGCTGCAGCAGCACGTTGCCGGTGACCTCGAGCAGCGCCGCGGCCAGCGGCCCGTGCCCGCGCAGCCCGGCGACCTCGGCGCCGGCCAGGTGCTCGGTGCCGCCGCGCGCGTTGAGGTCCTCGTACGACCGGGGCATGTCGCGGGCGCCGCCGTCCAGGGTGGCGCCGCCGTAGTAGAGCCGGAAGATCTCGAACCACAGGTTGCGCAGGTTGTCCTGCGGCCAGGCCGGCTCGCCGTCGGACTCGATGAACCGCCGCCAGGAGACCACCCGGACCGGCTGCCCGATCGCCTCGCAGCGCGCCCGCAGCGCGGTGGACAGCGTGGTCTTGCCCATCCCGTCGATGCCCAGGAAGGCCAGGTACGCGCCGCGGCTCATCGCACGTCGTCCGGCAGGCCCATCCGGGCGACGGCGATCATCCCGTCCCGGACGGAGTCGTCGAGCTCCAGCCCGGCGACGATCTCCTCGGCGGTGGCGACGCACCGGCGGGCCAGGTCCTCGGTCCACTGCCGGCCACCGGCCCGGTCGACCAGCTCGGCCGCCCGGGCGGCCCGGTCCTGGTCCAGCGGCGGGGCGGACAGCAGTGCGCGGAGCTCGTCCGAGGCGGGCCCGCCGGCCTGCAGCGCGACCACCGCCGGCAGCGTGCCCTTGCCGGCGACGAGGTCGAAGCCGGGCGGCCGGCCGCCGGTCTGCTCCGGCCGGCCCCAGATGCCCAGCACGTCGTCGCGGGCCTGGAAGGCGACCCCGACCTCGGTGCCGAACTCGTGCAGGGCCCGGGTGACATCCGTCTCACCGGTGACGAGCACGGCGCCGATCGTGGTGGCGCAGGAGAGCAGGGCCGCGGTCTTGCCGCGGGTCATCGCCATCGACTCGGCGACGGTGACGTCCAGCCGGTGCTCGAACTCGATGTCCATGCCCTGGCCGGTCATCATCGTCTGGCAGGTGTCGGCGTAGAGCCGGCTGGCCGCCTCCCGGTGCGCCGACGGCGCGGCGAGCAGCGTCTGCATGCCGAGCACCAGCATCCCGGTGCCGGCGTTGAGCGCGCGGGACTGCCCGAACACCACCCACGCGGTCTCCCGCTGCCGGCGCATCCGGTCGCCGTCCATGACGTCGTCGTGCAGGAACGCGTAGTTGTGCAGGCATTCCACGGCGACCGCGCCGGGCAGCCCGTCCTGCTCGGTGCCGCCGACAGCCTGCGCCGAGAGCAGGGCGAGCCCGGGCCGTACCGACTTGGAGCCGCGCCGCTGCACCGGCTGACCGGCCGCGTCCCGGTAGCCCATGTGGTAGTCGACGACCTGCTGATTCTCGACGCTGAGCGTCGCGATCGCCTCGCGCAGGCGGGGCACGACGAGCGCGCCCGCGTCCCGCAGCACGTCCGGAACCGTCGTGGTCATCAGCACCGCCGATCGCCGGGTCGGGGCAATCCGTATCGACCCCGACACATGAGAAGTTATGCGTGAACCAGGACATCTTACGGTCCGGAGCGGCCGGGCGGGGCCGCTTCATGGGCGCCGACGCCGGGCCTGGCCGGGCGGCCCCGCAAGGGCCGATGTACTTTCAGTCAGTGACCACGACCGTCCCGCTCAGCGCACTTCCCACCCTCCGGGACGGTCTCGCGCGGGTCGACGCGGAGGTCCACCGGCTCGCGTCCGGCTCCGAGGTCGCCGGCATGGACGAGGCGGTCGGCCAGCTGCTGTCCACCGGCGGCAAGCGGATGCGCTCGGTCCTGCTGCTGCTGGTGCACCGGACCTTCGGCGGCGTCGAGGACGGCACCGAGGCCACCGCGGCGGCCGCGATCGAGCTCATCCACGCCGGCTCGCTGGCCCACGACGACCTGATGGACGCGGCCACCGAGCGCCGCGGCGTCCGCACGGTGAACGCGGACTACGGCACCAGCATGGCGGTGATGGTCGGCGACCGGCTGATGGCCCGGGCCGGCCAGGCCGCGCTGTCGGTGTCCCCGGCCGTCGCCGAGGTCCTCATCGAGTCGCTGGTCGAGCTGATCGAGGGCCAGGTCATGGAGATGACCGACGCGTACGACCTGGGCCGCACCGAGGAGCGCGCGCTGCGCTCGATCTCGCTGAAGACCGGCACGCTGTTCCGGGCCGGCTGCGTGCTCGGCGCGCTCACCGCCGGGATCACCGGCGACGTCGTGGACCGGGCGCACCGCTACGGCGACCGGTTCGGCGCCGCCTTCCAGGTCGTCGACGACCTGCTCGACCTGGTGTCCACCACCGAGCTGCTGGGCAAGCCGGTCGGCAACGACCTGCGCCAGGGGACGTACACGGTGCCGCTGCTGCGGGCGCTTCGGAAGCCGGAGCTGGGCTGGATCGCCGACATGCTGGAATCCGACGGCCGGACCCTGGACGACGCCCAGGTGGAGAAGGTGCTGTCGGCGCTGAAGCAGGACTCCTTCGTGGACGAGACGCTGGCCTACTGCCACTCGATGGCCGCCGAGGCGTCCGCCGCGCTGGACGGCGCCCCGGGCGACCTGTCGGTGCTGCGCTCGCTGCCGCACGAGTACCTCACCTGGGCCGAGTCGCTGATCGACCGCTAGGGCGGCCCGCGTCGCCGGGCCCACCGGCCCGCCCGTCAGCCGGTGCGGCGGATCCAGGTCCGCAGCAGCAGCCGCTGCCGCCCCGGCCGCGGGTCGTCGGTGAAGGCGGTCCGGCCGTGGCAGACCCGCCGGTTGTCGAAGACCGCCAGCTCGCCCGGGGCCAGCCGGTCGGTCAGCTGCAGCTCCGGGTCGCCGAGCGCCGCGTCCAGCTCGTCCAGGGCGGCCCGCTGGGCGCCGGTCAGCGGTGGCACGCCGGGCTGCCGGTGCCCCAGCTCGACGTACTCGCGCAGGTAGGCGATGCCGTCCCCGGACAGGATCGGCCGGCGTACGGTCCCGGCGGTGGCCTCCCGCCGGTCGAAGTGGACCGGCTCCCGCAGCACCGCCACCGCCGCCGGGGACAGCCGGGCCAGCAGGTCCTCCAGGTGCACCAGCACCGTCCCGCCGCCCTCCGGCGACTGCCGCACGCAGAACAGCGTGAACCAGTCCGGGGCGGGTCCCGGGGCGTGCGGGGCGTCGGTGTGCAGGCTGCCGCCGTCC
Source organism: uncultured Mycobacteriales bacterium (assembly GCA_902805565.1). Classification (GTDB taxonomy): domain Bacteria; phylum Actinomycetota; class Actinomycetes; order Mycobacteriales; family CADCTP01; genus CADCTP01. The sequence continues at coordinate 12,925 of CADCTP010000293.1, forward strand.
CGGGAGTCGGAGTAGCGGCCCGTCGCGCCCTCGCCCAGCCGCACCCCGCGGTCGCGGACCTCGCGCAGCAGCGTCCCGGCGGCGTCCTGCGGGGCCAGCTCGCCCAGCGCCCGGGACGCCAGCACGGTGAACTCCCGCGCCCGCTCCCCGTCCAGCGCGATCCCGGTCAGCACGCCGAACCCGGGCCGGCGGTCCACGTGCGCCCGGACCAGCCCGGCCAGCAGGTCGGCCAGCCGGTCCAGGCCCCGGCCGGCCAGGCAGTCCTCGGCCAGCCCGGCGGGGATCGGCATCCGGACGTCCAGCACGGGGCCTCCTAGAGTCGGGCGTACACCGCGGCGGTGACCCGGTCGCGGTCCAGCAGCACGGGGTTGTTGTCGGCCCGCCCGGTCGCGCCCAGCCCGGCCGCCACGAACTCCGGCAGCTCCTCCGGCCGCAGCCCGTACGTGCCCAGCCGGTCCGACCAGCCGGCCCGGCGGATCAGCGCGGCCAGCGCGTCGGCCGCGGCCTGCGGGGTGCCGCCGGGCCCGGCCAGCGCGCCGGACAGCGCGGTCAGCCGCTCGGCGACGTACGCCGGGCCGCGCTCGTCCGCGCAGCACTCGGCCAGGTGCGCCGCGTTGTACGGCAGCACCCAGAGCAGGTTGAGCAGGCAGGCCAGGCCGTGCGGGACCTGGCGGTGCGAGGTCAGCCAGTACGAGAAGGCGTGCGCGGCGGTGGTCCGGGTCTGCTCGATGGCCAGCCCGGCCCGGGTGGCCGCGGCCGAGAGCCGGGCCCGCTGCCGCGGCGTCGGCATCTCCAGTTCGGCCAGCACCGCGTACAGCTCGGTCAGCGCCGGCCAGGCCAGCGCCCGGGACCGCGGGGTGGACCGGCGGGACCAGAACGACTCCACCGCGTGCGACAGCGCGTCGAACCCGGCCGGCCAGGTCACCGCGGGCGGGCAGCTCTCGGTCAGCCGCGGGTCGACCAGCGCGACGTCGGCCAGCATCCCCTCGTGCTCCACCGACCGGCGCTCGCCGTCGAGGTAGACGGTGGCGAACCGGGTCACCTCGGCCCCGCTGCCGGCCGTGGTCGGCACCAGCACCAGCTTCGGCGGGCGGGGGCGCAGCCGGGGGAGCCGGCCGGCGGCGACCGCGTCCGGGGCCGGGTCGGCGACCAGCCGGCCGATCTTCGCGGTGTCCAGGGTGGACCCGCCGCCCAGCCCGACGACCACGTCCGGGCGGACCTGGTCGACCAGCCGGACCAGCTCGGCGGCCTGGGCCCAGGTCGGGTTGGGCCGCACCGCGTCGAACCAGCTGACGGTGGCGTCGCCGAGCAGCCCGAGCGCGCCGGTGCTGGTCACCGCCCGCCGGGTGCCGACCAGCAGCAGCCGGGCCGGCCGCCAGCCGTCCAGCAGCTGCGGCAGCCGGTCCAGCGAGCCCGGCCCGGTGACCAGCAGCGGCTCAGGCGTCACGGTGCAGCCAGCCGGCGAACCGGTCCCGCATCCCGGCCGGGGACAGCCCGGCGGTCACCCGCGGCGCCGGCCCGGAGCCACCGGTCCCGACCGGCACCCGGACGAACCGCGGTCCCGGGGCGGCCAGCGCGGCGCCGACCGCGGCGGCCACCGCCGCCCCGGTCGCCGCGACCGCCGCCCCCCGG
>CADCTP010000294.1 GCA_902805565.1 uncultured Mycobacteriales bacterium
CCGGTGGGCAGCGCCGCGGGGCCGGTGGGCAGCGCGGGCGGGCCGGTGCGCCCGGCCGACCGGGGATCCTGACCCCGACCGTCCTGGACCCGTACGTCCTGGCCGCGGCCGTCCGGGGTCCGCCCGTCCAGGGTGCGGCCGTCGGCGGGCCGGCCGTCGAGGGCCCAGCCGTCCGGGGCACCGCGCTCGGCCTGGGCGGGCGGGCCGCCGGCGGTGTCCTCCTGGCCGCGGGGCTTGTCGAACCGGCTGGCCAGCACGTCGACCGGGATCCGGACGAACGCGCTGACGCCGCCGGTCTCGGCCTGGCGCAGCCGGACGGTGATGCCGTGCCGGGTGGCCAGCCGGCCGACCACGTACAGGCCCATCATCCGGGAGACGGAGACGTCGAACTCCGGCGGGCGGGCCAGCCGCTCGTTGGAGTCGGAGATCTCGTGCGCGCTCATCCCGATGCCGCGGTCCTCGATCTCCACCATCGCGCCGCCGTCGGACAGCCGCTGGCTGTGCACCAGCACCTTCGACTCGGGCGAGGAGAAGACGGTCGCGTTCTCCAGCAGCTCGGCGACGAGGTGGACGAGGTGGTTGACCGCGTGGCCCATCACCTCGACGTCCGGGACGCCGGTCAGCTGGATGCGGTGGTACTGCTCGACCTCGGAGGTCGCCGCGCGGAGCACGTCGACCAGCGGGATCGGCCGGCCCCACCGGCGGCCCGCGTCCTCACCCGCGAGGACCAGCAGGTTCTCCGAGTTGCGGCGCATGCGGGTGGCCAGGTGGTCCAGCTTGAACAGGTTGGCCAGCTGGTCCGGGTCCTGCTCGCCGGTCTCCAGCTCGTCGATCAGCTTGAGCTGCCGCTCGACCAGGCCCTGCGACCGGCGGGACAGGTTGACGAACATGTCGTTGACGTTCCGCCGCAGGCCGGCCTGCTCGCCCGCCAGCTCGACCGCCCGCTTGTGCAGCACGTCGAAGGTCCGGGCGACCTCGCCGATCTCGTCCCGCGAGTCGATGCCGATCGGTTCGATGTCCGGCGGTGCCGACGTCGCGTCCGGGCGCTGCAGCCGGGCGATCGCCTCCGGCAGCCGGACGTTCGCGACGTCGTTGGCCTCGACCTGCAGCCGGCGCAGCGGCCCGATCATCGACCGGGCGATGAGCAGCGAGGTGAGGAACGCGATGACCAGGATGGCCGCGATCACCACACCGGTGGTGATGGCCTGGCGCTGGGCGTCCGAGCGCAGGTCCCGGGTCTTGGTCACGACCTGGTCCAGCAGCCCGGTCTCGACCACCCGCATCGCCTGCAGGTACGTCGTGGCCGCCTGGTACCACTGCTGGGCGTCCAGGGTCAGGTCGTCGCCGCTCTGCTGCCGGACGACGCTGTCCTCCAGCCGCTTGACCGCGAGCACGGCCTGGCCGTTGACCAGCGTGTCGTACTGCGCGATCTGGGTGGGGGTCGCGTCCGAGCGGAACCGCTGGAGGGCGGCCCCCCGCTCGGCGATGACCGCGGAGAACTCCTGCTGCTGGGAGAACTGGAACCGGCTGCCGCCCTTGACCGAGGCGACGCCGTAGAGGAGCGCGCGCTCCTCCGACAGGGTCTCCTTGAGGTCGCTCAGCGCGGTGAGGCCGGCGACCTCCGTGGTCAGCTGCGTGTTGCCGGTGCCCTGGCCGATCTCCTGGTTGATGCCCAGCAGCGCGTCGATCATGGAGGAGTACTTGCCGATGATCGCGCCCTGCGTGAGCAGCTTGCCGGCCAGCGCGGCCCGCAGCTGGGTCAGGTCGTCGAGCTGGCCGCCGGCCCCGTCGATCCGGGCCTGCGCGTCGGGCCCGACGTCGCCGAGCGCGTCCTCCGCGGTCCGGTACGCCGTCAGGGCCGAGTCCACGTTCGTCTGCTGCGACCGCAGGGTCGCGCCCTCGTTCGGCGCCGGGATGGGCGGGGGCTCCTTGGGGGTCTGGCCCGCCGGCAGCTTCGCGTTGGCCTCGTTGATCGCCGCCGTCTCGGCCACGGCCTTGTTGATCTGCGGCTGGTTGGACGGCTCGCGACCGCTGGCGATGAAGCCGCTGGCGATGTCCCGCTCGGCCTGCAGCTCGAACACCAGCGTGCTGGCCTGCCGGCCGAACTCGGCGATCGTCGCGCCCCGGCCGAAGTCCCGGGCGCTGGAGATCTGGCCGGCCATGTTGATGCTGGCCAGCACGAGGAACGCGACCGCCGGCACCAGCAGCACGGCGGCCAGCTTGGTGCGGACCTTCCAGTGCCGCGGCGAGAGCAGCGAACCGCCGCCGGACCCGAACGGGCCGCCCGGTCGGGCGGCCGGTGCGGCGGGGGCGTCGCGGGGGTCGTCGCGCTCCTCGCCGCCGGGCGGGCGGTTCAGCGTGACCGTGGCCGCCGTGGCTCCGCCGCGCCGACCGGGCTGGTCGGAGCGCGGCCTGCCCATCGGCGCGCCGCCCGGCGACATCGGGGCGGCCGGATGCTCCGCGGGTAGTCTGTCCACCAGCTCTCGCGACCTTCCCACGTGCCGACGCGGTTCTCTGCGGGTACTTCTCGGGCACTATAGGGCCACCGACCACCCAGCCGTGAACGCTGGGGGCCGCATATCTGCGCTCCGAGGCCGGCTGGTCACGTTACGTCGTCGCGGGATCGGTGTCACCCGTGTCGAGGTAGCCTTCCCCGGTCTCGTGTCTCCCCGCGTCACGATTAGAGGACCCGCTTCCATGATCGTCCGGCGACGCCGCCTCGCCCTCCTCCTGGCCAGCACGCTGGCCCTCGCCGTCGCCTGCACCGATGACGGCGACGACCCGGCTCCCGCCGCCTCCAGCGGCCAGGAACTGAAGATCGGCCTGCTGACGCCGCTCAAGGGTCCCAACCAGGGAGCCGGCGAGGAGGCCCAGCGCGGCGCCCAGCTGGCCGCCGACGTGATCAACCGCCTCAACCCGTCGATCCCGCTGATGCTCGCCCCGCAGGCCGGACTGCCCAACCTCGGCGGGGCCAAGGTCACCATCGTGACCGAGGACGGCACCCCGTCCGAGAGCCGCAGCCCCCAGGTGGTCGCCGGCGACGCGATCAACCGGCTGGTCTCGGTGCAGGGCGTCGACGCCCTCATCGGCGCGTACGACCCCCAGGTGACGGAGTACGCGAGCCAGCGCTCGGAGCGCTACGAGGTGCCGTTCGTCAACGCGGACAGCCCGGCCACCTTCCTCACCGACGCGGGCCGGGACTGGTTCTTCCGGATCGGCCCCTCCTGGCGCTCGGCCGGCGAGGGCTTCTTCTCCCTGCTCCGGGAGAAGAAGGCGGTGGCCGGCAAGATGGTCGTGCTGCACGCCGCGGACAAGGCCGGCCAGGACGTGGTGACCACGGTGAACCGGCTGGCGACCGAGGGCGGCCTGGGCGACGTCCAGTCCTTCAGCTTCGACCCGGCCGCGACCGACCTGCAGGGCGTCGTCGGCCAGGTGCAGGCCGCGAAGCCGGACACCATCTTCCTGTACGTGACCCCGCGGACCATCCTGCCGCTGGTGTCCGCGTTCGCCGCCCGGCAGTACAAGCCCAAGGCGGCCATCTCCTTCGCGCTGGGCTACCTCACCGCCAAGGACTTCAACGAGAACCCCGGCCCGGTGGACGGGCTGCTGCGCTCGGTGTCCTGGTCGACCGAGTCGGCCAACCGCAACCCGGCCGCCCAGGCGGTGATGGGGATCTACCAGCGCCGGTTCAACGTCCCGATGACCGAGGCGGCGGCGTCGGCGTTCACCGCGGTGATGACGGTGGCGATGGCGGCGAACAACGCCGGCAGCACCGACAACCAGCGGCTGCGCAGCGCGCTGCTGAGCCTGAACGTGCCAGGGGAGGAGACGATCATGCCGTGGGCCGGCATCCAGTTCGACGAGACGCACCAGAACGTGCTGGCCCAGAGCATGGTCGAGCAGTACACCAACAAGGCGTTCCGGATCGTCTACCCGATCGAGGCGACCGAAGAGGGCACCACGCTGATCTACCCGGCGCCGAACAGCAGCGCCGGCTCCACCGGCTGACCTCTCCCGTACGGCCCTGAGGCCGGGTGGCGCATCGAGCGCCGCCCGGCCTCTGTCGTCCCCGACCCGCGTCGCCGGTAGCCGGCCGCCTCGGAGCGGGGCCGCCCGAGGGCTGGGCCGGCCGGGTCCTGTGCCATCCGGGCCCGGCGCACTGCTCCGACGGGATCGGCCCCCATATCCCTACACACAGAGTCAGCATTGCCCCCGTCCGCTGTCACACATCGCAACGCGTATACGGTCTTCACCCACAGAACCCGATCCGTGCCGGTCAGGGCACGGACCGTGACGATGGTGCTGTAACAGTCACGGACAGTACTGAACGGGTCGGAACAGGGCGGAGCCATGGAGGGCGGCGGCAGAGCGAACACCTCGACGACCGCGCTGCGGTTCGCCGGGGTGGGCAAACGGTTCGCCTCGGGCACGGTCGCGGTGACCGGCATCGACCTGGCGCTGCGCCCGGGCGAGCTCGTCGCGGTGGTCGGCCCGTCCGGGTGCGGCAAGAGCACGCTGCTCCGGCTGGCCGCCGGGCTGAGCCGCCCGTCGGACGGCACCGTCGAGGTGGCACCGGGCGGCGTGGGCTACGTCTTCCAGGACGCCACCCTGCTGCCGTGGCGGTCGGTGGCCCGCAACATCGGCCTGCCGGCCGAGCTGCGCAAGCTGCCGCGGGCCGAGCGGGAGCGCCGGGTCGCCGAGGCGGTGGAGCTGGTCGGCCTGCACGGCTTCGAGCGGCACCTGCCCCGGATGCTCTCCGGCGGGATGCGGATGCGCGTCTCGCTGGCCCGGGCCCTGCTGCTGGACCCGGACCTGCTGCTGTTCGACGAGCCGTTCGGGGCGCTGGACGAGCTCACCCGGGAGCGGCTCAACGACGAGCTGCTCCGCCTGCACGCCGCCCGCCGGTTCACCGGCCTGTTCGTCACCCACTCGGTGGCCGAGGCGGTGTTCCTGTCCACCCGCGTGGTCGTGATGTCCGCCCGGCCCGGCCGGGTCGTGCTGGACCTGCCGGTCCGCTTCGACCGCCCACGCACCCCGGAGCTCCGCTTCACGCCGGAGTTCACCGCGCTGACCGCGCACGTCTCGGCCCACCTGCGCGGGGACGAGCGGCGGCGCATCCCCAACCCCTGAACGAGGAGAGTCATGCACGCACGCACGCCCCGACGGTCGGTGCTGGCCGCGACCCTGGCCGCGGTCACCGTGGTCTCGGTCGCCGGCTGCAGCGACTCCAGCACCGGCGAGGGCGGCCAGGTGGCCAACGCGGCGGCGGTGGCCGGTGCGCCGAACGCGCTGAAGGGCGTCTGCCCGGACACGCTGGTCTTCCAGACCAACTGGTGGCCGCAGGCCGAGTACGGCGGCCTCTACCGGCTGGTCGGGGCCGAGCCCACCATCGACGGCAACAAGAACAAGGTCGTCGGAAAGCTCGTCGACAACGGCGCCGACACCGGCGTGCGGATCGAGGTCCGGGCCGGCGGCCCGGCCAACAACTACACCCCCTCGGCCTCGCTGCTCTACACCGACGACTCGATCACCTTCGGCGGCGCCGACCTGGACGCGGTCGCCCAGGTCAGCGGCACCGACAAGCCGATCCTCTCGGTGTTCGCGCCGCTGGACCTCAGCCCGGTGGTGCTGATGTGGGACCCGGCCCAGCACCCGGACTTCAACACGATCGCCGACATCGGCCAGACCAAGACCAAGGTCATCTACTTCCAGGGCGCGACCTACATGGCGTACCTGCTCGGTGGCGGGCTGCTGCGGCAGAGCCAGGTGGCCGCGTCGTACGCCGGCACGCCGGACCAGTGGGTGGCCGCGAAGGGCGACATCGTCCAGCAGGGCTACCTGACCAACGAGGTGCTGCGCTACGAGAACGACAAGTCGGTGTGGGGCAAGCGGGTCGCCTACCAGCTGATCGCGGACTCCGGCTACCCGGTCTACCCCGAGACGCTGGCCATCCGGCCGGACCGCAAGCAGGAGCTCTCGGCCTGCATGCGCAAGCTGGTGCCGATCCTGCAGCGGTCCACCGCGGCGTACGCGGCCGACCCGGCCTCGACCAACCGGTTCATCTCCGAGCTGGTCGGCAAGTACCCCAAGGCGTTCCCGTACTCCACGCAGCAGGGTGACGCGGCGGCGAAGGCGATGCTCGACAACGACATCATCGGCAACGGCCGGGACGGCGGGGTCGGCGACTTCGAGACCAACCGGGTGCAGCGCATCATCACCGTGGTGACGCCGATCTTCGCCGCGCAGAAGACGCCGGTGAAGGAGGGCCTGACCCCGGACGACATCGTCACCAACGAGTTCATCGACCCGAGCATCGGGGTCAAGTAGCCGTGTCCGCCGCGGCACTGTTCGACCCGCTGGCCGAGCTCTACGAGCGGTACGCGGAGATCAACGACGAGGTCTACCGGCCGTGGCTCACCGCGGCGCTGGACGCGGCGGGGCCGGGCGCCCGGGCCGCCGACCTGGGCTGCGGCACCGGCCGGTTCGCCGGCCTGCTCGCCGACCGGTACGACTCGGTGGTGGCGGTGGACGTCTCGGCCCGGGAGCTGGAGCTGGCCCGGGCCCGGCACGGCCGGCCGGGGGTCACGTACGAGCGGCGCAGCCTGCTGGACGTGACCCCGGCCGCCGACGGCCGGTTCGACCTGGTGCTCAGCGTCAACACGATCTTCCACCTGCGCGACCACGACCGGGTCCTGCCGCACGTGCGGGACCTGGTGGCGCCGGGCGGCCGGGCGGTGCTGGTGGACATCGTCTCGCCCGCCGGCCCGCCGGCCGGCCCGCTCCGGCACCGCTGGTACGGGGTGCAGGACGCGGCCCGGACGCTGCGCCGCCGCCGCGCGCCGGCCGACGCCTGGCTGGTGCTGCGGATCCGGCAGCACCCGACCTGGATGCTGCACGCCGCGACCAACCGGCCGCTGTCCCGCGAGCGGTTCCACCAGGCCTACGGGGCGGCGTTCCCGGGGGCGGAGTTCACCGACTCGCTCGACCCGTTCGTGTGCGCGCTGACCTGGCGGCGGCCCGGCTGATCACTCGGCGAGCGGCTCGTCCGCCGCGGTCTCGTGCCAGGAGCCGACGACCCGGCGGGCGAGCCAGCCGAACAGCCAGAACACCACCAGCCCGAGCAGCGAGGACAGGATCACCGCGCCGAACAGCTGCTCGGAGCGCAGGCCCTGCCGGTAGACCTCCATCAGCACGCCGATGCCGGGCTCGCCCTGCTTGAAGAAGAAGTCGCCGACGATGGCGCCGATCACGGCCAGCCCGGCGGAGATCCGCAGGCCCGCGAAGACGGCCGGCAGCGCGGCCGGCCACTGCAGCTTCCGCAGCCGGTCCGCGCGGGACGCGCCGTACAGGGTGAACAGGTCGTGGTCGCCGCGGTCCACCCCGCGCAGCCCGAACAGCGTCGTGCTGGTGATCGGGAAGACGGCGATGAGCACGCACACCAGCACCCGGCTGAACAGGCCGAAGTCGAACCAGAAGCCGATCAGCGGGACCAGGGCCAGGATCGGGATGGTCTGCAGGACGACCGCCCACGGGTAGACCGCCCGCTCCACCCAGCGCGCCTGGCTCATCAGCACGCCCAGGCCGACGCCGATCACGATCGCCACGGCCAGCCCGGCCATCGCCACCCCGGCGGTCAGCGCCAGCGCCCGCAGCAGCACCTCCAGGTTGCCGGCGTCCAGGAACGCGACCTCGACCACGTCGTGCGGCGGCGGCAGCAGGAACCGGCGCTGCTCGTCCAGCACCTGGTAGGACAGGACGTACCAGCCGGCGAGCACGGCCAGGAACAGCAGGAACGGCGGTCCGGCCAGGGCCAGCAGGGCCCGGGGGCCCCGCCGCCGGCGGCGGCCGGACACCGGCTGCTCGATCGTGCTCTCCACGACCATCGTGTCGGTCACTCAGTCCTCCGGGTCGGCGTACATCATCCCGATCCGGTCGGCGAAGTAGGCGCCGAACTCGACCGGCGCCGCGTCCGTCCCCGGCAACGGCGGCAGCGCGGGCGCCACCGTGGTCTGCGGCGCCGGCTGGACGAAGACCGGCACCGACAGCCGCTCCTCCGCCCCGCACACCACCCGGTGCAGCGCCGACCGGTAGCGGCCGCCGGAGACCAGCACCAGCAGGTCGCCGGCGTTGACGACCAGGCCGCCCGGCACCGGCGGCACCGGGATCCAGGCACCGGGGTTCTCCCGGTCGACGACCTGCAGCCCGGGCTGCCCGGAGTGCAGCAGGCCGGTCATGATGCCGAGGTCGGTGTGCGGGCCCAGGCAGCTCTGCCCCGGCAGCGGCTCGGCCCGCTTCGGCGGGTAGTGGTTGACGACCAGGTTGGTCATCGCGCCGGCGCACAGCCGGGTGAAGTGGTCCGGGGCCAGCCCCAGGTCCAGCGCGTGCAGCGCCAGCAGGGTGAGGATCTGGCTCTCCATCGCCGCGAAGTAGGTGAGCGCGGACTCCCGGAAGCCGGGGGTGTCCGGGATCCGGTTCGGGTGCACGAACGCCGCCCGGTACGTCGGCCCCAGCGCGTCCAGGTCCCGCCAGCCCAGGCTCTCGTCGTACGGGTTGAGCGCCCAGGCCTCGGCCGCGTCCTCGTCGGTGACCACGCCGATCCCGGACGCCGCCCGGTAGCGGGAGGTGAAGCCGCGCCGGGTCGCGTCCGCCGGGGACGGGCCGTACCGGGCCTTCTCCTCCTCCGGGCGGTGGAAGAACTCCAGCGCGGCGGTGGTGAGCCGGTCGAAGACCGGGACCGGGACGGTGTGGTCGACCGCGACGTAGAACCCGCTGCGGCGCAGCGCCGCACCGAGCTCGCCGGCGATCCGCACCCGCTGGTCGGGGTCGTCCAGCCCGGCGAGGCTGACGACGGGGACGTACCCGTGCTCGTCGACGGCGTCGGTGTCCGGAAGTGTGATCGTCACGGATCCTCCTGACGGGGTGCCCCGGTACGCTACCTGTCCGTACCCGTTCCGGCGCGGGCGAGCTCGGAATCCAGTCCGGCGTCGACCGCCAGCTTGATCGCCAGCTCGCGGGCGTGCGGCAGCAGCGCCGGCACGTCGACCCCGAGCGGCCGGCCACCGGAGACCACCGGCCGGCCGGCGACCCACACGGTGTGCACGTCCCGCGGCGAGGCGCAGTAGACCAGCTCCTGGTACGGGTCGTGCACGTTCGACAGGGACACGCTGGCCTCGGCGAACAGCACCAGGTCGGCCTGCTTGCCGACCTCCAGCGAGCCGATCTCGGCGTCCATGCCGAGCGCCCGGGCGCCGCCGATCGTGGCCAGCTCCAGCACCCGCGGCGCGGTCAGCGCGGTCGCCTGCTGGGTCGTCACCTTCTGCAGCAGCGCGGCGATCTTCAGCGTCTGCAGCATGTCCTGGCTGTCGTTGCTGGCCGGCCCGTCCAGGCCGAGCCCGACGGTCAGCCCCTCCCGCAGCATCCGCGGCACCGCGGCCACCCCGGAGGCGAGCAGCGCGTTCGACACCGGGTTGTGCGCCACCGCGACGTCGTGCGCGCGGAGCAGGCCGAAGTCGGTGTCGTCCAGCCAGACGCAGTGCGCGGCCAGCACCTGGGCGTCGAGCAGGCCGGCGCGGGCGGCGTACTCCACCGAGCCCATGCCCCGGGACATCCGGGACTGGGTGACCTCCTCGCGCACCTCGTGCAGGTGCACGTGCAGCCGCGGGGTGTCCCGCAGCAGCGTCACGGTCGCGCCGATCAGCTCGTCCGAGGAGGCCGGCACCGTGGCCAGGCCGACCCGGAACCGGCTGCGGGCCGACGCCGCCGCGGCGGCCGAGAGCGCCTCGTGCTCGGCCAGCACCAGCTCCAGCGGCCGCGGGTTGCTGTCGTCCTGCGCCCCGTACGACAGGTCGCCGCGCAGCCCGAGCTGCTCCAGCGCGTCGACCACCCCGGGCGTGGACGGCTCCGGGCCGGGGGCGTGGCAGAACATGTCCGCGGTGGTGGTGACCCCGGACAGCGCCATCTCCGCGCCCTTGAGCAGCGCCCCGACGTACGCGACCTCGCGGGTGAGGAACGGCTCGATCGGCCCGACGACGTGGACGAACCACTCCCACAGGGTGTGGGTCTCGCCGATCCCGGTGACCAGGCCCTCGGAGAAGTGGCCGTGGCAGCTGACGAAGCCCGGGGTGAGGATCCCGGTGCCGTCCCCGACGACCTCCGCGTCCGGGTGGTCCGCCCGGACCGCGGCCCACGGGCCGACCGCGGCGATCCGGTCGCCGACGACGGCGACCGCGCCGTCGCGGACGTGCCCGGCCGGGCCCGACGTGAGCACGTGCCGGGCCCGGACCAGCAGGGGACGCGCGGGCTCGGCCCGCGCGTCCCCTTGAGGGCTGCGCACTAGCGGGCCGTCACGTCCAGCCCGATGGACTGGTCGATGAACTCGTTCGTGAAGAGGTCCGTCGCCTGCAGACCCTCCTTCACCGGCTTGCGCTGCGCGGCGAAGACCGGGGTCAGGATGTCGACCATCCGCTTGATCCGGTCGTCCTGCATGTTGCCCAGGGTCTGGTCCGGGCCGTTGCCGACGAGGCCGAGGTCACGCATCGTCTTGACGGCGTAGTCCGCCATCCCCGGCGAGTACTGCCAGAAGTCGGCGAACGTGGTCACGATGTTGATGACCTTCTTGTTGGTCTCCGCCGGGTTCGTGATGAAGTCCACCTGCGCCTGCTGCATGATCGGGACCAGCTTCTTCAGGCAGGGCGCCAGCTTGTCCTTGTCCTCCGTGCGGATCGTCAGCGCCTGGCCGTACATCGGGTAGCCGGTGTCGTTGATCAGCTGCAGGTCGGTGTTCGGGTACTTCTTCCCCGGGAGCTCGTTGCCGACGATGTACGGCTCGGAGGTGGCGAAGCCGCCCTGCGCGATCGCACCGTCCGACGCCACCCAGCGGTCCGTCGAACCCTGGTAGCTGCCGTCCAGCTGGCTGGAGCGGACCAGCCCGGCACCGAGCAGGTACTGCATGTACGTGTCGGTGGAGTAGTACAGGATCTTGGTGTCGGTCTGGCCGATGTCCGCGATCGTGTTGAAGTCCGGGTGCTTGTCCTTGTTCCACATGATCATGATCGGGCTGATCTCCAGCGGCGCCACGACCGCCAGGGTCGGCTGCGCGGCCGAGTTCTGGATCGCCTCGTCGGTGGAGACCTGGCCCAACGTGATCGACTTGTCCGCGTACATCTGCGCGCTGACCTGCTGGTAGCCGATCGCGGGACCACCGGTGCGGATCTCCAGCTTCACGCCGGTGTTTCCGCCGGAGGCGACGAGGTCGCCCCGGACCACCTTTTTCTTCTTGTCGATCGTGTAGCCCGGACCGAGCATCTGGTACAGGCTTCCGTACTCGCTCTCGGCGAACCAGTCGCTCTGGATCGCCACGGTCTGCGGGCAGACGCCCGCGAGGTTGAGTGCCTCGCCGGACGCCGCCGGCGCCGGGGCGCCGGTGTCCTCGGTCGCCGAGTCCCCGGTGCACGCCGCGGCGGCGAGCAGCAGGGTCAGGCCGGCTGCCACCGGGGCGAGCTTGCGTGAACGCATCGTTCTCCTCATATCGGTGCGGGATGTGCGGGCCGGCTGTGGGGTGGCCGGCCCGGAAGAAGTCAGGCCGCCTTGTCGTAGGCCGTGGAGCCGTACCAGCCGCCGGTGGCGACGCGGCTGATCAGGCCGAACAGCCAGAACGCGACCACGCCGAGCAGGGAGGCGGCCAGCGCCGCGCCGAACAGCTGCGCGGACTGGAGCCGGGCCCGGTAGAGATCGATGAGCACGCCGATGCCGGCGTCACCCTGCTTGAAGAAGAAGTCGCCGACCACCGACCCGACGACCGCGAGCGTGGCCGCCACCTGGAACCCGGTGAGCACCGCCGGCATCGCCGCCGGGAGCTGGAGCTTCCACAGCCGGGTCAGCCGGCCGGCCTTGTGCAGGGTGAAGAGCTCGTGCTGGCCGCGCTCGGCGGACTGCAGACCGAACAGCGTGCTCGACACGACCGGGAACAGCGCGATCCACACCGTGACGATCAGCCGGCTGGTGAGGCCGAAGTCGAACCAGAAGCCGATCACCGGCACCAGCGCCAGGGTGGGCACGCACTGCAGGATCACCGCGTACGGGTAGAGCGAGCGCTCGACCCAGCGGGCCTGCGCCATCGCGATGCCCAGCGCCATCCCGAGCACGATGGCCAGGGCCAGCCCGACGGCGGCGATCCAGGTGGACAGCCACAGCGCGGTGAAGATCTGGGTCCGGTTGTCGGCGTCGAGGAACGAGACCCGCAGCACCTCGTGCGGCGGGGGCAGCAGGAAGCGCCGGTCCTCGTCGAGCCGGACGTAGGAGATGTAGTACCAGACCCCGAGGAAGATCAGCAGGGTTCCGAGCGGGGGCAGCCACAGCGAGAGACGCCCACCCCGCCTTCGCCGGCGCACCACCGGCGCACCCACGACACCCCCCGCCGCCGCTTCGGGCAAACGGGTGTCCACGCTCATCCGAACGCCTCCCGGACCTCGACCCTGCAACCGACGAGTGGTTGGGCGCGCAACTAGGCGCCCAGCGTGCCGTCGGCATTTCTGTCCGTAGTCCCCCGCGCTGCAACACCGTATAGCACGTCCCCCGGAGGCGGCAGTATGACGAACAATTCGTTACCTAAAGTGATGAAACCGGCCTTGACCTTTACGGAGTGCCCATGAAGACGGAGCCGATCGGGTGATCAACAGGCTCCTTACGGGCGACCCACACGCACTCCGACGGCCAGCGGTGGGCCCACTCGGCGTCCACGAACGGCCACGGCGTGCTGGCCTCCCGCGGTGCCCGCAGCTCCGCCAGCCGCTCCAGGACGAGGCCCGCCTCCCGAAGCACCCGCACCCACTGGCCGTACGGGAGCTGGAACTCCGTCGTGCCGAAGGCCGGGGTCTCCACCTCGCGCAGCCCGAAGTACGGGCGGAGCAGCCGGTCGCCGGCCCGGCCCTCGGCCGGCGTGCACAGGGTGAGGAACGGGCTGGCCGTGAGGAAGACCAGCAGCCCGCCCGGGCGCAGCAGCCGGGCGGCCTCCGGCACCCAGCGCTCCGGGTCGCACCAGCTGCTCGCGCCGTACTCGCTCAGCGCCAGGTCGAAGGTGGCGTCCCGGAGCGGCACCCGCTCGGCGTCCGCGTGCAGCAGCGGGAAGTCGGTCCCGTACTCGGCCTGCAGGGCGGCGGCCAGCGCCAGCTGCCGGGCCGAGGCGTCCACCCCGACCGGGCGGGCACCGGCCCGGGCCAGCCACCCGGAGAAGTACGCGGTGCCGCAGCCGAGCTCGACGGTGTCCAGGCCGGCCAGGTCGGCGGGCAGGATGCGCAGCTCGGACTCGGGGATGCTCCAGTCGCCCCAGTTGGGCTCGGCCGCCCACATCGCCCGGCCGTACTCGGCCTGCCGGGCGAACTCGCCCTCCTCGCCGGTCAGCCCGTCCCAGAACGCCCTGGTCGCGGCCGGCCGGTCCGCCGTCACCGGGCGTGCCGGCCCTGCGGCACGTCCCGGAGCAGGTCGGACACGTCCCCGGCGACCCGGGCGAACTCCTCCGAGTACCGCAGCTGCGGCGGCCGCGGGTACGGGAACGGGACCGGCACGTCGCCGACGATCCGCCCCGGCCGCGGCGACATCACCACCACCCGGGTGGACAGGAACACCGCCTCGGCCACCGAGTGCGTGATGAACAGCGCGGCGAACCGGCGGTCGGCGAACAGCGCCAGCAGCTCGTCGTTCAGCCGCTCCCGGGTCAGCTCGTCCAGCGCGCCGAACGGCTCGTCGAACAGGAACACGTCCGGCTCCAGCACCAGCGAGCGGGCCAGCGAGACCCGCATCCGCATGCCGCCGGACAGCGACCGGGGTCGGTGCTTCTCGAAGCCGTCCAGCCCGACCAGCCGGATCGCGTCGGAGACCTTGGCCCGCCGCTCCTCCTTGGGCACCTTCTCCAGCTCAGCGAGCAGCTCCACGTTCCGGCGGACCGAGCGCCAGGGCAGCAGGGTCGGGTCCTGGAAGACGTAGCCCACCCGACGGCTGGCCACCGTCGTGCTGCCCTCGGTCTCCCGGTCGAGGCCGGAGGCCAGCCGGAGCAGGGTGCTCTTGCCGCAGCCGGACGGGCCGACGACCGACACGAACTCCCCGCGGTCGACGGCCAGGTCCACACCGCGCAGCGCCTGGGTCCCGTCGGGGAAGGTCCGGCCGACGCCGGCGAAGGCCAACAGCGGGGTCGCCGGGGAAGTCACCTGCCGAAATATAGTCGCCGCCGTCCGGTCATCGACCGAGCAGGCGGGAGAGCACCTCGTTGTCCTCGCCCTCGGCCCGGGCCCGGCGCCGGCGCTGCGGCACCTGCTCCCCCGCGGCCGGCGCCCGCGGCGCGGGGGAGCGCGGTGTCGGCGGCTTCGGCGTCGGCTGCGGCGTCGGCGGCGGCGGCGTCGGCTGCGGCGTCGGCTGCGGCGTCGGCTGCGGCGTCGGCTGGCGGGCCGCCGACTGCCCGTACGCGGGCGGCTGATGAGCGGGCGGCGAGTCGTGGACTGGCGGCGGCGGGTGAACGGCCGGCCGCTCGTACGCGGGCGGCGGCAACCCCACTGGC
>CADCTP010000295.1 GCA_902805565.1 uncultured Mycobacteriales bacterium
CGGCCACGTACGCGTCCGCGTGCGCGGCCAGGTCCGGGTCCGGGGCCGGCCCGGGGAGCACCCGGGTGCCGCCGCCGCGCCCGGTGCGGACCAGCCCGGCCGCCTCCAGCGACTGGTACGCCCGGCCGACCGTCCCCGGGGCCAGGCCCAGGTCCGCGGCGAGCTGACGGATCGGCGGCAACCGGTCGCCCGGCCGGAGCACCCCGGCCGCGACCAGGTCCGCCAGCTGCGCCCGCACCTGCTCGTACGGCGGGGTGGGGCCGGCCGGGTCGACCGTTATCTCGGCGCTCACGCCGATCGCCGGGGGACGAGCAGGCCGATCAGCTCCCGGAACCCGACCAGGGCCGCGGCGCCGGCCCCGGCCAGCAACAGCCAGCCCAGCTCCTCGCTCAGCGGGCCGCCGCACCCCTCGACCAGCGCGACCCCGGCGGTCAACGCGGTCCCCCCGGCCACCGCGGCGACCAGGACCACGGTGGCGGCGACCACCGCGGCGACGGCGTCCCGGCGGTGCCGCTCGTCGTCGTCGGCCGTCGTGCCGCCGGGCCGGGGCCGGCGGACCAGCAGGGTGAGCGCGCCGGCCGCGCCCGCGATGCCGAGCAGGGTCAGCATCAGGGCCGGCACGACCACGGCCGGCTCGGGCCAGGCCATGATCACCCCGGTCAGCTTGCGGTCGCAGGTCACGACGACCACCTGGCCGGCGCCGTGAACCCAGGTCGAGGGGCGCGACATGATCAGCCCCACCACGGTCAGCTGGCCGGCGACCAGCCCGGCGACCGTCCGGGAGCTGCGCGGCAGGTGGTCGATCACCCGCCGGGGACGCAGCGACGCCCGCCGGGCCGGCTCCCGCCGGGGGGTCGGGAGGCCCACCTCGCTCAGCAGCACCGCGGCCAGCACGGCCCAGCCGCCGAACGCCCCGATGAGCGGGAGCGCCCAGCCGCCCCACTTCGGGAGCAGCAGCAAGGCGAGGAGCAGCCCGCCGAGCGCACCCAGCCACCGGGCGAGCAGGACGACGCGCTGCCGCTGTTGTACCACTGACATGGCACAAGACTAGCTGCTTGTGTCAAGAGGGCGGTACAACCGCCCGTCAGTCGGGCCGGCGGTAGACTGAGATGTGGTCGGTGCTGGCGTCGCCGAACGGCGTGCCGGACCAGTCCGCCCACCGGTGTTCGCGCTCCAGACCGGCGAGCCGGGCCATCAGGTCCAGCTCGGCCGGCCAGGCGTACCGGTGGGTGGCCGGCAGCAGCCGCACCCCGCTGTCGGTCAACTGGATCTTCACCACCCGCATGAACTGCTCGGCCGGGAACAGCTCCGCGGTCTGGAGCTGCACCTCGTCCTCGCCCGCCGTCACCAGCTGCACCGATCGGCCGCCCCGGAAGGCGCCGGGGTCCGGCACCCACGCCTCCACCACGAACCGGCCGCCCGGGGCCAGGTGGGCGGCCGCGTTCCGGAAGCAGGCGACCTGGGCGTCCTGGTCCGGCAGCGCGAACACCGTGTTGAAGGCCAGCAGCACCAGCCCGAACGTGCCCTCCACCCGGGTCCGGGCGAAGTCGCCGATCCGCACCGGGATCCCGGCGCCGCCGGGCTTGGCCCGCAGCAGGTCCACCATCTCGGCCGAGCCGTCGATGCCGGCCACCTCGATGCCACGCTCGACCAGCGGCAGCGCCAGCCGCCCGGTGCCGATCCCGAACTCCAGCACCGGCCCGCCGGCGGCCAGCCCGGCCAGCGCGGCCACCGCCGGCTCCACGCTGCCCAGCCAGCGGGTGGAGTCGTCGTAGCCGTCGGCCACCCGCCGCCCGTACGCCGAGGGATCGAAACTCGTCACCGGTCCTCCTCGCCGTCGCCCGGACCCGGTCCTACCCGGGCCGCGGTCCCTCAACGGGCGCCGACCGCCCGGCCGGCGCCGACCCCTCGGCCGGACCGGGCCCCTCGGCCGGGACGGACTGCCCGGCCGGACCGGGCCGCTCGGCCGGGACGGACTGCTCGGCCGGGACGGACTGCTCGGCCGGGACGGACTGCTCGGCCGGGGCGGACTGCTCGGCCGGGGCGGACTGCTCAACGGGCGCCGGCCGCTCGGCCGGGGCCGGGCGCGGGGCCGGGCGGCGGACCAGGTCGAGGGTGACCACGGTGTCGTCGGACAGCCGGCTGGTCCGCTCGGCGTCGGCCGCCGTGCCGGGACCGCGGGCCACCGCCTGCGCCACCACCCGGCCCAGGTCCTGCCAGTCGACCGCGGCCCACCGGCCGTCCCCGCCGGGGTGGTGCGGCAGCCGCAGCAGCAGCCGGCCGGACAGCGCCTGCCCGTCGACCACCGGGGTCAGCGCGTAGAGCACGTCCACGCCCGGGGACGTGCCGCCGACGATGGGCAGCTCGTGCTGCCCGTTCGGGGCCGGGGTCGCGGTGCGGGCCCGGGCCTGGACCTGGCGGCCCAGCTCGCGCAGCAGGTCCTGCATGACCCCGGCCCGGTCCGGGGTGCGGATCTGCACCCGCAGCAGCGGCCGGGCCGCCGGGACCGCGGACCCGGTCGGCGCCACCCCGTCCAGCAACCGGACCACCGTCCGGTACGGCCGCGTCGCCGCCTCCAGCCGCCGGCCCACCGCGACCGGGTCCGCGATCGGCACGGTCGGCCGGCAGAGCAGGAAGACCACCATCGTCCCGTTGAACACCCCGGAGATCGCCGCTGCCGGCGACCGCATGGCGGCATGCTCGTGCAGCGCGGCCAGCACCTCGGCCAGCAGCCCGGACCGCGGCTGGGCGCACACCGCGACCAGCTGCCAGGCGTCCGCCGACCCGACCGGCACCCGGACGTCCTGGTCGGTGACCAGTCGCCCGGCGGTGGTCCGCACCGACGGCACCCGGGCGCCGGGCAGCTCGTCGAAGGAGTCCTCCGGCGCGGTCTGGGTCGCGTCCAGCGACTCCATCTGCGGCACCTCGCGCAGGTGCACCAGCACCCCCTCGGCGCGCAGCGCGTCCAGCGCGGCCAGGAACCGGACCAGCTTGCGCAGCGAGTCCCCGCGCCGGTACGGCACCCCGACCCGGACCCGCAGCCAGACCCGCTCCACCGCGTCCTGCAGCGGCGGCGGCGCCGGCATCTGCACGTTGAGCAGGATGAAGTTGGCCCGCTGGGCGGCCCGGGCGATCCGGGTCAGCGGCTGCCGGCCGTACTCCGGCTCCCGCTCCGGCAGCCCCACCATCAGGTCCAGCACCCAGTCCGGCGGCTCCATCGGCGCCAGCCGCACCTGGTCCAGCGGCATCGGCCGCACCTCGCGGACCAGGTGGCCGGTGGCGTCCCGGCCGCCGGTGGCGGCCAGCCAGTCCGGCCGCGGCGGGTCCCGGAAGATCAGGAACGTCGCCGAGCGGCCGATCGCGGTGCCGCGCAGCACGCCGAGCAGGTTCACCGGCGGCGCGTCGGCCCCGGCCGCCGCCGGCGCGGGCCGCAGGTCCCGCCACACCCGGCGCAGCCCGGCCCGCGGCGCCGGCGGGTCGACCAGCTCGCCCTGGGCACCGGTGATGAGGTCGGTCAGCGCGCCCGGCTCGTTCCGGTCCACCGCCACGTACGGGTAGGCGGTGCGGCCGAGCAGCAGCACCTCCCCGGTCAGCGACCGGCACCACGCCGACCACAGCACGTCGAACGCCTGGTGGTCGGCCCGCCGGGCGGTGTGCAGGAGGACCCGCGGCCGGCGCTTGCGCGGCGAGAACCGGCCGGTGGCGGCGAGCCAGCGGATCCACAGGTGGCAGCCGAGCTGGAGCAGCACCGCGGCCACCGCGGCGGCGAGCAGCCACGCCCCTTCCGGCTCGAACGCGACCACGCCGGCCAGCATCAGCCCGGGCACCGCGGTGAGCAGGCCGACCTTGAAGTGCCGCATGGTCAGCAGCCCGGTCAGCCGGGTCGAGTCGGGCTGCTGCAGCCGGCTGGCCTGCAGCGTGGGGAAGATCGTCAGCAGCGTGGCCAGCACCTCGGCCCGGGAGTCGTTGGCCCGCACGTGCAGCGCCAGCAGCACCGCCACGCCGACCAGCACCAGGACGTTGATCCCGTTCACCGCCCGGGCGGTGCCCAGCGTGGGCGAGTCGCCGGGGACCACGACCAGCTCGACGTACGCGTCGGTCGGCTCCGACCGCAGCGTGAACTCCTCGATCGCGGTCGCCCGGAACCGGACCGAGCCGGGGCTGGTCGTGCTGCGGTCCACCCGGCGGCGCAGCCGCTCGGGCAGCAGCGGGCGGGCCGCCGCCCACGGGCCGGCGAGGTCGCCCGGGCGGCCGTGCGCCTCGGCGTCCAGCGGCTCCCGCAGGTCCCGCAGCGCGGCCAGCAGCGCGGCGGTCCCGCCGGTGGAGCCGGTCTCGTAGTGGTGGCGCAGGCAGTGGATCGCCGCGTGCAGCTTCACCACGGCCAGCTCGGCCAGCTGCTTGCGGACCCAGCCGTGCGGCGGCCCGTCCGGCCGCAGCATCCGGTCCAGCAGCAGCCGCAGCTGCCCGAACTGCTGCGGCGGCAGCACCTCGATCCGGGCCTCCGCCGAGTCCAGCGCCCGGACGCCCGGCGGGACGACGACGTCGATCACCCGGTCGGCGTGCGTGCTCGGCACCAGCAGGGCGACCCGGACCCGGGCCACCGAGGCATACCGGCCGGCGGGTTCGCGGACCAGCGCCCGGGCCGGCATCCCGACCGAGAACGAGGTCGGCGGGCCGTCCGGGTCCACCGGTACGACGACCAGCCGGCCGCCGCGCAGCGCCCGCAGCACCTCGGCCTCCCGGGAGGTGAGCGTCGACCGGTCGTCGGAGTCCAGCTGCTCCAGGTCGGCGTCCGGGAGCAGCTGCCGGGCGTCCTCGCGCTCCACCGCGGCCAGCTCGGCCGCGAGCAGCGACCGCAGCCGGCGCTGGGCGAGCTGCAGCCGGTTGCCGCGGGCGGCGGCGCCGGTCGGCTCGCCGGGCGGCGGCGGCGTGTCCGGGCCGG
>CADCTP010000296.1 GCA_902805565.1 uncultured Mycobacteriales bacterium
ACCCGCCACCCCGGCCTCCCGGGGTGACCGCCCGGCGCCGGTCCCGGCCCCCCGGCGGCCCGCCGCCCCCGGCGAGCCTGGCAAGGCCACCTACTACACGCTGGCCGGCCTGCCGAACTGCGGCTACCCGGACACCGCCGGCACCGGCCGGTACGCCGCGCTCGGGCCGGCCGCGTACGGCGCCTCCGCCGCCTGCGGCACCGTGCTCGACGTGACCGGCCCGGCCGGGACGGTCCGGGTCACGGTGAGCGACCTGTGCCCCGAGTGCGCGCCCGGCCACGTCGACCTCGCCGCGCCGGCCTTCGCCCGGATCGCCGACCCGGTCGCCGGGATGGTGCCGGTCACGGTGGCCCGGGTGGTCGACCCGCCGCTGTCCGGGCCGGTCCGGATCCGGGTCAAGGAGGGCTCGTCGCAGTACTGGCTGGCCGTCCTGCCGATCGGCACCGGCAACCCGCTCGCCTCCGTCGAGGCCCGGGTCGGCGGCTCCTGGCAGCGGCTCACCCGCTCCGCGTACGGCTACTGGCTGGCCGAGGAGGGGGCCGGCCCGGGACCGGTCCGGCTGCGGCTGACCGACGACCGGGGACACACCGCGACCACCTCGGTCCCGGTCACCCCCGGGGTCACCCACGCCACCGGCGTCCGCCTCTACTGACCGCGGCCGGCGCGGGACCCTGGGCCGGCGCGGGACCGTCTCAGCTCGTGCTGGCGGACCTGTCCAGGGCCGCCGGGGTGGCGCAGCCGGCGGGCTGCTGCCCGCACATGCACCCGTCGCAGCCAAGCCCGGCCGCCCGCGCCGGGGGCGCCTGCCGGCCGGCCGCGTGCACCCGCAGCGCGACCCCGCTGACCAGCAGGCCGGCCAGGAACATCGGCAGGGCCAGCATCCGGATGGTCGTCTCGCCGCCGGTCAGCCAGGGCAGCAGGCCGGCGACGAGCAGCGCCGCCGCCAGCGCCCCGAGGATCAGCACCGCACGCCGTCGCGCCTCCACCTTCGTCACGCCACCCAGGCTACCCGCCGCCCGGCACGGCGCGCGGCTCGCCGGTCGGGGACCGCGCACCGCGACCGCCCGCCGGCCGGGCGGGGCCCGCACCCCCCGCGCGGGTAGCCTGACCTGCCGTGCGCATCGCCCGTTTCGCCACGCCACAGCGGCAGGTCCTCTTCGGCAAGGTGGAGGGGGAGCCCGGCGCGCCGGTCGACGCACTCACCGTCGCCGCGATCGAGGAGCACCCCTTCGGGCCGATCCGGCTGACCGGCCAGCGCTGGGCGCTGCCGGACGTCCGGCTGCTGGCCCCGCTGCTGCCGAGCAAGATCGTCGGCGTCGGCAAGAACTACGCCGGGCACGTCTCGGAGATGGGCGGCGAGGCGCCGGCCGCCCCGCTGCTGTTCCTCAAGCCGCCGACCGCGGTGATCGGCCCCAACGACCCGATCCGGCTGCCGGTCGACACCAAGGAGGTGCACTTCGAGGGCGAGCTGGCCGTCGTGGTCGGCGCCCTGGGCGCCCGGGACGTCCGCCGGGAGCGGGCGCTGGACACGCTGCTCGGGTTCACCGTCGCCAACGACGTCACCGCCCGTGACCAGCAGCGTTCGGACGGGCAGTGGACCCGGGCGAAGGGGCACGACTCGTTCTGCCCGATCGGCCCGTGGATCGAGACCGTGCTCGACCCGGCCGACCTGGGGATCCGCACCGAGCTCGACGGCCAGGTCAAGCAGGACTCGCGGACCTCGCTGCTGCTGCACGACGTGGCCACGCTGGTGTCGTACGTGTCGCACGTGATGACGCTGCTGCCCGGGGACATGATCCTCACCGGCACCCCGGCCGGGGTCGGCCCGCTCGCCGCCGGCCAGACCGTGTCGGTGACCGTCGAGGGCATCGGCACGCTGACCAACACCGTGAGGACGAAGTGACTGACGTCAGGGTCCGTTTCCCCCCGTCGCCGACCGGCGACCTGCACGTCGGCAACGTCCGGAGTGCGCTGTTCAACTGGGCGTTCGCCCGCCACCACGGCGGCGCGTTCGTGCTGCGCATCGAGGACACCGACGCCGCCCGCAGCACCGAGGCGTCCTACCGCGGCGTGCTGGACCAGCTGCGCTGGCTGGGCCTGGACTGGGACGAGGGCCCCGAGGTCGGCGGCCCGCACGGGTCGTACCTGCAGTCCGAGCGCCTGGACGTGTACGCCGAGGTCACGGCCAAGCTGGTCGAGGGCGGCCACGCCTATCCCAGCTACAGCACCGACGAGGAGTCACGGGCGCGGCGGGCCGAGCGCGGCGACAAGACCCAGGGGTACGACAACTTCGACCGCGAGCTGACCGCCGCGCAGCTCTCGGCGTACCGGGCCGAGGGGCGCACCCCGGTGCTGCGGTTCCGGATGCCGGACGAGCCGGTCGTCTTCCAGGACCTGGTCCGCGGCGAGATGCGGTTCGACCCCGAGCACGTGCCCGACTTCGTGCTCAGCCGGGCCGACGGCAGCCCGCTCTACCCGCTGACCAACCCGGTCGACGACGCGCTGATGGGCATCACCCACGTGCTGCGCGGCGACGACCTGCTGCCCTCCACCGCCCGCCAGCTCCCGCTGCACGCGGCCCTGCGCTCCCTCGGGCTGGCCACCGGCCCGCTGCCGCACTTCGCCCACCTGCCGATGGTGCTCGGCGAGGGCAAGCAGCGGCTGTCCAAGCGCAAGACGCCGGAGGCCTCGCTGGCCCGCGTCCGCGCCGACGGCTACCTGCCCGAGGGCATCCTCAACTACCTGGCGCTGCTGGGCTGGTCGCTGGGCGGGGACCGGGAGCTGTTCACGGTGTCGGAGATGGTCGCCGCCTTCTCGGTGGAGAAGATCTCCCGCAACCCGGCCCGGTTCGACGTGAAGAAGCTGGCCGCCATCAACGGCATCAAGCTCCGCGAGCTGGAGCCCGGCGACTTCGTCCGGCGGCTGCTGCCGTTCCTGGTCCGCGCCGGGCTGCTGACCTCGCCGGTCAGCGACGAGCAGCTGGACCTGGTCGCGGCCGCCGCCCCGCTGGTTCAGGAGCGGGCCGCCACCCTGGTCGAGGCGGCCGGGCTGCTCGGCTTCCTGCTCGTCGTGGAGCACCACTTCGAGATCGACCCGGCCGCGGCGGCCAAGGTCCTCACGCCGGCCGCCGCGCCGGTCCTGGACGCCGCTGTGGCGGCCCTGGAGCCCCTGGCGTCCTGGACCACGGCGGAGATCCAGACCGCGCTCGAAGGGGCCCTGGTGGAGACGCTGGGCCTCAAGCCGCGCCTCGCGTACGGCCCGGTGCGGGTGGCGGCGACCGGCAGCCAGGTCTCGCCGCCGCTGTTCGAGTCCCTGGAGCTGCTGGGCCGGGACCGGACCCTGGCCCGGCTGCGCGCCGCGAGGACCGGTTTGGGACCCCAGGACGGCATGGGCTAACATCGTCACCCGGCGAGCCGAGCAGGCGGGCGAGCCGAATGGGGTATGGGGTAATTGGCAGCCCGGCTGATTCTGGTTCAGCTAGTCTAGGTTCGAGTCCTGGTACCCCAGCGGTGGCGGAGAGATCCGCCACTGTTGGTTGCACGGCCCCGTCGTCTAGTGGCCTAGGACGCCGCCCTCTCAAGGCGGTAGCGCCGGTTCGAATCCGGTCGGGGCTACATCCCTGGGATCCCCCTATCTCGGTAGTGCCGAGATAGGGGGATTTCGCTTTTCTTGCGCTTCGCGCACCCCCGCCGCTGGGGCGGCGGGGACCCCCGCCCGGCGCGCGGGTGGACGGTGGTCCGGTTCCGGGGGTGGTCGCGGTCCCTGACTCGGGGTCTGATCCTCCGCTTCGCGTTCGGATCCTGGCCACGGTGACCAGGCCGTGGACCCAGGCCCAGCGTTCGGGAGGGCGGGTCCGGCAGGCCGCTGACCAGCAGGACCAGCACGGCCCACAGGTTGGATTCGAAGAAGGCCGACAGCGGCCCGGTCCGGTCCGACAGTGCGGTGGCGATCGCCGCGACGCCTAGCACCGCCCCGGCCACCCGTACGGTCCGCACGACGGCACCCTGCCGGCAACCTCCCGCGCGGGCACCCGGATGGCGCCCGCGACACCGACCGGTGAGCCGCCGTCCCGGGCCGGCGGCCGACCCCGTCGCCGGCCCACCGGACTGGCCCGCCCGCCGGGTGGGCAGGATGGGGCGGTGACCGAGACCCTGGACCTGGTGCCGGCGCTGAGCCGGCCCGACCTGCTGGCCGACCCGGTGCTGGCGGCCCTCCGGACGCTGCCGGCGGGCACCGCGGACGCCGTCGCGGTGGCCGAGATCGATCCCGGGCTGGCCGACACCGCCGCCTTCTGCGACCGGTACGGCGTGCCGCCCGACGCCTCGGCCAACTGCGTCGTGCTGGCCGGGAAGCGGGACGGCGAGGTGCGCCACCTGGCCTGCGTGGTCCTGGCCACCACCCGCGCCGACGTCAACGGCGTCGCCCGCAAGCGGCTGGACGTGCGCAAGGCGTCGTTCGCGCCGATGGACGAGGCGGTCACCGCGACGGCCATGGAGTACGGCGGGATCACCCCGCTCGGCCTGCCGGCGGGCTGGCCGGTGCTGGTGGACCGGGCGGTGGCCGACGCGCCCGAGGTGGTGATCGGGTCGGGCGTGCGGCGGTCGAAGCTGCGGCTGCCGGGCGCGGTGCTGGCGGGCCTGCCCGGGGTCGAGGTCGTCGACGGGCTGGCCCGGTGACGGTCACCATCGGCGTCGAGGAGGAGTTCCACCTCGTCGACCCGCAGACCCGGCGACCGGCCGCGGACGCCGAGCGGGTGGTGGCCGCGGCCCGCCGGCTCGGCCTGGACCTGCACCCGGAGCTGCAGCGCTCGGCCGTCGAGGTGTCCACGCCGGTCTGCGCGACGCTGCCGGAGCTGCGCGAGCAGCTGGTGGCGCAGCGGCGGGCGGCGGCGGCCGCGGCGGCCGCCGCCGGCCTGGTGGTGGCCGGGGCGGGCTCGCTGCCGGCCCCGCTGGACCTGGCCGGCCAGCCGTACCCGCAGCGCCGGTACGAGTGGCTGGTCACCGAGTACGCCGAGGTCGGCCGGGAGCAGCTGGTCTGCGCGATGCAGACCCAGGTCGGGGTGGCCGACCGGGAGCTGGCGGTGGCGGCGCTGCCGGTGGTGGGGACCTGGCTGCCGGTGCTGCTGGCGCTGTCCGCCGCCTCGCCGTTCTTCGACGGCTCGGACACCGGGTACGCGTCGTACCGGTCGGTGCTGTGGTCGCGCTGGCCGTCCGCCGGGCCGCCGCTGGCCTTCTCCTCCGCCGCCGAGTACGACCGGCTGGTCGCCGACCTGGTCGGCTCCGGCACGGTGAGCGACCCCGGGATGGTCTACTTCGACGTCCGGCCCTCGGCCCGCTACCCCACCCTGGAGGTGCGGGTGTGCGACGCGGTGCCGCTGCTCGACGACGCGGTCACCCTGGCCGGGCTGTCCCGCGCCCTGGTGGTCACCGCGACCCGGCAGCTGACCGGGACGGCGCCCGCCGCGGCGCCGCCCCGGCCGGAGCTGGTGCGCGCGGCGACGTGGCGGGCCGCCCGGTCCGGGCTGGCCGACGTGCTCGTCGACCCGCGCGACGCCCGCGCCCGGCCGGCCCGGGAGGTCGTCGCCGCGTTCCTGGAGCACGTACGGCCGGTGCTGGACGAGCTGGGGGACACCGACACGGTGACCGCCGGGGTCGACTCGATCGTCGCCCGGGGCACCTCGGCGGACCGGCAGCGCGCGGCCCCGACCCTGGCCGACGCGGTCGACCAGCTGGTCGCGGAGACCGGCGCCGGCGGCTGACCCGGACAGCACGAAGGGCCGGTGCGAGCCGGCCCTTCGTGCTTCCCCTCACCACCACTGCACCGGCCGGAGCCGGTCAGCAGGTCATGCGCCGCCGCGTCGCCGCCCCAGCAGGCTGAGCGCGATGCCGGCGACCAGCAGCCCGAGGCCCAGGCCGATCAGCGGGACGGTGGCGTCCGAGCCGGTCCTGGCCAGCTCCGGCACGGTCGGCGGTACCGGGACCGGCGAGGAGATCGCCTGGGTCGGGGTGGCGGCCGGCCCGGCCGGCGTCATGGCCGGCGGGGCGGCCGGCGTGGTCCCGGCCGAGGTCGGGGTCGGGGTCGGGGTGGCCGGCACCGTGGTGGCCGGCGGCGGGGTCGGGGACCCGGTGCCGGAGGTCGGAGTCGGGGTCGGGGACTCCGCCGTGGGCGTCGGGGTCGGCGAACCGGTCGTCGGGGTCGGGGACGGGGACCCCGGGGTCACGCCCGGCTCCGGCGGCTCGGGGACCGGGAGCGGACCCGGGCCGGCACCGCACTTCGGCGGCGAGCCGTTGGGGCCGCCGACGCTCCACATCCAGCCGGCCAGCAGGGCGCCGTCGGCCCAGCCGGCCCGGTCGACCGCGTCCACCGGCTCCCCGGTGTACAGGCCGACCTGCACGTTGCCGCAGCCCGGCACCGGCACGGCCAGCTCCAGCCGGCCGCCGCCGGTCAGCGTGGCCGTCGAGTGCGCGGTGGAGAACTGCGGCCAGGCCCGTCCCTCGCCGTCGCCGCCCGGGAACGGTGAGCCGTCCCAGCCCGCCGGCACCTGGTACGCGGTGAGCACCACGTCGACAGAGGTGCCGGGGCACAGCGCGGCACCACCCCTGCCCTGCGCGTACGCGATGCCGGTGCCCGGCTCGATCCGGCCCTCGACCGCGCCCGGCTTCGTCCCGTCGACGCAGGCCCCGGCCGCGAGCGGCGCGTTCTCGTCGCCGGTCGCGGAGGCGGGCACGGCGTAGGCGAGCACGCCCAGTCCGACGACGGACAGCGCGGCAGCGAAGCGCCGGGCGACGGACATGGATCTCCCAGGTCGGTCCGGGCAGCGGCGACACTGCCCTGCGGGGGCGGGGCGACCGGCCGGGCCAGGGGCCGGTGTCCGACGGGTCCCGCAGGCGGGACCGCGCCCGCCGGGGGGACCGGGCGGGCCGAAGTGGACCCGCGAACCCTAGAACGTCGGACCGGGCCGAACCGGATGCCGAACGGGTGAATCACCCACGGTGTTCGAACTGTCGCGTCCGGTCCAACGACGCAGGTCACGCGGTACGGTGCGGCAAGGAGCGTCCGGCTTCCGACCCTTACAACCGACTGCCCAGCGCGGCCGCGGCGGCCGTCACCAGCGGCGCGAACCGGGGCCCCGGGCGGCGGCTGAGCCGCTCCACCGGGCCGGACACCGAGATGGCCGCGACGACCTCGCCGCCGTGGTCGCGGACCGGCGCCGACACCGAGGCGACCCCGGCCTCCCGCTGCGCCACGCTGTACGCCCAGCCGCGGCGGCGGACCTCGGTCAGCGTCCGCGGCCCGAACCGGGCCCCCGGCGGCAGCTCGTCCTCCGACCACGCCGCGAGCACCTGGGCCCCGGAGCCGGCGGTCATCGGCAGCCGGGCGCCCGGGGCGACCCCGGTGCGCAGCCCGGTGGCGCGCTCGGCCGCGGCGACGCACACCCGCTCGTCGCCGTCCCGCCGGTAGAGCTGCGCGCTCTCCCCGCTGCGGTCGCGGAGGCGGGCCAGCACCGGCCCGGCCGCGGCCAGCAGCGGGTCCGGGGCGCTGCGGGCCAGCTCGCCGAGCCGGGGCCCGGGCACCCAGCGGCCGGCCGGGTCGCGGACCAGCAGCCGGTGCGCCTCCAGGGCGACGGCGAGCCGGTGCGCGGTCGCCCGGGGCAGGCCGGTCGCCTCGACCAGCTCGCCGAGCCCGACCGGGGCGTGCGCGGCGGCGTCCAGCACCGCGACGGATTTGTCCAGCACGCCGACTCCGCTAAGCTGTCCCATGAACCAAGATGCTAGTCCCAAGATGTGAGATGAGGCGAGCGAGCATGGCCGGCACACTGGCCGAGAAGCTGTGGGAGTCGCACGTGGTCCGGCGCGCGGACGGCGAGCCGGACCTGCTCTACATCGACCTGCACCTGGTGCACGAGGTGACCAGCCCGCAGGCGTTCGACGGGTTGCGGCTGGCCGGCCGGCCGGTGCGCCGGCCCGACCTCACCATCGCCACCGAGGACCACAACGTGCCGACCGTCGGCATCGAGCTGCCGATCGCGGACAAGGTCTCCGCGACCCAGGTGGAGACGCTGCGCCGCAACTGCGCCGAGTTCGGCGTGCGGCTGCACGCGATGGGCGACCGCGAGCAGGGCATCGTGCACGTGATCGGCCCGCAGCTGGGGCTGACCCAGCCCGGCATGACCATCGTCTGCGGGGACTCGCACACCAGCACGCACGGCGCGTTCGGCGCGCTGGCGTTCGGCATCGGCACCAGCGAGGTCGAGCACGTCCTGGCCACCCAGACGCTGCCGCTGCGTCCACTCCGGACCATGGCGGTCACCGTCGACGGCGACCTGCCGGAGGGGGTCACCGCCAAGGACGTCGTGCTGGCGCTGATCGCCCGGATCGGCACCGGCGGCGGCCAGGGCCACACGGTGGAGTACCGCGGGGCGGCGATCGAGGCGCTGTCGATGGAGTCCCGGATGACGATCTGCAACATGTCGATCGAGGCCGGCGCCCGGGCCGGCATGATCGCCCCGGACGAGACCACGTTCGCCTACCTCAAGGGCCGGCCGCACGCGCCGGAGGGCGCCGACTGGGACGCCGCGCTGGCGCACTGGCGGACGCTGCGGACCGAGCCGGACGCGACCTTCGACCGCGAGGTGGTGCTGGACGCGGCCACGCTGGCGCCGTTCGTGACCTGGGGGACCAACCCCGGGCAGGGCGTGCCGCTGTCCGGCCGGGTGCCGGACCCGGCCGCGATCGCCGACGCCAACCAGCGGGCCGCGGCCGAGTCCGCCCTGGCCTACATGGGGCTGGCCGCGGGCACGCCGATGCGGGACGTCGCGGTGGACACCGTGTTCCTCGGCTCCTGCACCAACGGGCGGATCGAGGACCTGCGCGCCGCGGCCGCCGTCCTGCAGGGCCGGCAGGTCGCCGGCGGCGTCCGGATGCTGGTCGTGCCGGGCTCGATGCGGGTCAAGGAGCAGGCCGAGCTGGAGGGCCTGCACGAGGTCTTCCTGGCCGCCGGGGCGGAGTGGCGCTCGGCCGGCTGCTCGATGTGCCTGGGCATGAACCCGGACCAGCTCGCCCCCGGGGAGCGCTCGGCCAGCACCAGCAACCGCAACTTCGAGGGCCGGCAGGGCAAGGGCGGCCGGACCCACCTGGTGTCGCCGCCGGTGGCCGCCGCGACCGCGGTGACCGGCCGGCTGACCGCCCCGGCAGACCTGTAGAGAGGGCCGCTGTCATGGAGAAGTTCACCGTCCACACGGGCCGCGCGGTCCCGCTGCGCCGCAGCGACGTGGACACCGACCAGATCATCCCCGCGGTGTGGCTCAAGCAGGTCACCCGGACCGGGTTCGGCGCCGGCCTGTTCTCCGCGTGGCGGCAGTCCGACCCCGGCTTCGTGCTCAACCGGCCCGAGTACGCGGGCGCCTCGGTCCTCGTCGCCGGGCCCGACTTCGGCACCGGCTCGTCCCGCGAGCACGCGGTCTGGGCGCTGCAGGACTTCGGCTTCCGGGCGGTGATCTCCCCCCGGTTCGCCGACATCTTCCGCGGCAACTCGCTCAAGGCCGGGCTGCTCACCGTGATGCTCGAGGAGGCCGTGGTGGAGCGGCTGTGGGCGCGCGCCGAGGCGGACCCGGCGGCGGAGGTCACCGTCGACCTGGAGCGCCGGGAGGTCAGGTTCGACGGCGAGGCGGTGCCGTTCGAGCTGGACGACTACTCCCGCTGGCGGCTGCTGGAGGGGCTCGACGACGTCGGCCTCACGCTGCGGGACACCTCCTCGATCGACACGTACGAGGCGGCCCGGCCGGCATTCCTGCCGACCACGCTGCCGGCCCGGTGACCGCCACGGTGACTGCCGCCGTGACCGGCACCGTGACCGCCGCCGGGGGCCCGGCGCCGGGCGGCGGCCGGGCCGCGACGCGCCGGCGGGTCCGTCGATCCCGGTTTCTTCCGTCTCGACCTGCTCGTTTCCGCGGGCCGGGCAAGGAATTGCCTTAGCCGTAGGGGTTTTGGTGTTCTCCGGAACGGGAATCGGTTGCGACACAGGCGTTCCGCGGCCGAACCGGTGATTGTCTTGCGCCGGAACGACGCTTACCGTTCGCCGCAGATCGGTCACGTCGGCCGACGCCCGTCCCGGGGAGGACCCAGAAGTGAACAAGGCCCAGCTGGTCGAGGCGCTGTCCGCGCGCCTCGGCGAGGACAAGAAACGCACCGCCGCGACCGTCGACGCCCTCCTGGACACGGTGTACCGCACCGTGCAGAAGGGCGAGAAGGTCGCGCTCACCGGCTTCGGCGTCTTCGAGAAGCGCGACCGCGCGGCCCGTACGGCGCGCAATCCCGCCACCGGCGAGAAGGTGAAGGTCAAGAAGACCTCCGTCCCGGCGTTCCGCGCCGGCCAGGAGTTCAAGAACGTCGTCAACGGCTCGAAGAAGCTGCCGAAGGTGGCGCCGGCCAAGGCTCCGGCGGCGAAGGCGGCCCCGGCCAAGGCGGCCACGGCCACCACCGCGAAGGCCACCGCCGCGAAGACCACGGCGGCGAAGGCCGCCGCTGCCCCGGCCGCCAGGACCGCGGCGAAGGCGGCCCCGGCCAAGGCGACGAAGGCGGCCGCCAAGGCGACCGCGGCCAAGGACGCCCCGGCCAAGGTGGCGGCCAAGGACGCCCCGACGAAGGCGGCCAAGACCGCCGCCAAGAACGCGACGGCCAAGGCGACGCCGGCCAAGTCCGCCACCGCGAAGGCGACGGCCGCGGCGAAGACGGCCAAGGCGCCGGCGAAGAATGCGGCCGCGAAGTCCGCCGCGGCGCCGGCCAAGGCGACCTCGTCGGCCGCGCCCCGCAAGTCCGGCCCGCGCAAGACGGCCGCCAAGGCGACCTCCTGACCACGGTCTCCTGACCCCCGGGTCCGCGGCCCCGGCGCGCTCCTCCCGGGCCCCGGCCGCCGCCGGGTCCCGGGGGAGCGGCGCCCCGGCTCAGCCGGCCGTGGCGAGGTCGGGGTAGTAGTCCGCCGCCACGAGGGTCTCCCCGGTGAAGCTCAGCGCCCAGACGCCGGACTTGCGGGCCGGGATCTTCGAGCCGGACCGCCGGCCCGGCCGCACCCCGTCCTCGGCCGCCAGCCGGCCCAGCAGGTCCGGGATCACGCCGCCCTGGCTGCACAGCACCGTGACGCCGCCGGCCGCCGCCGCGGCCCGCACCCGGTACACCCCGCCCTCGGGGTCCTTCTCGTACGTCTCCTCCGACAGGGCCGGCTCCGGCTCCACCGGTAGCCCCAGGTCCGCCGCCAGCGGGGCGACCGTGTCCACGCAGCGCAGCGGCTCGGCCGTGTGCACCGCGGTCGGGCCGAACCAGCGCAGCGTCCGGCGCAGCCCGTCGGCCTGCCGGTGGCCGGTGCCGTCCAGCGGCCGCAGCAGGTCCTCGCCGTGCCACTTCGCCCGGCTGCCGGCCTTGGCGTGCCGGACCAGCAGGACCGTCGCGGTCACCGCCGGCAGCGCCGCGAACGCCCGCACGAAGTCCCGGTCCCGCGGGTACGACAGCCGCCCGGCCGCGGCCGGGACCGGCAGCCACAGCAGCGAGTCCACCTCCGCGCTGGCGTCGAAGTCCCCGCCGGCCGGGGTCATCGACCAGTACTCCACGACCTTGCGGTCCTCGCCCAGCGTGTACTCCTGGGTCGGCAGCCGGCGGCCGACCACCGCCCGTACGCCGGTCTCCTCGCGGACCTCGCGCACCGCGGCGGCCAGCGGGTGCTCGCCGTCCTCCAGCTTGCCCTTGGGCAGCGACCAGTCGTCGTACTTCGGCCGGTGCACCAGGCAGACCTCGGCCTCGCCCGCGGGACCGGGCCGCCACAGCAGCCCGCCGGCGGCGAGGATCCGCACGCCGCTCACTCGCTGCGCCTGGCGTGCCGGCGCATCAGCACGTCCTGGTAGTCCCGCAGCGGGCGGCCGGGTTGCCCGGGATTTCGGCGCCAGTCGCCGTCCGGCCGCAGCTCCCAGGCCACCACGTCGTCGGCGAACGCGAGGTCCAGCATGTCGCGCAGGTGCGCGCGGGCGGCCGGGTCGGTCACCCGCACCATGACCTCCACCCGGCGGTCGAGGTTGCGGTGCATGAGGTCGGCCGAGCCGAACAGGTATTCCGGCTCGCCGTCGTTCTCCACGTAGACGATCCGGCTGTGCTCCAGGAAGCGGCCGAGGATCGAGCGGACCCGGATGTTGTCCGACAGGCCCGGCACCCCGGCCCGGATCGTGCAGAACGTCCGCACCAGCAGGTCCACCGGCACCCCGGCCGCCGAGGCGCGGTAGAGCGCGTCGATCGTCTCCTCGTCCACGAGGTGGTTGGTCTTGATGACGATGCGGGCGGCCCGGCCGGCCCGGGCGTGCGCGATCTCCCGCTCGATCCGCTCCACCAGGCCGGCCCGGATGCCGTGCGGCGCCACCAGCAGGCTGCGGTACTCCGTCTGCCGCGAGTAGCCGGTGAGCACGTTGAACAGGTCGGTGAGGTCGGCGCCCACGTGCGGGTCGGCGGTGAACAGGCCCAGGTCCTCGTACATCCGGGCGGTCTTGGGGTTGTAGTTGCCGGTGCCGATGTGGCAGTAGCGCCGGATCGAGCCGCCCTCCTGCCGGACCACCAGCGAGGTCTTGCAGTGCGTCTTGAGCCCGACCACGCCGTAGACGACGTGGCAGCCGGCCCGCTCCAGCTGCTTGGCCCAGCGGATGTTGGCCTGCTCGTCGAACCGGGCCTTGATCTCGACCAGCACGACGACCTGCTTGCCGGCCTCGGCCGCGTCGATGAGCGCCTCGACGATCGGCGAGTCGCCGGACGTGCGGTAGAGGGTCTGCTTGATCGCCAGCACGTGCGGGTCGGCGGCGGCCTGCTCGATGAAGCGCTGCACGCTGGTGGCGAAGGACTCGTACGGGTGGTGGACCAGGACGTCGCCCTCCCGCAGCGTGGCGAACACGCTCTTGGCGGTCTCGTGCTCGGCGAACCGGGGCGGCGTCGAGGGCACGAACGGCGGGTCCTTCAGGTCCGGCCGGTCGTTGTCGCACAGCTGCCAGAGCGAGCCGAGGTCGAGCAGCGCCGGGATCATCAGCACGTCCTCGGCCGGGACGTCGATCTCCTCGATCAGCAGCTCCAGCACCCGCGACGTGATCGTGTCGGTGACCTCCAGCCGCACCGCCGGGCCGAACCGGCGCTTGGTCAGCGTCCGCTCCAGCGCCTGCAGCAGGTCCTCGTCCCGGTCCTCCTCGACCTCGATGTCGGTGTTGCGGGTCACCCGGAACAGGTGGTGCTCGACCACCTCCAGCCCCGGGAAGAGCAGGTCGAGGTGGGCCGCGATGAGCTCCTCCATCGGCAGGTACGCCGAGTCGGCCCGGGCGTCCTTCACGTCGACGAACCGCGGCACGTTGTTGGGCACCTTCACCCGGGCGAACCGCTCGACGCCCCCGCCGGTCTCCCGGACCAGCACGGCCAGGTTGAGCGACAGCCCGCTGATGTACGGGAACGGGTGCGACGGGTCGACCGCGAGCGGGGTGAGCACCGGGAACACCTGGGCCCGGAAGTACTCGGCGAGCCGGCCGCGCTCGGCGTCGTCGAGCTCGGACCAGTGCAGCACCCGGATCCCGGCCGCGGCCAGCGCCGGCTCGATGTCGTCCCGCCACAGCCGGGAGTGCCGGGCGACCAGCTCCTGGGTGCGCTCGGCGACCCGGGTCAGCGTCTCCCGCGGGGTCAGCCCGGAGGAGGAGCGGACGGTCAGGCCCATGTCCAGCCGGCGTTTCAGCCCGGCCACCCGGACCATGTAGAACTCGTCCAGGTTGCTGGCGAAGATGGCCAGGAACTTGGCCCGCTCCAGCAGCGGGATCCGGCGGTCCTCGGCCTGGGCCAGCACCCGGGCGTTGAACTCCAGCCAGGACAGCTCCCGGCTGGAGTAGCGGTCGTAGGGCAGGTCCGGCGCCGCCGGCACGGCCGCGCCCTCCAGGTCGGCCGCCAGTGCGCCGCCCGCGTCGTCCGGCTGGAGTTCGGCCTCGGTGCGGGCGTCGTCGTCGGCGGTCATGCCGCCATGATTGCTCAGCCGGGTGAACGAGGGGGAGTGCCGGCCGGCAGCGTCGCGACGGTGATCCGGACGATCCGGTCCCCGGCGGTGTCCAGCCGCACCCGCTGGCCCGGGCGGAGCAGCCGCAGGCCGCCGGCGGCGAAGGCGGCGCCGTCGAACTCCAGCCGGTCGAGCCGGTCGGTCAGCACGCTGCCCGCCCCGGTCGCCGGGTCGAAGGTCGCGACGGTCGCCTGCACGCCGCGGAACGGTACGCGCCCCGGCTCAGACCGGGGCGTGCCGGGCGGTCCAGGCGGCGGTGGCCGGGCCCAGGCCGAGCCCGGCCGCGGCGGCCAGGTCGTCGGCGGTGTCCACGTCGTGCCGCAGCGACGGCCAGGCCCCGGGCAGCTCGACGGCACCGGAGGCGCGGTGGGCCGCCGCCGAGCCCGGGCCGTACCGGGGGCCGGGCGGGACGCCGGGCCGGGCCGCCAGCAGGGTGGTCCCGGTGC
>CADCTP010000297.1 GCA_902805565.1 uncultured Mycobacteriales bacterium
GCCACCTCGCGGTGACCGACCTGGTCGCGCTGGCCCGGGACCCGCTGGCGCTGGCCCGCCGGGTGCGCCGGCCGGTGCCGACCCGGCCGGCGCCGCTGGCCCGCCGGGGCACCGCGTTCCACGCCTGGCTGGAGGAGCGGTACGGCGGCGAGCGGCTGCTCGACCTGGACGAGCTGCCCGGCGCGGCGGACGAGGGCGCCGCCCCGGACGGCGACCTGGCGCTGCTGCAGGAGCGGTTCCTGGCCAGCGCGTGGGCCGAGCGGGCGCCCGAGGAGGTGGAGGTCGCCTTCGAGACGGTGCTGGGCGGGGTGGTGGTGCGGGGCCGGATCGACGCGGTCTTCGCCGACCCGGACGGCGGCTGGACCGTCGTCGACTGGAAGACCGGCGACCCGCCGCGGGACCCCTCGGCCGCCTCGGTGCAGCTGGCCGCGTACCGGCTGGCCTGGGCGGAGCTGTCCGGCACCCCGGTCGGGCTGGTCCGGGCCGCGTTCCACTACGTCCGCGCCGACCGTACGGTGGCGCCGGTCGACCTGCTGGACGCGGCCGGCCTGCACGCCCTGGTGGAACGGATCCCGTCCGCCGTCCCCTAGCCCGTCCCCGCTGAGAAACACCTGGGAATCCCGGGTCGGGGACCGGTGTCGGCGCTAATGTGAGCGAGTGCTCACTCACATAGGGAGGTCGCCATGGCGGCAGTGCGGACCCGGGGCCTGACCCGGCGGTTCGGCCCGGTCACCGCGGTGCGGGGGCTCGACCTCGAGCTGCCCACCGGCGCCGTGATCGGCCTGCTCGGGCCCAACGGCTCGGGCAAGTCCACGCTGATCCGGATGCTGCTCGGGCTGGTCGCGCCGACCTCGGGCGAGGCCTGGGTGCTCGGCGAGCCGATCACCGGCCCGCGCCGCTACCTGGGCCGGGTCGGTGCGCTGGTGGAGGCCCCGGCCTTCGTGCCCGGGCTGTCGGC
This sequence comes from uncultured Mycobacteriales bacterium, assembly GCA_902805565.1. Classification (GTDB taxonomy): domain Bacteria; phylum Actinomycetota; class Actinomycetes; order Mycobacteriales; family CADCTP01; genus CADCTP01. The sequence continues at coordinate 959 of CADCTP010000297.1, forward strand.
CCGGGCCAACCTGCTGTCGCTGGCCCGGCTGCGCCGGCTGCCGGCGACCCGGGTCGAGGAGGTGCTGGCGATCGTCGGGCTCACCGGCCGGGAGCGGGAGCCGGTGGGCCGGTTCTCCCTCGGCATGAAGCAGCGGCTGGGCATCGCCGCCGCGCTGCTCCCGGACCCGGAGCTGCTGGTCCTGGACGAGCCGACCAACGGGCTCGACCCGGCCGGCATCGTGGAGATCCGGGCGCTGCTGCGGCGGCTGGGCGGGTCCGGCCGGACCGTGCTGGTGTCCTCGCACCTGCTCGCCGAGATCGAGGCCGACTGCGACCACGTGGTGGTGGTCCGGTTCGGCGAGCTGGTGCACGCCGGGCCGATGGCCGAGCTGCTCGGCCGCACCCGCCAGCACGTGGACGTACGGCCGGAGCACCCGGCCGACACCGGCCGGCTGGGGGAGGTGCTGGCCGGCGCCGGCTGGGAGGTGGCCGCGGCGGACGGCGGGCTGCGGGTGCGGGCCGGCGACGGCGACGCGGCCCGGGTCAACCGGGCCGCCGCGGTGGCCGGGATCACCCTGCGCGGACTGACCGTCGCGCAGGACAGCCTGGAGGAGGTCTTCCTCGCGATGACCGGCCCGGACGACGCCGAGCTGTCCGTCGCCCGCGCGGCGACCGTACGGGAGGTGGCGTGATGCTGGCCGAGGTGCGCAGCGAGCTGACCCGGACCCGGCGCCGCGGGGTGCTGCTCGGCTGGGCCGGCCTGACCGCGGTGTTCGCCGTGCTGGTCAACCTGGTGATGTTCCAGGCGGTCGGGGACGGCACGGCGCCGCCCGGGGACGGCCCCGGGGTCAGCTTCCCCTCCGCCGCCGAGCTGGCCGGGCCGGGCGGACCGGTCGCCGGGCTGGCGGCCGCGAGCAACCTGCTCGGTGTGGTGACCCTGGCGTTCTGGGCGATCCTCACCGCGACCGACTACAGCACCGGCCTGATCCGGCTGCTCGCCTCCGCCCAGCCCCGGCGGGGCCGGCTGCTGGCCGGCAAGCTCGGCGCGCTGGCCCTGTGGACGGCCGGCACCAGCCTGGTCGCGCTGGTCGCCTGCCTCGCCGCGGCCCCGGCGGCGGCCCGGTCGGCCGGCATAGACACCGCGGCCTGGTCGGACGACGTGCTGCCGACCGTGCTGAGCGCCTGGGTCAACCTGCTCTGCGCGCTGCTGGTCTGGGGCGTGGTCGGCGTCGTGCTCGCCACCCTCAGCCGGTCCGCCGCGGTCGCGATCTCCGTCGGCGTCGGGTACGTCCTGGTGGTCGAGTCGGTCATCGAGGCCGCGGTCGGCTCGGCCGCGGACTGGCTGCCGGGCACCACGCTGGCCGCGCTGGCGCAGGGCGGGTCGGCGTCGCTGTCCTACCTCGGCGCGCTCGGGCTGGGCGCCGCGTACACCGCGCTGGGGGTGGCCGTCGCGGCGCTGGTCGTCCGGCGCCGGGACATCACGGACTGACCCCGGCCGGCCGCACCCGCCCCCCGGCGGTGCGGCCGGCCGGGCGGGCTGGCAGGGTGCCGGGCGAGGAGGTGCCGGTGAGCGGACGTGCCGACCGGACCCGGGCCGAGCTGATCCGGGCCACCACCCGCCTGGTCCGCGAGGTGGGGTACGCGCAGACCACGACCCGCGCCATCGCCCGGGCCGCCGGGGTCGCCGAGGGCACGATGTACCGGCACTTCCCCGACAAGGCGTCGCTGTTCCTGGCCGCGCTGCTGGAGCAGCACGGGCCGGTGGTGGAGGCGGTCGAGCGGCTCCCGGCCCGCGCCGGGCAGGGCACCGTCGAGGACAACCTGGTCGGCTGCCTGCGGGAGTTGGCCACGCTGCGGGAGGCGGTGCTGCCGCTGGAGCTGGCCATGCTGGCGGACCCGGAGCTGGCGGCGCAGCGCCGGCGGCCGCCGTACCCGGGCGGGCCGGGGCCGGGGCCGCCGGTCCGGATCGCGGAGTACCTCGCGGCCGAGCAGCGGCTGGGCCGGGTCCGCGCCGACGCCGACCCGCAGCGGGCGACCATGATCCTGCTGGCCGTCCTGTTCGGGCTGGCGGTCGGGCCGCCGGCCGCGCCGGGCCCGGTCGACCCGGACCTGATCCGGGACGCGGTCCGGCTGCTGCTCACCGGCCTCGGCACCGCCCCCGGCTGAGGCGGGCGCCGGCCGGGGTCAGACCCGGTCGGTCATCCCGTCGTCGCGGGGGGTGCCGAGGTCGACGATCAGGGCGCGGTGGTCGGACAGCGGCATCTCCCGGGCGCCGGTCGCGACGACCGCCGGCAGCGAGCCGCCGTGCAGCAGGATGTGGTCGAGCTGGACCCGCGGGTCCGGCGCCGGGAACGTGCACTCCTGCACCAGCGGCGTCCAGCCGGTCAGCCAGCGCGGCAGCGAGCCGGGCAGGTTCAGGTCGCCCATCAGCACCCGCGGTCCCGGCATGCCCCGGACGGCGCGGGCGGCCCGGCGCAGCTGGGCGCCGTTCCAGCCCGGGACGAAGGACAGGTGGGTGTTCGCCACCGTCATCAGGCCGGTCGCGGTCTCCACCACCGCCGCCACCAGCACCCGCGGCTCGTCCCGCAGCCACAGCACCCGGCGGGTCGGCCCGGGGATGACCACCGGGGCGCGGACCGGGGCCGACGGCAGCCGGACGATGTGCCAGCGGACCACCGGCAGCCGGCTGACCAGCCCGATCCCGTACGCCCGGCCCGGGGCGTCGGTGTCCCGCTCCCGGGCCGCCCGCCACGTCTCGCCGGGCGTGCCGACGATCGCCGGGGCGAACTTGCCCTCCCCGCCCATCGCCTCGGCGGCCTCCGCGGTGAGGTCGGCCAGCTTGGAGCGGGGCTGGTCCCGGTCCACCTCCTGCAGGCCCAGCACGTCGGCGTCCAGGGTCCGCACGGCCTCGCGCAGCCGCCCGACGTCGACCTCGCCGTCGGACAGGGACCGCCCGTGCAGGATGTTGAAGCTCGCCAACCGCACCCGGACAACCTACGGGCCGCCCGGAGCACCGGCCATCCGGGTCAGCGCGGCGGCGGCCACGGCGGCCGGCTCCCGCTCGGGCACCCAGTGGTCCACCCCCGGCAGCTCCACGAACGTGAAGTCGCCGGTCACGTGGTCGGCGCAGGACTCGGCCGCCCGCCGGGAGACCGCGACGTCCTCGGTGCCCCAGACGTACGTGGTCGGGACGGCGACCGGGCCGACCTGGTCCCGGGAGGCCATCGCGCGGTACCAGTTCAGCGCGGCGGTCAGCGCCCCCGGCTCGGTGAGCGGCCGGACGAACTCCTCGGCCCGGGGCAGCGGCCCGAACATCCGGCGCAGCCGGCGGGCGTCGTCGGCCAGCAGCCGCTCCTCCGCGCCCGGCTCCCGGAACACCGCGATGTAGCGGGACATCTCCCGCTGCTCCGGGTCCGTCCGCATCGCCGCGGCGTGCGCGGCCGGGTGCGGGACGCTGACGGCGGTCAGGCTGCGGACCCGCTCCGGGTGCCGGCCGGCCAGCTGCCAGCCGACCACCGCGCCCCAGTCGTGCCCGACGACGTGCGCGGCGCCGACCCCGAGCGCGTCCAGGATGCCGACGGCGTCGGCGACCAGCTCGGTCACCCGGTACGCCTCGACGCCGGCCGGCCGGGCGCCGGGGGAGTAGCCGCGCTGGTCCGGCGCGATCGTGCGGTGCTCGGGCAGCAGGTCGACCACCCCGTCCCACATGCCGGCGTGCTCCGGGAACCCGTGCAGCAGCAGCACCGGCACCCCGTCCGCCGGCCCGCCGACCCGGACGTCGAACGTCATCCCGCTCGCCTCCACCCGCATCCCCCGACCCAACCACGCCCCGCCCGGCCCGGGCCACCACCTCCCGGCCGCCCGACCCCGTCCCGGACCGGGCCGCCTTCCGGCCGCCCGGGCGGTGCTCCGGGCGAGCCCCAGGGCGCCGGCTCTCCGGATGTGGGGCCGGCGGTCCCGGGGGCGGGCCGCTCAGGGCGCGGGCGCGCCGGGG
>CADCTP010000298.1 GCA_902805565.1 uncultured Mycobacteriales bacterium
CCTGTGGGTCACCTTGCTCAGCAGCCACGAGGTCCCGGAGCAGCTGCAGCAGCTCATGGACCGCTGGAACCAACACATCGCGGGCCGGCAGCCCGAGGAGCTCGCCGAGCACCTACCCCGGTTGATCACGGACAGCGGCCGGACGGCACGGGACCTGTACCACCGGCTCGCGACGACCCCAGCCGGCCCGTCGGATTTGACCAGCACGTAGCGGAATGAATGCGGGCGCACACGTCCCCGAGGCAGGAAACGCAATATCCGGACACGGGGCGAAAGCCGTTCCGCCACCCGACAATGGGCTGAAGAAGCACTGTTCCGGGTGGCGATCTTCCGGCACACTCGTGATATCAGGCATCGGTGCCTGACGGTGGGCCGTCCCGGAGGGGGATCCGGATGTCCGAGCCAGAGCGCCCCAGTGTAGGAATCGAGCAACTCACCGAGGCAGCGTTCACCGGTGTGCTGCGAGCGCTCGAGGCGCGCCAGTTACGGCCGGAACTCTTCCCGGGACCGATAATCGTCGGGATCATCGCCTGGCCCGAATTGGGCAAGGCCGAGAACATCAGGGAGGGATTCGCCGGGGAGTCGGGTTAGCGGCGGCCGGGGTACGGCGGGACGTGAGCGCCCGATGAACGGGACGACGCCGGCCGGCGAGGACGGGCTGTTCTGTCCGAGCGCGCAGCCGGACGTGACGAACGGCGTGGTCATCGGCGTCGTCGGTGGCTCGCCGGGCGAGCCACGGGTCACCTACCTCGACGAGCCACTACCCGTCACCCCTGACCTGCTGGCGCTGGCCGCGCCGGTGCACCCGACGGAGGTCTTCCGGATGGGGGCGCCGTGCGTGCGTTCGGCCTGCCAGCACTTCGAGGGAACTCGGTGCGCCCTGGTCCGGCAGCTCGTGGCAGGTATCGAGCCCGCGGCCCAGGAGCTGCCCCGGTGCGGGTTGCGGTCCCGATGTCGGTGGTGGCGCGAGGAGGGGGTCGCCGCCTGCCGCCGATGTCCGATCGTGGTGACCGAGGTCCCGAACCCGACAGAGGAGATGGCCCGGGCGGCTCGACCGGCCGGGCAGGTGCGCGACCCTCGTCCGCCGCACCGCGGGACCCGGCCCGAGGCCGGGCCGCGGCCGCCCTGAGCGTGGTGTCGGCAGGCCGAGTAGGCGGCGGGGCGCGCCGTCAGCAGGTCAGCGTGCCCAACCTGCCGGGCCAGTTCGACGCCCCGCCCGCACCGCACAGCCCGAAGTTCATGTCGGCGTCCAGGCGGTGTCCCGTCCCGCCCTCCGCGTACCTGATCCGGAGTCCGGCGACGGCCGCGCTGGGGGCGCTCCGCCGCGTCGCCTAAAGGCCCACGACCAACCGGTGATCCGATGAGCAGGCCGGCACCTCCGCGCCGCTGACCGGCCCGTACGACGCCGGGAGCGGCTCGTCCCCGCCGCCGACCAGATCGGTGGGTCGCGCCGTGGCGATCCGGTGCACGGCGACCCGGAGGTCCAGATCGCCCACGCGGGTCACCGGCTCGATCGAGATCAACCGCACCGGGCCGGTCCCGTTCGAGCAGAGCCACGGACCGCCGATGCCCACCGGGCGGCCGACCTGACTCGGGCCGGCGACGCCCAGGTGGCCCGGTGCGTACAGGTTGCCGGCCGCCGGAGGCCCACAGGCCGGCACGGTCGCCAGCGCGAGGAGCAGGGCGGCGGTCCACGCGCGGGCGCCCGCCCCCTCCGGCGACCGGCGTGGCCTCACATCGATCCGACGAAGTCGGCCAGGTAGAGGCCTGACGGTTGGCTCGCGCACATCCTCCCGGTGCGGCCGAATCTGTAGTAGACGGTCGTCGCATTCGACCATCCCACCTGGGACACCACGCCGACACCACCTACGTTGACCCCGGTGGAAAAGCTGTGGTTGGCGCCGGACTCGCGGTAGAAGTCCCAGCCCCGCTGATATGTCACGCAAGCGTGGGTGAACGCCCTGGTGCCGATCCCGACGCTGCGCGGGCCGGTGTAGAACTCGCGCGGACGGAGGATGTACTGCGCCACGCCGACGCAGGTGTGACGGTATTTCTGGTACCACCAGGCAGCCGACAACTGATGGTTGATCACGGTGAAATTGGTGTCGAACCCCACCCCGGCCGTGGCGGTCTGCGAGCCCTCGGCCCGATAGTCACCGACGGCGCCGGTCCAGGAGACGGCCACCCCGAGGGTGTGGCTCGACGCGGCCGTGTAGTGGACACGGCCGTAGGCATGCAGCGGGTTGCCCCACACGTTCGCGATGACCGCCTGCGTCGGGCCGGCGCGGCCGAGGTCCTCGAGGACACAGGGGTACGCCGCATTCGGTTCCGGAGCCTTCCCGGTGCCGAGGAAGGCACCGACAGCACCCTGGGACGCCCGCTCGGCCGCTGTCCGGGCCAACGACAAGGTCGTGCTCGCCTGGACGGAGTCGGCGACCGAGGCGTCGGTCGACGTCCATCCCGCCGGGGTAGGGACGACCGATGTCGTCCAGGCGGTCGACCCGGCTGGCGCCGACGCCCAGATCTCGAGGTTCAACTGGCCGGCCGGGCCGCGGTAGGTCTCCGCGAGCCGGTCCGTGACCGACGCCGGCACCGCGAACTTCCCGCCGGCGCCCGTCGTGGTCGTGGCAAGCCTGGCGATCGGGTACGTGCCGTGCACGGCGAGGATGTCCAACGTCTTCTGCGCGGGCCAGGCGAGCACGGTGACCGTCGCGGGCGAGCTCACGGTGGCGCCGAGCACGGTGCCGCCGATCAGGGCGGGTTCGGCGGCCTCGGCGATGCCTGCCGGGGACAGCAGCGGAACCACCGTCGCCAGCACGACCGGCAGGACCACACGCAACCTGTTCATGGGCGCCCTCCCGGCACGCGAGCGGCACCGGCCCGCACCCGGACGCCGGCCGATACGAATCAGCCGGCGCTGCTGCACCGCCGGAGATGAAACACACTTGAAGCATACACTCCGTATACGATTGATCACGGATCCGTGCGGATTCTGCCCGAAAGGGCAACTGTCACGGTCGGCGAGTCGCAGGAACCGTACCGGTGGTCGTGTCGGATTCAGTAGTCTGTCGCCAGGTTTGACCGGATCGGAGGCGCGGCGTGCTGGTTCCGTTCGCGGGGCCCGGAGCGGGGGAAGGGCCGCTGACGTGGGGACAGGCGCAGTGCTGGCGGGCGATGGTGGAGACCCGTTCCTCGCTGGCGATGGGGGCGGTGATGGTCGCGCCGCCGGGGCGTACGCCGGAGGACTACGCGCGGACGCTGTCGTTCTGGATGTCCCGGTACGCCGCGCTGCGCACCCGGCTGCGCCTCGGTCCGGAGCCGGTCCAGGTGGTCGCCGGGGCGGGGACCGCCGAGCTGCGGGTCGTGGACAGCGCCGACCCGGGGCGGACCGCGGACGAGCTGCTGGCCGGGTGGAAGTCGACGCCGTTCGACTACGAGCGGGAGTGGCCGGTGCGGCTGGCGGTGGTGACGCGCGGCGGCGCGGTGACGCACGCGGTCATGGTGATCTGCCACCTCGCCGCGGACACCGCGTCGGTCGAGGTGATGAACCGCGAGCTCCTCGATCCCGACCGGGGGCCGTACGCGGCGCCGCAACCGCTGGAGCTGGCCGCGCGGCAGGCCGGGCCGGCGGCGCGGCGGCAGTCGGCGGCGTCGTTGCGGTTCTGGGAGGCGCAACTGCGGGCGGTGCCGGCACGGCGGTTCCCGGCGCCGGTGGACCGGCCGGGGGCGCGGTACCGGCGGCTGGTCCGCGACTCCCCGGCGCTGCACGGGTCGACCGGCGGTGCCGACCCGGGGGCCGCGCTGCTGGGGGCGTTCGCGCTGGCGGTGCGGGACGTGCTGGGCGGCGGCCCGCTGGTCGCGCGGGTGATCGTGGGCAACCGGTTCCGGCCGGGGCTGGCCGACGTGGTGGCGCCGCTGCCGCAGAACGGGCTCTGCGTGCTCGACGTGACCGGGGCCGACCGGGCCGAGGCGACCCGGCGGGCGGCCCGGGCCACGATGGCCGCCTCGAAGCACGCGTACTACTCCCCCGACGACTGGCAGGCGCTGCTGGACCGGGTGGACGTCGAGCGGGGCGAGCACGTCGACCTGGGGCTGCTCTGGAACGACCGGCGCACCCGGTTCGGCGGTCCGGCCGCCGCCGCGCGCCGGCCGGACCGGGAGGAGGCGATGGACTTCTTCAACGAGCGGCTGATGGTGCACGTCGAGGACGTGCCGGGGACCGTGCGGATCAGCGCCGAGGTCGACACCCGGCACCTGGCCGCGGCCGACGTCTGGGCGGTGCTGGACCGGATGGAGTCAGGTCACTGCCCGTAGTCCGGGGTCGAGATCACCGGGTGCTCGGCCAGGACGGCGCGGAGCTGGGCGAGGTCGTCCGCGGTGAGGCCGGCGACCGGGGCGGCCGCCCGGGCCGAGCGGGACAGGTTGGTGCCCTCCTGGGAGTCGGTCGCGAAGGTCGCCAGCACCGCGTCCACGCCGTCGGTGGGCAGCTCGCACCAGTCGAGGATGCGCAGCACCGTCTCCGCCGGCGCCGCGACCAGCTCCTCGTACCGCACGGCCAGCATCGGGACGCCGGCCTCGCGCAGGGTCACGTACCGGTCCATGATCGACAGCCAGGTCAGCGCGTACGACTCGGCGACCGTCGGGCGGCGCCCGTGGGACCGCGCCCACGGGCCCAGCAGCGGCGCCTGCGACTCCAGGTAGCGCAGGAACGTGGGCATCGCCCGCTTGCCGGGCAGGCCGGCGGTGAAGCCGGCGTGCATGGACTCCGCCCACCGCTCGGCGTGCCGGTAGAGGAAGAGGTTGTGGGCGCCCGGGTGGACCTTCTGCAGCAGGTCGCCGAGGTGGATGGCGCCGCCGCGGAGCTTGACCGCCAGCGTCGGGGCGTGCCGGCCCAGCAGCCGGGTGCAGCTGCGGACCAGCCGGCCGTACTCCTCGTCGCGGCCCGGCCCGCCCCAGTGCCGGAACATCGCGATGTCGCTGTAGACGTCCGGCTCGGACAAGCTGCGCACGCCGGGCACCGAGTTCAGCGCCCGGCTGAGCACGGTGGAGCCGCACCGGCCGGTGGAGTGCACCCACACCACCCGCGGGTCGGGCAGGTCCTCGGCCAGCGCGTGCAGGGTGTCGTACGGGACCGTGAGCAGCCGGCGGGCCGCCCGGTACTGCGCGAGGTAGAAGAACGGGACCCCGGCCAGGTCGGTGTGCGCGCCGGTGTCGACGAACCAGGCCTCGCGGCGGGCGTCGTCGAGGCAGTAGAGCTCGACGTGCTCGCCGAGGACGGTCCCGGCCGGCACCGTCCCGGCCGCGGCGACCCGGAAGTTGGCCGGCACGGACGGGAAGAACTCGAGCGGGGCCACCTTCTCCTCGATGTCCAGCACCTGCGCGTCCACCAATCACCCCTTCCGGTACGAAACCCTAGCCGCCGGTAGGTACAGGGTGGAAGGACGCAGCAACAGGGTAGTTTCCGACCGTGGGCGTGGTCCGTGCGGTCGTCGGGGTGCTGGCGGTGCTGCTGGTGCTGCCCGCGTGCAGCGGGGACGACGGTGGCGGCGGGCCGACAGGGCCCGTCCCGCCGCTGGGCGGGGCGCCGGTGACCGGACCCGACCACGAGGTGGCGACCGGGCGGACCGGGGCGGACACCGGCACGGTCGACCTGGTCAGCGGGGCCGCGACGATGACCGTGCGGGACGCCGACCTGGGCTCCGACCGGGTCCGGGCCAGCACGCCGGTCGGCTCGTCGGTGGCGCCGTCGCTGACCGTCGCCGGGGGCACCGTCACCGTGCGGCTGGCCGAGACCGGCGGGAGCGGGCCGGCCGCGGTGACCGTGCTGCTGGACCGGCGGGTGCGCTGGCAGGTGCGGATGTCCGCCGGCGCGACCAGCCAGCTGCTGGACCTGCGGGGTGCGCGGGTGTCCGGGGTGGACCTGCTCGGCGGGGCGGCCCGCATCGAGCTGCGGCTGCCGGCCCCGGACGGCGCCGTGCCGGTCCGGATGACCGGCGGCGCGACCGAGCTGGCCGTGCACCTGCCGGCCGGGGTCGCGGCCGGGCTCCGGGTCGGCGCCGGGGCCGGCAGCGTCACCGTGGACGGGGTGCGGCGGACCGGGCTGGCCGGCGGCACCGTGGTGACCACCGCGACCGCCCCGGACCGGTACGACGTGGACGCCGCGGCCGGCGTGTCCGTCCTGGTCCTGGACCGCGGCTAGGGCACGTCTCTCGATTGGCGGTGGATGCGGACGGCGTCCAGGGCGGCGTCCGGAAGGCGGAGGAGTTGGTACCTCTGTCGTACCGGCGACGACGACAACGCGGCCGGGCGTCGTCCGGGCGTCGGCCCGCGCCGCCAGGCAACGGAGAGACATGCCCCACGCCGGGGCCGGCCGGACCGGCGCGGCCGGGCTGCCGCCAGGTCGGGCACGTCGCCGCTCCCCCGCGCCCACCCCCTGGGCGCAGCCGGGCAGCCGCGGGGTCGCTGCCGCCGGGCCGCTACCTGCGGGCGGCGGCCAGCAGCCGCCGGTACGTCCCCGCCGACACGTTCCCGCCGGACAGGATCGCCACCGTGGTCCCGGTCCCACCCCGCCAGGCCGCGGCGGCGACCGCCCCGGACGGCTCGGCGGCCAGGCCCAGGTCGAGCAGCCGGTCCACCGAGTCGACGATCTGGGCCTCGGTCACGGTGACGATGTCGTCCACCCAGCGCCGCACGTACGGCCAGGCGGAGGCGCCGAGGGACGGCAGCCGCAACCCGTCGGCGACCGTCCGGTAGGTCCGCTCGACCGGCCAGGCGACCCGCTCGCCGCGGCGGAAACTCTCCGCCGCGTCCCCGGCCAGCTCCGGCTCCACCCCGACCACCCGCACCCGCGGATCCACCGCCTTGACCACGGCGGCCACCCCGGCGAGCAGCCCGCCGTTGCCGACCGGCACCAGAACCGTGTCGACCGACGGCAGCGCGGCCAGGATCTCCAGACCGACCGTCGCCTGCCCGGCCAGCACGTCCGGCGCGTCCGCGGCGACGAGGACCGCGCCGGCGGCCAGCCGCCGGCAGGCCCGGTCCCGCTCGGCCGGCGGCACGACGACCAGGGCCGCCCCGAGCCGGCGCATCGCCGCGGCCTTGGGCGCCGGGACGGTGTCCGGCACCACCACGGTGACCGGCACGCCGAACCGGCTCCCGGCGTACGCCAGGGCCTGGCCGTGGTTGCCCGAGGACTGGGCCACCACCGCCGCCCCGGCGACCCGGGACACCGCGCTGACCGCGCCCCGGACCTTGAACGAGCCGGTCGGCTGCTGGTTCTCCGGCTTGACCCACAGGTCGGTGCCGGGGACCCGCAGCAGGGGCGTACGGGCGGTGTGGCCGGCGATCCGGTCGGCCGCGGCCAGCACCTCCGGCAGCCCCAGCAGGGCCTCGGTCAGCGCCGCGGTCACCGCAGCGCCAGGTCGGCCCGGGCCTGGATCTCGTCCAGGTCGCCGGTGATCTCCGCCGGCGGCGCGGCGTCCGGCAGCGCGTCCTCGGCCAGCCGCAGCGGCCGGTAGAGCAGGCCGGCGATCCCCCACAGCACCAGGAACAGCCCCGACACGACCATCAGCAGGGCCAGCCCGCGCTCGGCGCCGCCGCCGAGCAGCTCGGCCAGCGCCGGGTGCTCGGCCACCAGCGGGTCGAACACCTTCTCGGTGAGCGGCCCGACGGTGAGGAAGCCCAGCGGCTGCATGATCGCGGCGATCATCAGGTTCACCGCGAGCACCCGGCCCTGCAGCTCCTGGCCCACCTTGACCTGGATGATCGACAGACCGTGCACGTTGCCGATGGTCATCGAGGCCAGCCGGACGAACAGGCCGACCGCGATGATCGCCACCGACGGGTAGACGCCGAGCAGCACGGTGCCGATGCCGGAGCCGATGACGAAGCCGATCATCCCGATCGTGCGCCGCCGGGTGCCGCCCCAGGCCAGCACGATCACCGCGCCGACCACCGCGCCGACGCCGCCGACCGCGGTGACCACGCCGAGCGCGGTCGGGCCGGCCAGGCCGAGGACCAGCGGGGTCACCGCGACCCACATGATCGCGGTGAAGTAGTTGACCACCGTGAAGAACAGGACCTGCACCAGGATCGCCTTGCGGCGCAGCACGAACCGCCAGCCGCCGAGCAGCGCGGTGCCGAACGACTCCTCCTGCCGGTGGAACAGCCGGTCCGGGAACCGGACGGCGAGCAGGGTGAGCAGGCCGATCGCGAAGGTCACCACGTCCACCGCGACCACCCCGGGCAGCCCGACCAGACCGATCAGCGCGCCACCGGCCAGCGGGCCGACCACCAGGGCCAGGCCGGGGCCGAGGTTGGCCAGCGAGTTCGCCTGGTTCAGGTACGGCTTGGGCACCAGCTGGGCGACCGCGGCCAGCCAGGCCGGTTGGCGCAGCGCCTCGGTGACCGCGGTGACCCCGACGATCGCGCACACGCTGACCAGCCCGAGCCGGTCGGTGGCCAGCAGCGCCACCAGCGTCGCGGTGGCCAGGCCGGCGACGAGGTCGGCGGCGAGCATCACCCGGCGCCGGTCGTACCGGTCGGCGATGGCGCCGCCGACCGGGGTGAGCAGCACCGTCGGCAGCTGGCTCAGCATGATCACCAGCGCCAGGTCGCCGATCCGGCCACTGCGCTGGAACGCCCACACGCCGAGCGCGAACCCGGACAGCGCGGTCCCGACCGTGGACACCAGCTGGCCGGCGGCCACGGTGTAGAAGGTCCGCAGCTCGCGGACCGAGGCCGGCGGGGCGACCAGGCCGGGCAGGATTCCGCGGACCCAGTCCCGGGCCCGCGCGGCGACCAGCTCGGCGACCTCGGCCGGCTGGTGCCGCAGGAAGTAGTGCCCGGCCCTGGGCAGCACCGCCAGCTCGACCCGCTCGGCGAACGCGCCCCACTCCGCGTACCGCTCCTGGTGCAGGTCGGTGGCCCGGTCCCGCTCCCCGACCAGGCAGAGCACCGGCGCGGTGAGCTTCGGCGCGGTCCGGGTCAGCTCCCGGCCGAACCACTCCTGGGCACCGGTGAAGTCGTGCCGCAGCGCCCGCAGCGCGGCGGCGGTGGCGGCCGGGTCGTGGTCGCCCTCCAGCCCGCCGGTGGCCAGCAGCCCGTCCCGCAGGAACCGCTCGGACACCCAGCGGTCCCGGCCGATCCGGGCGACCAGGGCCGACAGCCGGCCGGGCAGCCGGGCGGTCGGGAAGCTGCCCGCGACGACGAGGCCGAGCAGCCGGCCGCCGTCGGCCTCCAGTCGCCGGGCCAGCGCCGTCGCCGGGGCCGCGCCGACGCAGTGCCCGTAGAGCAGGACCGGGCCGCGGGCGGTCGCGGCGATCTCCGGGATCAGCCGCTCGACCAGCGCGTCGATGGACACCGGCAGCTCGTCCGGGCGGGCCGAGTCGTGCCCGGGCAGCTCGACCGCGAGCAGCTCCAGGTCCGCGGGCAGCGCCTGGGCCATGCCCTGGAACGCGGCCGCCGAGCCGCCGCCGTACGGCAGGCAGACGATCGAGGCGGTCACCGTGCCCCGGGCCGGACCGGCCAGCCGGTGCAGCAGGCCGCCGGTGCCCGCCGGGGCGCGGTCGTCCAGGTACGCCGCCAGCGCCCGCACCGTCGGCCGGGTGAACAGGTCGATCACCCGCAGGTCGGGGTCGGTCTGCTTGACCGCCCGGACCGCGGAGAACGAGTCGCCCCCGAGGGCGAAGAAGTCGTCGTCCACGCCGACCTCGTCGACGCCGAGGACCCCGGCCCACACCGCGGCCACCCGCACCTCGGTCGGAGTGGCCGGGGCGACCCGCTCCCCCGACGGGGCCTGCGGGGCGGGCAGCCGGGCCCGGTCGACCTTGCCGTTGGGGTTCAGCGGGAGCCGGTCGAGGACGACCAGCCCGGCCGGGACCATGTAGTCCGGCAGCTTCTCCCGCAGCGCGGCCCGGACCTCCGCCACGTCCAGGTCGGTGCCGACCAGCCAGCCGGCGAGCTGCCGGGCCGAGCCCTCGCCGACCGGCAGCACGACCGCCTCGGCCACCCCGGGCAGCGAGCGCAGCGCCGTGGCGACCTCGCCCGGCTCGACCCGGTAGCCGCGCACCTTGACCTGGTCGTCGACCCGGCCGAGGAACTCGACCGTGCCGTCCCGGCGGACCCGGACCCGGTCGCCGCTGCGGTAGCAGCGCCGGGTGCCGTCCAGCGGGTCGGGGACGAAGGCGCGCTCGGTGAGGTCGGGGCGGCCGACGTACCCGCGGGCGATGCCGGGGCCGGTGACGACCAGCTCGCCGGGCACGCCGGCCGGCAGCGGGCGGCCGGTGCGGTCGGTGACGAAGAACGCGACGTCGTCGATAGGGCTGCCCAGCGGGACCACGCCGGTCCGGCCGGCGACCTCCTCGGTCCGGCAGACCAGCGAGATCATCGTGGACTCGGTGTGGCCGTAGTGGTTCTGCACCCGCAGCCCGGGCCGGGCCGCCCACGCGCGCTCCACCAGCGGCCACGGGCAGGCCTCGCCGGCCAGCACCAGCAGCCGGCGCGGCAGCACCTCGGCCAGCTCACCGTGCGCGGCCAGCAGCTCCAGGTGGCTGGGCACGCACTTGAGCACGTCGACGGCGTTGCGGCGCAGGTAGTCGGCGAACGCGGCCGGGTCGGTCGCGGTCTCCCGGCCCACCAGGTGCACCGTCCCGCCGGTGGTCAGCGCGCCGAACACGCAGGTCAGGCCGAAGTCGGCGGCCGGGGTGGAGACCATCGCGTACGAGCATCCGGCGGCGTCGAGGCGGGGCAGCATCGCGGCCAGGTACGCCGCCACGCTGCGGTGCTCGACCGCGACGCCCTTCGGGGTGCCGGTGGAGCCGGAGGTGAAGACCAGGTGGGCCAGCTGCTCCGGGGCGACCCGGACCGCGGGCCGGGTGTCCGGACCGGCCAGCGGGCGGTCCAGGCACAGCACCGGGCGGTCCCCCGCCGACGCCGCGAACTCGGTGACCGTCACCACGGCCGCGGCCCCGGCCACCGCGAGGATCTCGGCGATCCGGGCCGGCGGGTAGACCGGGTCCATCGGCAGGTAGCAGCCGCCCGCCTTCTGGATGCCGAGCAGCGCGCAGACCAGGTCCACGCCCGGCTCCAGCAGCACCGCGACCGGCTGCTCGGCGGTGACGCCCGCGGCCAGCAGGGCGTGCGCGACCCGGTTGGCCCGCCGGTCCAGCTCCGCGTACGTCAGGGCGCCGTCCGGGCCGACCGCCGCGACCGCGGCCGGGGTGCGCGCGGCCTGGTCCTCGACCAGCCGGAACACCGGCCGGGTCGCCCCGGTGCCGGCCGGGCCGGAGACCAGCGGGCCGGTCACCGGCTCCAGCGGGACCGCGCCGACCGGCCGGTCCAGGTCGGCGACCAGGCCGGCCAGGACAGTGACGTACCAGTCGGCGAGCCGGTCGGCGGACCCGGCGTCGAACAGCTCGGTGCGGTAGCCGAGAGTGCCGGCGAGGCCGGTGCCGTCGTCGCCGAGGGTGAGGGTGAGGTCGTGCTTGGCGGTCTCCTGGGGGAACCTCACCGGCTCCACGTCGAGCCCGGGCAGGGTGTACGCCGCGCCCGCGTCCAGCACGTTGAGCATGACCTGGAAGACCGGGCTGACCGAGACGTCGCGGTCGGGGTTGAGCCGCTCGACGACCTTCTCGAACGGGGTCCGGGCCCGGGCCTGGGCCTCCAGCGCGGTGTCCCGGACCCGGCGCAACAGCTCCCGGCCGGTCGGGTCGCCGGCGGTGTCGGCCCGGTGCACGACGGTGTTGATGAAGCAGCCGACGACGCTCTCCGTCGCCGGGTGGTGCCGGCCGGCCTCGGGCACGCCGACGGCGAACGCGTCGGTGCCGCAGATCCGGCCCAGCAGCGCCTGCAGCGCGGCCATCAGCACCATGAACGGCGTCGTGCCGGTCTCGGTGGCGGCCCGGCGGACGCCGGCCGCGACGTCCGCCGGGACGGTCAGCGGCAGGGTGGTGCCGGACCAGGTCGGCAGGGCCGGGCGCGGCCGGTCGGTGGGCAGGTCCAGAACCGGCGGCAGGCCGGCGAGCTGCCCGGCCCACCAGTCCAGGTCCGCGTCCCCGGGGTCGGCCTGCCAGGCGGTGACGTCGGCGTACTGCAGCGGCGGCGGGGCGAGGGGGTCGCCGGCGTACAGGGCGGCCAGCTCGCGCAGCAGCAGGCCGGTGGTCCAGGCGTCGGTGGCGACGTGGTGCACGGTCAGCGCGAGCAGGTGCTCGGCCGGGCCGACCCGGTGCAGCGTCACCCGCAGCGGGGTGTCGGTGGCCAGGTCGTACGGGCGGGACACGGCGGCCCGGACGTCCGGGTCGTCGGTCACCGTGACCGGGACGTCGGCGGCCGGCAGCGGCACGGCCAGCACCGTGCCGTCCGGCTGCTCGGCCAGCACGCTGCGCAGCACCCGGTGCCGCTCGGCCAGCGTGCGGACCGCGGCCAGCAGCGCCGGCACGTCGAGATCGCCGCGCAGCCGCAGCACCACCGAGGTGTTGTACGCGCTGCTGTCCGGCTCCAGCTGGGCGGCGAACCACATGCGGGCCTGCACCGGGGACAGTGGCGCCGGGGCGTCAGGGTCCGGGCGGGTGGGGATCGGGGCCGGTCCGCCGGCCAGGGATCGCCTGGCGGCGGCCAGCCGCTCCCGCAGCAGGGCGCGGGTGCGGTCGTCGGTGCTGGTGGCTGTGTCGGTCATCGCCGTCTCGTCGTCGCAGGGCGGTGGGTGGGGGCGTTCACTCGGCGGACAGCAGCGCGAGCAGCATCCGTTCCAGCTCGGCCGCGAAGTCGGCCAGGCACGGGTTGTCGAACAGCAGCCGCGCCGGCACCGGGACGCCGAGGGCGTCCCGCAGCCGGCCGACCACCCGGACCGCGGCGAACGAGTGCCCGCCGAGGGCGAAGAAGTCGTCGGAGGCGAAGACCTCGGGCGTGCCGAGGACCTCGGCCCAGGCGTCGGCGGCCAGGTGCTCGGCGTCGGTGCGGACCGGCACCCGCTCCCGGGCCGGGTCGGGGCCGGGGTCGGGCAGCGCCCGCCGGTCCACCTTGCCGCTGTCCAGCAGCGGCAGCCGGTCCAGGGCCACCCAGCGGCGCGGCACCATGTACTCCGGCAGCCGCTCCCGCAGCGCGTGCTCGACCACGGTCGGGTCGACCCCGGCCGGGCTGAGGTAGCCGACCAGGCCGGCCTCGCCGCGGACCGCGACCGCGGCCCGGTCCACCCCGGGCTGCTCGTGCAGCGCGCTCTCCACCTCGCCGAGCTCGATCCGGTGGCCGCGCACCTTCACCTGGTGGTCCCGCCGGCCGACGAACTCGATCCGCAGGTCGTCGGTCCACCGGGCCAGGTCGCCGGTGCGGTAGCAGCGGCCGCCGGGCACGAACGGGTCCTCGACGAACGCCGCGGCGGTCGCCTCCGGCCGGTCCCGGTAGCCGGCGGCCACGCCGACGCCGCCGATCCACAGCTCGCCGGTCACCCCGGGCGGGGCGAGCCGGCCGGCCGCGTCCAGCACGTACGCGCGGTTGCCGGGCAGCGGGCGGCCGATCGGGACCGCGCCGGTGTCGGCGGCGGTGATCCGGTGCGCGGTGCACTGGATCGTGGCCTCGGTCGGGCCGTAGGTGTTCCACAGCTCGGCGACCCGGGGCAGCAGCGCCCGGACCAGCGCCGGGTCCGGGGCCTCGGTGCCGACCCAGACCCGCAGCCGCGGGTCGGGCTCCCAGCCGGCGGCCAGCAGCAATCGGGCCAGCGGGACCGACAGGTCGGCCACGGTGACGCCGGTCGCGGTGATCCGCTCGGCCAGCTCGTACCCGTCCAGGACGGTGTCCCGCGAGACGACCACGCACCGGGCGCCGGCGGCCAGCGGGGTCCAGATCTCCTCGCTGCCCTGGTCGAAGGTGATCGGTGCGGCGGCCAGCATCGTGTCGTCCGGCCGCACGCCGGGGACGGCGGCGTAGCCGGCGACCTGGCCGGCCAGGTTGGCCTGGGTGATCTCGACGCCCTTGGGCCGGCCGGTGGAGCCGGAGGTGTGCAGCACGTACGCCAGGTCCGCCGGCCGGACGGCCGGCAGCGGCACCGGTGCCGTCGCCAGCAGCGTGTCCAGGTCCAGCACGGTGGTGCCGGGGACCGCCGCGGCCAGCGTGGCCCCGCGGGCCAGCACCAGCGTCGTGCCGACGTCGGCGCACAGCTCCCGGCGGCGGCCGGCCGGGTGCTCCGGGTCCAGCGGCAGGTACGCCGCGCCGGCCCGCCAGACGCCGAGCAGCGCGACCGGCAGCAGCTCGTCCCGGGGCACGCACACCCCGACCGGGGGCCCGCCGCCCGCGCCCGCGGCCAGCAGCCCTGCGGCGACGGCGGCCGAGAGCCGGTCCAGCTCCGCGTACGTCAGGGTGCCGGTGCCCCGCACCGCGACCGCGTCCGGCCGGGTCGCCGCCCGGGCGAGCACCGCGGCGACCACGGTGTCCGGGGCGCCGGCCGGCAGCGCGGCCCCGGTGCCGGCGGCCAGCAGCGCCGCCCGCT
>CADCTP010000299.1 GCA_902805565.1 uncultured Mycobacteriales bacterium
CCGGCGGACCCGAGATGACGGTGGACACCGGCCCGTTGACCGCGGCGACGACGACGCCGTCGCGGCCGGCGATCAGCTCCCGGGCCTGTTCCGCGCTGATGGCGAGGGAGGCCATCGCCCCGTGGCCGGCCAGCCTGCGCAGCGCTCGTGACCGCAGGGCCACGACTTTCGCGCCGTCCTCCAACGACAGGGCACCCGCCACACAAGCCGCCGCGATCTCCCCCTGCGAGTGGCCCACTACCGCCGCCGGAATCACGCCGTGTGCGGCCCAGACCGCGGCCAGGGACACCATCACCGCCCACAACACCGGCTGGACTACATCGACCCGGGTGAGTTCGGCTCCGTCACCGCGCAGCACCGCGGTCAGCGACCAGTCCACATGGGGAGCCAGCGCGGCCTCGCACTCGGCGATCCGAGCGGCGAACACGTCGGACTCGTCCAGCAGTTCGACGCCCATGCCGACCCACTGCGAGCCCTGGCCCGGGAACACCAGCACCGCACCGGTGCCCACCACCGACCCGGTCACCACCGACGGATCCGGCCGACCCGCCGCCACCGCCGACAACCCCGCGGTCAGCTCGGTCCCGTCCCGGCTCACCACCACGGCCCGGTGCTCGAACGTCGACCGCGAGGTCACCAGCGACCAGCCCACGTCCACCGGCGAGACGCCGTCCACCCGCGCCGCCAGCGCGGCGGCCTGTCCCCGCAACGCCTCCACCGACCGCGCCGACACCACCCACGGCACCACCCGCTCGACCGGAGCCGGCGCCGGCGCGACCGGCTGCGGCGGCGCCTCCTCCAGGATGACGTGCGCGTTCGTCCCGGAGATCCCGAACGCCGACACCCCGGCCCGCCGCGGCCGGTCCCCGGCCGGCCACCGCACCGCCTCGGTCAGCAGCCGCACGCCGCCGGAGGACCAGTCCACGTGCGGGGTCGGCTCGTCCACGTGCAGCGTCGCCGGCAACGTCCCGTGCCGCATCGCCTGCACCATCTTGATCACCCCGGCCACCCCGGCCGCCGCCTGCGTGTGCCCCAGGTTCGACTTCACCGACCCCAACCACAACGGCCGCTCCACCGACCGCCCCTGCCCGTACGTCCCCAACAACGCCTGCGCCTCGATCGGGTCACCCAACGTCGTACCGGTGCCGTGCGCCTCCACCACGTCGACCTCGGCGCCGGACAGCCGGGCGTTGACCAGGGCCTGCCGGATGACCCGCTCCTGGGACGGGCCGTTCGGCGCGGTCAGGCCGTTGCTGGTGCCGTCCTGGTTGGTGGCCGACCCGCGGATCACCGCAAGCACCCGGTGCCCGTGCCGGCGCGCGTCGGACAGCCGCTCCAGCACGACCAGCCCGACGCCCTCGCCCCACCCGGTGCCGTCGGCGGCAGCCGCGAACGGCTTGCACCGCCCGTCCGGCGCGAGCCCGCGCTGCCGGGAGAACTCCACGAACGCGCCCGGGGTCGCCATCACGGTCGCGCCGCCGGCCAGCGCGAGGGTGCACTCCCCGTCCCGCAGTGCCTGGCCGGCCAGGTGGATCGCGACCAGCGACGACGAGCACGCGGTGTCCACCGTGACCGCCGGCCCCTCCAGCCCCAGCGTGTACGACACCCGACCGGACGCGACGCTGCCGAGGTTGCCCGTCCCGACGTACCCCTCCACCTCCGTGGCCGAGTGGCTGATGAAGGTGAGGTAGTCGTTGGCGCTGATCCCGGTGAACACGCCCGTGCTGCTGCCCTTGAGGGCCT
Organism: uncultured Mycobacteriales bacterium; assembly: GCA_902805565.1. Classification (GTDB taxonomy): domain Bacteria; phylum Actinomycetota; class Actinomycetes; order Mycobacteriales; family CADCTP01; genus CADCTP01. The sequence goes on from CADCTP010000299.1 coordinate 1,744, forward strand.
CCCGGCGCAGGCCGGCGTGCTCGATCGCCTCCCACGCGGTCTGCAGCAGCAGCCGTTGCTGCGGGTCCATCGCGACGGCCTCGCGCGGGCTGATCTCGAAGAACCCGGCGTCGAAGTCACCGGCGTCGTAGAGGAAGCCGCCCTCGCGGACGTAGCTGGTCCCGGGGTGGTCGGGGTCGGGGTGGTAGAGGCCGTCGAGGTCCCAGCCGCGGTCGGTGGGCAGCCCGGCCACGGCGTCCCGCCCGGCGTCGACGAGCTCCCACAGCTGCTCCGGCGAGCGCACCCCGCCCGGGTACCGGCAGGCCATCCCGACGATCGCGATCGGCTCGGACTCCGGCGACTCCGCCTCGCGCAACCGCTGGCGGGTCTCGCGGAGCTCCGCGGTGACCCACTTGAGGTTGTCGAGCAGCTTCTCCTCGTTCGACATCTGGCCCAAGCTCCTTGGCACGGTACGAGTGGTCGGGGTCATCGGGCTCAGCGCTTCCCGAACTCGGTCGAGATCAGCTCGAAGATGTCGTCGGCGCTGGCGGCCTCCAGGTCCTGGTGGGCCGAGGCCGGGCGCTGCGGGTCGCCGGCACCGGGGTCGTCCCACTTGGCCACGAGCATCCGCAGGCGTGCCAGGACGCGCCGCCGGGCCGCGTCCCCGATCTCGGCCCCGTCGCTGGAGGCGTCCCACTTCTCCAGGGCGGTGAGGATGCTGCCCTCGGTGACCAGCTCGTCGTCCCCGACCAGCTGCCCGTACAGGTGGGTGGCCAGCTTCTCCGGGGTGGGGTGGTCGTAGATGGTGGTGGTGGGGAGGGTGAGTCCGGTGCTGGTGTTGAGGGTGTTGCGGAGTTGGACGGCGGTGAGGGAGTCGAAGCCGAGTTCTTGGAAGGGTTTGGTGGGTGGGACGGCGTTCGCGGTGGTGTGGCCGAGGGTGTGCGCGGTGTGGGTGCGGACGTGCTCCAGCAGCACGGTGTGCTTCTGGTTGGCGGGGGTGCCGGCCAGCTGCCGGCGCAGCTCGTTCGTGGTCGTGTCGGGTGCGGGGGCGCGTCGCCGGTTCTCCGGGAGGTCGCTCAGCAGCGGGCTCGGGCGCTGGGCGGTGAACGTCGGGGTGAAGGTCTCCCAGTCGAAGTGGGCGACCGTGAGGGTGGGCCTCGGCCGGCTGATCGCCTGGTGGACGGTCTTGACGGCCAGGTCCGGCGCCAGCGGCAGCAGCCCGAACCTGGCGAAGTAGGCGAGGCTGGTGGGGTCGGCCGACATCCCGGCGCCGGCCCACGGCCCGAAGGCGATCGACGTCGCCGGCCGGTGCTCGGCGTGCCGGTGCTCGGCCAGGGCGTCGAGGTAGTGGTTCGCCGCCGCGTACGCGGCCTGCTGGCCGCTGCCCCAGCTGCCGGCCCCGGAGGAGAACAGCACGAAGGCGCTGAGGTCGTGGTCCCGGGTGAGGTCGTGCAGGTGCGCCGCGGCGTGCGACTTCGGGGCCAGCACGCGATCCAGGTGCTGGCCGCTGAGGTCGGTCAGCGCGGTCAGGTCCGGCGTGCCGGCGGTGTGGAAGACGGCGCCGAGGGGGTGCTCGCCGGGGAGGCCGTCGAGCAGCGCGGCGACCTGGTCGCGGTCGGAGACGTCGCAGGCGGTGATGGTGACCGTGCTGCCGAGCCGGGTCAGCTCGTCGCGGAGCTGGTCGGCGCCGGGCGCGGCCGGGCCGCGGCGGCTGGTGAGGTGCAGGTGCGGGGCGCCCTGCCCGGCCAGCCAGCGGGCGAGCAGGCCGCCGATCCCGCCGGTGCCGCCGGTGATCAGCGTGGTCCCCGACGGCCGCCAGGGCGTGGGCGTGGCGGCCGGGGCGGGGGCGTGGACCAGCCGGCGGCTGTGCACGCCGGTGGTCCGGATGGCCGCCTGGTCGTCGGGCGTGCCGGGGTGCAGCAGGTACGCCAGCCGCCCGGCGGTGTGCCGGTCCTCCCGGGCCGGCAGGTCGATCAGGCCGGCCCAGACCGCCGGGTGCTCCAGGGCGGCCACCCGGCCCAGACCCCACACGTGCGCCTGGGTCGGGTTGGTCAGCGGGTCCGTGGAGTTCGTCGACACCGCGCCCCGGGTGAGGCAGTGCAGCCGGGGACCGCCGGCGTCCTGCAGCGCCTGGACCAGCGCCATCGTCGCCGCCAGGCCGGCCGGGGTGGCGGGGTGCGCCGGGTGCGGGTCCTCGTCCAGCGCCAGCAGGCTGACCACCGCGCGGGTCCCGGGATGCCGGCCCAGGAGCTGGGCCAACCGCTCCCGGCTCGCGCCCGCCGGGTCGACACCGACCACCTCCGCGGTCGCGCCGTGCTGGCGGAGGGCGCGGGTGACGAGGTCGACGGTGGGGTGGCCGGCCGGGTGGTCGGCCGGGGTCAGCACCAGCCAGTTGCCCTCCAGCGGGGCCGGGGTCGGGTCCGGGCGGCGGCTCCAGGCGATCTGGTAGCGCCAGCCCGCGGTGGTCGCGGCCTCGGTGTGCCGCCGCCGCCACCGCGCCAGCGCCGGCACCGCGGGCGCGACCTGGTCCAGGTCGTCGCCGAGCGTGGCCCGCAGCGCGTCGGCGTCGTCGTTCTCGATCGCGGTCCACAACTGCTCGGCGCCGTCGGAGCCACCGCCGACCGCACCGCCGCCCGGCGGGGACAGCCAGAAACGTTGGGGCTGGAAGGCGTACGTCGGCAGGTCGACGAGCCGGCCGCCGGTCAGCCACGGGGCCCAGTCCACCGCGACACCCGCCACGAAGGCCTGGGCCAGTGCTGTCGCCAGCTGCCGGTTGTCGCCGGCGTCCCGGCGCAGTGTGGGCACGGTGACCGCCTCGACGCCGGCCCGCTCGAACGTTTCTTGCAGGCCCACGGTCAACACAGGGTGGGGGCTGGCTTCGATGAAGATGCGGTGGCCGTGGTCGAGCAGCGCCTCGACCGTCTCGGCGAACCGGACGGGTTGCCGCAGGTTCCGCACCCAGTACGCCCCGTCGAGTTCGGTTCCGTCGAGCTGGCCGGCGGTCACCGTGGAGTAGAAGGCGACCTCGGAGCTGGTCGGTGTGATCCCGGCCAGGACCCGGGTGAGTTCGTCGGTGAGCTGGTCGATCTGGGGTCCGTGGGAGGCGTAGTCGACCTCGACCGGCCGGGCGCGGGCGCCGGTGTCCTGCACCGCGGCGACCACGTCGGCCACCGCGTCCGGCGGACCCGAGATCACCGT
>CADCTP010000300.1 GCA_902805565.1 uncultured Mycobacteriales bacterium
CGTCCAGGCGGCGGCGTTGGCCACCGCGTAGTAGAGCAGCACCCCGAAGCCGGACAGCCCGAGCGCCGAGCGGAGGTCCAGCGTGGCGGCGGCCACCGCGACCAGCCCGCCGAGCAGCAGCTCGGCCCGGTGCGGCACCGCGAACCGCGGGTGCACGGCGGCCAGCCCGGCCGGCAGCTCGCGGTCCCGGGCCATCGCCAGGGCGGTGCGGCCGATCCCGGCCAGCAGGCTGAGCAGCACCCCGCAGGACGCGACCACCGCGCCCAGCCGGACCAGCGGCGCCAGCCCGGACAGCGAGCCGGCGGCGACCGCGTCCCGCAGCGGCGCCGCGCTCGCGGCCAGCCGGTCGGAGCCCAGCACCGCCAGGACCGCCACGCCGACCAGTGCGTACACCAGGACGGCGACGCCCAGCGCGGTCGGCACGGCGCGCGGGATGGTCCGGGCCGGGTCGCGCACCTCCTCCCCCAGCGTGGCGATCCGGGCGTAGCCGGCGAAGGCGAAGAACAGCAGCCCGGCCGCCTGCAGCAGCCCGTACGGGGTGGTGCCGGTCGGGGTCAGCCGGCCGGCGTCGGCGGCCCCGCCGGCCAGGCAGGCCACCACCACCACGGCCAGGACGGCCAGGGTGATCCCGAGCAGCACCCGGGCCGCCGCCGCGGTCCGGGTCACGCCGAGCAGGTTGACCCCGGTCAGCGCGAGGACGACCAGCACCGCGACCGGTCGGGGGTGCTCCGGCCAGGCGTACGTGCCCGCGGTGAGCGCCATCGCGGCGCAGCTGGCGGTCTTGCCGACCAGGAACGCCCACCCGGCGGCGAAGCCCCAGCCCGGCCCGAGCCGGCGCCGGCCGTACACGTAGGTGCCGCCGGCCTGCGGGTACACCGCGGCGAGCCGGGCGCTGGACATCGCGTTGCAGTACGCCACCGCGGCGGCCAGCCCGAGCGCGACGAGCAGGCCCGCGCCGGCGGACCGGGCGGCCGGGCCGTACGCGACGAAGACGCCGGCCCCGAGCATCGCCCCGAGCCCGACCACGACCGCGTCGCCGAGGCCGAGGCCGCGCCGCAGCGATCCGGTCACGGCCGCAGCCTAAGCGGAGCCGGAGCGCGTCCCCCACTCTCCTCGCGGCGCGGGCATCCACCGCCACGCGAGTAACGCGCCTAGAGGAGACCGGACAGCTCGGCGGCGGCGTCGGTGAGGGCCCGGACCGCCCCGCCCCGGGCGGTCGCGGTCATCCGGCGGACCGGCATCACGGCGGTCACCGCGTACCGGACGCGGCCGAGGCCGGGCAGCGCGACCGCGACCGAGGCCATGCCGATCTCGCACTCCTCGTCGCAGACCGCGAACCCGCGCCGGCGCACCCGGTCCAGGTCGTCCTCCAGCGCCACCCGGGAGGCGTGCGACCGGTAGGTCCGCTGGTCCAGCCGCTCGTGGGGGTAGAGCGCGCGCAGCTCCTCCGACCGCAGCTGGCTGAGCATCACCTTGCCGATCGAGGCGCAGTGCGCCGGCACCGACTCCCCCGGCTCCGGGGAGGGCATCGGCGGCCGGTCCACCGCCTCGACGTACACGACCCGCTGGCCGTCCAGCCGGCCCAGGTGGATCGGGGTGTCCAGCTCGCACAGCAGCCGCTCGAGCACCGGCCGGGCCACCCCGGACAGGTCGCCGGCCTGCTGGTCGGGGCAGGCGAGGCCGCGCAGCACCGGACCGGCCTCGTACGCGCGGGTGGCGTCCTGCTGGATGAAGCCGCGGTACTGCAGCATGGCCAGCAGCCGGTGCGCGGTGGAGGACGCGACGTCGAGGTAGTCGGCGGCGTCGGTGAGCCGGACCCGGGGCTTCTCGGCGAACAGCAGGAGCAGCTGCAGCGCCTTGTCCACCGACTCGATCGGATAGCGCGGCGCAGGCCCCTCCGTTTCCGGTGGACGGACGAAACCTGCGACCATGACCGTGACATTACCCGGGCTTGGGTGTCGGTTCCTGTCGACGCGGCGGGTGTGCGACATCGATCACATCTGTCCGGACAGCCGGACCGTACGCGGAGGTGCCGACCCGACCACGAACAGCGACGGCCCGGCGGTGACTCCGGCCCCGCCGCGGGCCGCCCGCCGACCGCCCGCGGCCCGGGCGTGCCGGAAGTCATGATCGGGTAATGGGACGGACGTGACCCTGACGAAGCCGGTGTCGGCGCCATCCCTGAAACACGAACTGCACGCCGTCGCGACCCGACTGCTGCTGCCGTTCCTCGTGGTCGGCGGCCTCACCGTGCTGATCGGGCTGCTGGTGACCCGGCTGTTCGACGGCAGCGACCTGTCCGAGGCCGACGTCTCGGCGACCCGGTGGCTCGCCGAGAACCGGTCCGGCAACGTGGTCACGCTGACGGAGTACGGCACGCTGCTCGGCGAGACGCCGGTGATCGTCGGGCTGACCGCGCTGGCCGCGCTGGTCCTGCGGCTGGTCTACCAGCGCTGGCGGGAGCCGCTGATCCTCGTCGTCTGCGTGACCGGGCAGGCGATCATCTTCATGGCCACGACGATGCTGATCGACCGCAACCGCCCGCAGGTCCCCCGACTGGACGACTCCCCGCCGACGTCGAGCTTCCCGTCCGGGCACACCGCGGCGACCACCGCGTTCTACGTCGGGGTCGCGCTGCTGGTCGCGTGGCACACCCGGCAGACCTGGCTGCGCTGGCTGATCATCGGCTTCGGTCTGCTGTTCCCGCTGGTCATGGCGTTCTGCCGGATGTACCGCGGCATGCACTACCCCACCGACATCACGATGAGCATCGCGCTCGGCCTGACCCTGCTCGCCCTCGCGCTGCGGCTGATGCCGCTGCGCGAGGGCGGCGGGCGGGTCAGGAGCAACCGCGATAGCTGAGGGAGGCGTCGCGCATCCAGTGGACGGTGTAGTTCGGGCCGTCGTAGATGGGCGTCCACCCGATGCTGGTGTAGCCCGAGGGGCCGGTCACCCGGTTGCCCCAGCGCCGGGTACCGATCAGGTCGCCGCCCGGGTCCCTGTAGACGCCGGCCACGTCCCAGACGACGTCGAACGAGCTGACCGTGCAGCCCTGGGTGCGGGCCGGGGGATCGATGACGGGCGCGGCGGCGGCCGGGGCGGCACCGAGGCCGGCCAGGGCGACGGCCGTGGCGACGGCGGCGAGTGAGCGGCGCATGAAGAGTCCTCCTCGTGGCGGGATGACCGAATCGTGTCTCATCGTGCCGCGCATCACAAGAGTGAATCAGGATCGTAGGGTCGCGCTCCCCAGCACCCGGGCGACCCTGATCTCCAGGGCGACCCGGGCCGGGTTCTCCCGGGGCTGCCGGTAGCGGGCGGCGTACCGGCGGACGGCCTCGGCCACGGCGGCCGGCTCCCCGGTGACGGCGGCCCGGCCCTCCAGGGTCAGCCAGCGGCCGCCGTCGACCTGGCACAGCACCGCCCGCGGGTCGCGGCGCAGGTTGGCCGCCTTCTGCGACGAGCCCGAGGTGATGACCCGGGCCAGGCCGCGGTCGGGGTCCCAGCTGAAGCCGACCGGCACCACGTGCGCGCTCCCGTCCGACCGGAAGGTCGTCAGGGTCGCCAGGTGGCGCTCGGTCAGGAAGTCCAGCGCGGCCTCGGTCAGCTCCTCGGGTCCCACCGGCGCAGTCTGCCGCACGGTGTGACCGGCGTCCTGCCGACCGGACCGGGTCAACCGTTAGTGTGTGCTAAACACCTGACGGACGGAGCGGCACGGGGAATGACCATCGACGAGGTCGCGGCACCGGCCGTCCGGACCCGACCCCGCCGCCCCCGGCTGGTGACCGCCGAGTTCGTGCTGCTGCTGGGCTCGGCGCTGGGCTTCTTCCTGGCCCTCGGCGCGACGCTGCCGGTGCTCCCGCTGTTCGTCAGCCAGCACCTCGGTGGCGGGGACGTCGCGGTCGGCGTGGCCGTCGGCGTCGTCGCGGCCTCCGCGCTGGGCATCCGCCCGGTCGGCACGCCGCGCATCGCCACCTGGGGCCACCAGCGGATCCTGCTGCTGTCCCTGCTGGCCGGGGCGCTGTCGCTGGCCGCGCACGGGCTCACCACCACGCTGTGGCAGCTGATCGCGCTGCGCCTGGTCACCGGGGCCGCCACGGCGATGGTGTTCGTCGCCGCCCTGACCCGGGTGATGGCCACCGTCCCGGCGGACCGCCGCGGGACCGCGGTCAGCTACTTCTCCGTCGCGCCGTACCTCGGCATGGGATTCGGCCCGGTCGTCGGCCGGCCCTGCTACGAGGCGCTGGGACCGGTCGGCGCCTTCGCGGTGGCGGGCGGGATCGCGCTGCTCGGGGTGCCGCTGCTGCTGTTCGTGCCGAACGTCCGCACCGCCCCGGCGGCCGGCCCGGCCGGCCCGCGGATCAGCCGGGCCGCGCTGGCCCCCGGCACCGTGCTCGGCCTGGGCATCCTCGGGATGATCGGGATGAGCGCGTTCCTGGCGCTGTACGTCGCCGAGCTGGACCCGGGCGCCTCCCCGGAATGGATCTTCCTGACGTACGCCGGGGTCGTGCTGGTGGCCCGGGTGCTCGGCGGCCCGCTGACCGACCGGATCGGCGGCCTGCGCACCGGCACGTTCTCCTCCGTGTTCATCGTCGCCGGGCTGGCCGGCTTCACCGTCGCCCCCGCCGTCAGCTGGCTGTACGGCTCGGCCGTGGTCTTCGGGATCGGGATGGCGCTGCAGTACCCCGGGCTGCTCGCGCTCACGGTGAACCGGGTGCCGGCGCGGGAGCGGGACGCGGCGGTGTCCACGTTCACGATGTTCTTCGACCTGGCGGCCGGGGTCGGCGGCCTGCTCCTCGGCGCGGTCGCCGCGGTCGGCGGCTACCGGTCGGCGTTCGGCGCCTGCGCGGCGTGCTCGCTGGCCGGGCTGGTGGTGCTGTGGACGCTGGTCCGCGCGGGCGAGCCGGCCGGGCCGGAGCGG
>CADCTP010000301.1 GCA_902805565.1 uncultured Mycobacteriales bacterium
GAGCGCGGCCGCGAGCGTGCCGACCGGACCGAGCGTGCCGACCGGACCGAGCGTGCCGAGCGGGGTGACCGTCCGGAGCGGGGTGACCGCGCCGAGCGGACCGACCGCGCCGACCGTTCCGAGGGCCGTGGCGACGGCCGCGACCGTGCCGACCGTGCCGACGGCCGGATCGACCGGGCCGAGGGCGACGTCGACCGCGCCCCGCGCCGGGACCGCGCCGGCGACGCGCAGGACGCCGACCAGGGCGACCGCTCCGGCGACCGCCGCCGCGAGCGCGGCGAGCGCGCCGAGCGCACGGAGCGCACCGACCGGGGCGAGCGCATGGACCGCGGCGAGCGCATCGACCGGGCCGAGCGTGTCGACCGGGGCGAGCGCATCGACCGCGGCGAGCGCATGGACCGGGGCGAGCGTCCCGACCGCGGCGACCGCGGTGACCGGCCCGACCGCGGCGACCAGCGCGCGGCCGCCGGCGGCGACCGCCAGGGGACCCGCACCGACACCCGCGCCGAGCCCCGCGGGGACGGCCGGACCGGTGACCGCGACACCCGCACCGACCGCGACGACGACGACGACTTCGACGGTCGCGGCGGCTCCCGGCGGCGTGGCCGGTTCCGCGACCGCAACCGGCGCAACCGCACCGGCACCGGCACCGGCACCGAACGCTTCGCCGGCGACCAGGCCGACCCGGTCATCTCCGACGACGACGTCCTGCTGCCGGTCGCCGGCATCCTCGACATCCTCGACAACTACGCGTTCATCCGGACCTCCGGCTACCTGACCGGCCCGAACGACGTGTACGTCTCCCTGGCCCAGGTCCGCCGCAACGGCCTGCGCCGCGGCGACGCGGTCACCGGCGCGGTGAAGCAGCCGCGCGAGGGCGAGCGGCGGGACAAGTACAACGCGCTGGTCCGGCTGGACACGGTCAACGGCGTGGACCCGGACCAGGCCCGCAACCGGCCCGAGTTCATGAAGCTGACCCCGCTCTACCCGCAGGACCGGCTCCGGCTGGAGACCGAGCCGCACCTGCTCACCCCGCGGGTGATCGACCTGGTCATGCCGATCGGCAAGGGCCAGCGGGCGCTGATCGTGAGCCCGCCGAAGGCCGGCAAGACCATGATCATGCAGGCCATCGCCAACGCGGTGACCACGAACAACCCGGAGTGCCACCTCATGGTCGTCCTCGTGGACGAGCGGCCGGAGGAGGTCACCGACATGCAGCGCGCGGTGAAGGGCGAGGTGATCGCCAGCACGTTCGACCGGCCGCCGACGGACCACACCACGGTCGCGGAGCTGTCGATCGAGCGGGCGAAGCGGCTGGTGGAGCTCGGCCACGACGTGGTCGTGCTGCTGGACAACATCACCCGGCTCGGCCGCGCGTACAACCTGGCCGCGCCGGCCTCCGGCCGCATCCTGTCCGGCGGTGTCGACTCGACCGCGCTCTACCCGCCGAAGCGGTTCCTCGGCGCGGCCCGCAACATCGAGAACGGCGGCTCGCTGACCATCCTGGCGACCGCGCTGATCGAGACCGGGTCGACGATGGACACGGTGATCTTCGAGGAGTTCAAGGGCACCGGCAACGCCGAGCTCATCCTCTCCCGCAAGATCGCCAACAAGCGGGTCTTCCCCGCGGTGGACGTGATCGCGTCCGGCACCCGCAAGGAGGAGATCCTGCTCGCGCCGGACGAGCTGCACATCGTGCACAAGCTGCGCCGGGTGCTCAACGCGCTGGACCCGGAGCAGGCGATCGACCTGCTGCTCGACCGGCTGAAGCAGAGCCGTACGAACGTCGAGTTCCTGATGCAGATCGCCAAGTCCACGCCCGGTCAGGACTGATGGAGTCCGTCCTACGGGGCCCTCGGGTCCTCCTCCGCACGCTCGCGGAGGAGGACGTGGACGACATGATGCGGGCCGTCCAGGACCCGGAGGGGCGCCGGCTGACCGGCACCCACCGGGAGTTCACCCGGGCCGACGTCGAGTCGTGGTGCCGCAGCCGGGCCACGGCGCCCGGCCGGTACGACTGGGCGATCCTGGCCGCGGACGGCGGCGGCTGGCTCGGCGAGTGCGCCCTCAACGACATCGACGAGGACAACCTCAGCGGGTCGTACCGGATCGCCCTGGACGTGGACCGGGCCGGCTCGGGCTACGGCACCGAGGCGACCGGCCTGGTGCTCGACTTCGCGTTCGGCGAGCTGGGCCTGCACCGGGTCGAGCTGGAGGTCTTCGACTTCAACGTCCGGGCGCAGAAGTCGTACGCCAAGAGCGGGTTCGTGGTGGAGGGCGTCAAGCGGGAGGCCCTGCGCTGGGACGGCCGCTGGCACGACACGGTGATCATGGCGGCGCTGGGAATTCCTGGGGCCGCGGACCGTTGACAGGATCGGTGCGCCGCGTCTGGCACACTGAGCACGCACCTCGGCTCCGGTTCACGCCTGCGGGCGACCCGGCGGCCACCTACGAGAGGATCCAACGTGAAGGCCGGTATCCACCCCGAGTACGTCGAGACGACGGTCACCTGCTCCTGCGGGGCCTCGTTCACGACCCACAGCACCGCCCAGGGCGGCGTCATCCGTGCCGACGTCTGCTCCGAGTGCCACCCGTTCTACACGGGCAAGCAGAAGATCCTCGACACCGGCGGCCGCGTCGCCCGGTTCGAGCAGCGGTACGGCAAGCGCCAGAAGAGCAACTAGCGACCTCGACGACGCCCACCCCCGCGCGGGGGTGGGCGTCGTTTTTTCGTACCTGGAGACGACATGGACACCCCGGAGAGTTTGCCGGCGCTGCTCGCCGAGCACGCCGAGCTCGAGCGACGGCTCGCCGACCCGTCCGTGCACGCCGACCAGGGCCTGGCCCGTCGGCTGGGCCGGCGGTACGCCGAGCTGAGCCAGATCGCCGAGGCGGCGCGCGTCCTGGAGGCCACCCAGGGTGACTTGGCGACGGCCCGGGAGCTGGCGGGGGAGGACTCCTCCTTCGCGGCCGAGGCGACGGCGCTGGCCGAGCAGGAGCTGGCCCAGCAGCAGAAGCTGCGCGAGCTGCTGCTGCCCCGCGACCCCAACGACGGCAAGGACGTGATCCTGCAGGTCAAGGCGGGGGAGGGCGGCGACGAGTCGGCGTTGTTCGCCGGCGACCTGCTGCGGATGTACCTGCGCTACGCCGAGCGGCAGGGCTGGAAGACCGAGGTGCTGGACTCCGAGCAGTCCGACCTCGGCGGCTACAAGGACGTCACGGTGGCCGTCCGCGGCAAGGCCGACGCCGGGGTGTGGCGGAAGCTGAAGTACGAGGGCGGGGTGCACCGGGTGCAGCGGGTGCCGGCGACCGAGTCGCAGGGCCGCATCCACACCAGCGCCGCCGGCGTCCTGGTGCTGCCCGAGGCCGAGGACGTCGACGTCCAGATCGACCCGAACGACCTGCGCATCGACGTCTACCGGTCCTCCGGGCCGGGCGGACAGAGCGTGAACACCACCGACTCCGCCGTCCGGATCACCCACGTCCCGACCGGCACCGTGGTCTCCATGCAGAACGAGAAGTCGCAGCTGCAGAACCGGGAGGCCGGGTTGCGGGTGCTGCGGTCCCGGCTGCTCGCGCTGGCCCAGGAGGAGGCGGACAAGGAGGCCTCCGACGCCCGGCGCTCGCAGGTCCGCACGGTCGACCGCAGCGAGCGGGTGCGGACGTACAACTTCGCCGAGAACCGGATCTCCGACCACCGGGTCGGCTTCAAGGCGTACAACCTCGACCAGGTGCTCGACGGCAGCCTGGACGACGTGATCGCCGCGCTGGAGAAGGCCGACACCGACGCCCTGCTCGCCGGTGCTTCCTGAGGTCAGGGCGGCGGCGCGGACGCTCGCCGACGCCGGGGTCGCCTCGCCCGCGCACGACGCGGAGGAGCTGGCCGCGTACGTGCTGGGGGTGCCGCGGTCGCGGCTGTTCGTGCTCTCGGCGCTGCCCGACAAGGCCGCCGACCGGTACGCCGAGCTGGTCGGCCAGCGGGCGGCCCGGGTGCCGCTGCAGCACCTGACCGGGGTCGCCGGCTTCCGGCGGCTGGAGCTGGCCGTCGGGCCGGGCGTGTTCGTGCCCCGGCCGGAGACCGAGGTGCTGGTCTCCTGGGCGCTGTCGGTCGTGCCGGCCGGCGGGCTCGCCGTCGACCTGTGCGCCGGGTCCGGGGCGGTGGCGCTGGCGCTGGCCGACGAGGGCGCCGGGCTGCGGGTGCACGCGGTGGAGCTGGAGGAGCACGCGCTGGCCTGGGCCGCCCGCAACGTCGAGGCCACCGGCCTGCCGGTGACCCTGCACCGGGGTGACGTCCGCGACCGCTCGGTGCTGGCGTCGCTGGACGGGACCGTGGACCTGGTCACGGCGAACCCGCCGTACATCCCGCTGGGCGCCGGCGTGGAGCGCGAGGTGGCCGAGCACGACCCGCCGGCCGCGCTGTGGGGCGGCGAGGACGGCCTGGATGTCGTCCGGGCCGTCGAGCGGGCCGCCGCCCGGCTGCTGCGCCGGGGCGGATGGGTCGCCGTCGAGCACGCCGACCTGCAGGGCGAGTCCGTCCCCGCGGTGTTCAGCGGCCCGGCCTGGGCCGACGCCACCGACCACCCCGACCTGTCCGCCCGCCCGCGCTTCACCACCGCCCGCCGCACCTGACCCGCGGCTCCTCCGGTGCCGCCTGGCCCGCTGCACCGGTACGCCCGGCCCGGCCGGCGGCGCCCGGTGCATCCGCGGCACCTGGTCCCCGGTGCCTGGTGCCCAGTCCCTGGTGCCTGGTGCCCGGTCCGCGGTGGCCGGCCGCGGCGCCCGGGTGGGCGCCGCGGCCGCGGGGTCAGGGGTGTGCCGGCTCCCGGCGGATGCGGGTGATCGGGGCGCGCGGAGCCGGGCCGGACGGGGTGCTCGCGCGGGCCGGCG
>CADCTP010000302.1 GCA_902805565.1 uncultured Mycobacteriales bacterium
GCGGCGCCGTCCCGGAGCGGGAGGCGGACCTCGGTGTCCCAGCCGGCCGGCGGGGTCTCCGCCGCCGGGAACGGCAGCCGCAACACCGGCACCTGGCCGCCGCGCCGCGCCAGCTCCTCGGCCAGCGCGGGCACCGCCGCGACCAGCGCCCGGGTCTCCGCCGCCGAGAACCGGACGCCCCCGGCCGCCGACAGCACCGCGGGCGCGTCGCTGACCGTGAGCACCGCCGCGAACCCGACGCCGAACCGGCCGACCGTCCCGCCGTCCCGCTTCGCCGACGCCCGCAGCGTCGCCAGCGCCTCGACCCCGGCCGGGTCCAGCGGCGCGCCGGTGTTCGCGGCCCGCAGCTCACCGTCCACCAACGACAGTCGCAGCCGCCCCGGCCGGCCGGCCCGGGCCGCGGCGTCCGCCGCGTTCTGCGCCAGCTCCACCAGCAGCCGGTCCCGGTACGCCCCGTGGGTCAGGTCCTGCTCGGCGTTGGCGTCCTCGCGGAACCGGGCCGGGGAGGCCGCCCACGCGGCCAGCACCCGCTCCCGGACGGCGGCGGTGCGGAACGGGTCGGTCACGCGGTCACGGTAGGCCCCGGCCGCCCGGGGCCGGACCGCACCCGTCCCGACGCGGACGGGCCCGGCTCAGCCCGCCGGCGCGGGCTCGGACTCGGGCGCCCGGTCGGCGGCGGCCGGCGGCGTGTGCGCCTCGATGTCGTCCCCGTCGTCGTACGCGGGGGCCGGCGGCGGGGCGAGCACGGGCGGCGGCTCGGGCAGCGCCTCGGAGTGCGCGCCGCAGCCGGCGTCCGCGGACACCACCGCGGCGTCCCGCGGCGACAGCGCGTTGCCGCACACCCCGAACAGCAGCCGCAGCGACCCGGCGATCGGCAGCCAGAACCCGCACGTCCCGCAGTGGTCCGGCGCCTGCACGGCCATCGGGGTGTCCGGGCCGCCGGCCCCCGAATACCACCGGTCGGCGGCGTCGTCCCGGCCCAGCTTGGACAGCACCCGCTTCCGGCCGAGACCGAGCTCGAAGGCCACCGACTCCACCTGCGGGTCGTCGGAGAGCAGGTACGCCGGGACGAGCCGGTCGTCGTCGGCCGGCGTGGGCAGCAGGTCGCCGACGCCGAGGTCGCCCGGCCGCAGCCGCTCCGACCACGGCACCCACTCCGGGGCGAGCAGCGCGTCGTCCCCGGGGACCAGCACGACCTCGTCGACGGTCACCAGCTTGGCCCGCGGGGCCCGGGCGACGGTGACCGCCCAGCGCCAGCCCGGGTAGCCCGGCAGGGTCGCGGCGAAGAAGTGGGTGACCACCCGGTCGCCCTCGGCCCGGGTGCCGAGGTGTTCGCCGACGTCCGCGGCACCCTCCGCCCGGGCCGCGTCCGCGGCGAGCTCGACGGCGGCCGCGCAGGTCGCGTCCGGCCTGGCGGCAGCGGCAATGGTCGGCACCATGTCATCCTGCCGTACGCGCCCGCCGAAGTTCCAATCCCCCGTCCGGCCGGTGCGGCAGGATGGTGGCGTGACCCGGGACCCGCAGCCGCCGCCCGGGGACGGGCCGCCCGACCGGCGCTGGGAGGACCCGGGGGACCGCACCGTTTCCTACGGCGGCCGGGACCGCGGCGCCGACCCGGGCGGGCGGCGGGCCCGCCGCTGGGACGACCCGGACGGCCGCACCGTCGCCCACCGCGGCCAGGACCGCTCCGGCCGCCCGCGGGACGACGCCGATGCCGGTGACCGGCCCCGCCACCGCTCCGACGACGACCGCACCCGGTCCTTCGACGACGACCGCACGGTCGTGCACGGCCGGCCGGAGGACCCCACCACGCCGCTGGACCGCACCGGCCGCCCGGTCCCCACCCAGCGGGTGCCGAAGAAGCTCACCGTCACCCGGGTCGCCGCCGCCCGCACCCGCTACCTGGTCGGCGCCGGCACCCGGCGGATCAACGCGGCCAGCCGGGCCGACGGGGCCGACGAGTCCGGGCTGACCCGGCTGATCTGGATGCACGCCACGCACTACGCGGCGGACGCGATGATCGCCGTCTGCCTGGCCGGCACCATCTTCTTCTCGGCCGCGCGCAGCGAGCAGCGGCTGCAGGTCGCGCTCTACCTGCTGGTGACGATGGCGCCGTTCGCTCTGGTCGCGCCGTTCATCGGACCGGCGCTGGACCGGCTGCGGCGGGGCCGCCGGCTGGCGCTGGCGGCGACCGCGGGCGGCCGGGCCGTGCTGGCCTGGATCATGGCGGCGCAGTTCGACAACGGCCTGGCGCTGTACCCGGCGGCGTTCGGCGCGCTGGTGCTGTCCAAGGCGTACGCGGTGCTGCGCGGCGCCTGCCTGCCCCGGGTGCTGCCCGACGGCATGTCGCTGGTGTCGGCGAACGCGCGGCTGTCGATGTTCGGCCTGGGCGCGGCCGCGGTCGGCGGCGGGCTGCTGGCCGGGGTCATCAGCGTCACCGACAGCTACCCGCTCGCGCTGCGGCTCACGGCGCTGGTCTGCCTCGGCGCCGCGGTGCTGTCGCTGCGGCTGCCGGCGACCGTGGACTCGGCCGACGGCGAGGAGCAGGTCGCGCCGACGGTCGTCGGTCCCGGGCGGCGGTTCGGCGGCGGCGCGCCCATGGGCCAGCACGTGGTGACCGCGCTGCGGGCCGGGGCGACGCTGCGCGGGCTGTCCGGCTTCCTGACCCTCTTCCTGGCGTTCTGGATCCAGTCGACGGAGACGGGCACGGCGGCGGCGCTCGCGCTGGCCGGCCTGGTGGCGGCGGCGGCCGGGGGTGCGGTCGCCGGCACCGCGCTCGGGGCCCGAATGCCGATGAAGCACCCGGACCCGGTGCTGCTCGGCTCGATCGGCGGGGTGGCGGTGATCTCGGTGGTCGCCGCGCTGTCCTTCGGCCTGGGCACCGCACTGCTGGTCGTGGCGGCGGCCGGGGTGGGCAACGCGCTGGGGAAGCTCTGCCTGGACGCGATCATCCAGCGCGAGGTGCCGGAGGCGCAGCGGGCGTCGGCGTTCGCGCGGTCCGAGACGCTCCTGCAGCTGGCCTGGGTGGCCGGCGGCGGCCTCGGCATCGCGCTGCCGTCCAACGGCACGCTCGGGTTCGCGGTCGCCGCGGGTGTCCTGGTGCTGGCCTTCGCCGTGACCCTCAAGGGCCGCCGGGGTCCGCTGCGGCGGCGCTCGCCCCGCCCCGCGACCTGATCTTCACCTCGGCACTGCTCCGACCGGGGCCACTCAAGATCCACTTTGCTGCGCCGATCGGCGCGACAGTCTGCGTGCATCCGGCTCAGTGAAGTTGCTCCGCGATGGATGTTACGGCGGCGCGTCGACGGGTTCGACGCCCTCAATGTTCACCGTTCGGAGTCACTTCGCTGCGTCACGTGTCGACGGCCGGCCGGGCCGTGCCGGATCCGCATTCCGTACGGAGCAATCGACCTGCGCTTTTCGGCATCTACGCGACGCCCGATGTAGCCCTAGCCTGACCGGGGCCCGACATACGGGCTGCACGGGGACGGGCGAGCACTGTGAGGGACCAGCGGGTGTTGAGCTACGACCAGCAGTGGAACGCGCCACACCAGGACCTGCTGCGCCAGGCCTACCTGCTCGCCGGCGAACCGGGACACGCGGAACGGCTGGCTGAGCGCGCGATGGGCGCGGCGCAGCAGCGGGCCCGCCGGTACGGCCCGGACGCCGCCCTCGAGCACGCCAAGGAGGAGCTGGTCCGGTCCTTCCTGGCCGACCCCGGCCCGCCCCGGGCGCCCGAGCCGGCCGGCCCGGCGCCGCACCCGGACGTCGCCGCCTGGCAGTCCCTGCGCCGGCTGCCGCCGCGCCGCCGGGCCGTGCTGGTCCTGCGGTACGACGAGGGTCTGACCGAGGAGCAGGCGGCGGACCGGATGGGCACGTCCGAGCAGGCCGTCCGGGCCGATGTGGACGCGGCCATGCTCACCCTGCGCACCGCGCTGCCCGGGGGCGAGGACCCGTGGACCCGGGTGACCGCCGCGCTCGCCGCAGCCGGCCGCGGCTGGTCCGACTACACCCAGCCCGCTCCGGCCCGGGTCGCCGAGGTGCTCGCCGCGCCCCGGCCCGAGCCGCGGGCCGAGCGCCCGCAGCCGTCGCGGTCCACCCGGCTGCGCCCGGTCGCCCTCGCCGGCGCCGCCGCCCTGCTCGTCCTGCTCGCGGTGGCCGTGGTGGTGCCCCGGCTCGGTGACGACGCGCCGCCCGTGACCCCGGCGGCCGCCGGCGTGCCGGTGGACGGGAAGGTGTCCGCCCGTGGCAGCCGGCTGTCGGTGCCGACCGCGCCGGTGGCCAAGGGCCTGCTCAACTGGCCGCCGCGCGGCGCGCTGGCCGAGGACTCGAAGACCGTCGCCGCCGCCACCAGCGCCTGGAAGGCCGCCGTGCCGGCCGGGGAGGCGCCGGCCACCGGTCTGACCGTGCTGTGGGCCGGCAAGCTCGACGGCCGCACCAGCGTGCTGCTGCAGTCCCTGGACGCCGCGGCCCGCCCGCGGGTCGCCCAGGTCTCCGGCGCGGCCGCCGGCTCCCTGGAACTCACCCGGGCCGAGCCGCTGCACTCCGGCACCTCGGTGCTGTCGCTGGTCGCGCCGACCGGCCCGTCCGGCCCGGTGCGGGTGCTCGTCTCCCCCGAGGGCCAGGTCGCCGACGGGCTGCTGGCCTCGGACCCGATGGACGGGTCGGACCTGACGCCGACGCCGGTGGGCACCGACGGGGTCAGCGGCGTGCTGCCGTCCCCGCCCGGTGTGCCGACCTGCAGCCGGGTCGTCCTGCTCGGTCTCGACCCGATGAACGGCGGCCCGGTCACCGGCCCGCCGGTCCTGCAGAGCGGGATCGTCCGGGCCGACCTGCTGGCGGTCATGCCGATGGAGGTCGAGGTCGGCACCGCGACGCTGGCGGCGACGCCGGACGCCGACCCGACCACCGCGTGGTTCGCCGACGGGGCCCGGCTCGCGCCGAAGGTCGCCGGCAAGGGCACGCTGACCGTCGCCGCGTTCGGCCCCCGGGTCGCGGCCCGGCCGCTGTCCGCCACCGACCAGCGATCCGTCTCCTCCCGGGCGTACGAGCTGCGCCGCGGCGACCGGCGCTGGTTGGGCTCCGTGGTCGACATCGACGGCAAGGCGGTCTGCTCCTCGGTCGTCCCGGCCGGGCCGCCGAGCACCGGCCCGGCCGGCTGGGTGTTGCGCTGCCCGGTGCCCGGCGGCACCGCCGGCGTGCTGCACGTCGTCGGCACCGAGGGCACCACGGCGATCGACGTCTCCCTCGACCCGACCCCGGACCCGGCCGGCCAGCGCGCGTTCACCGGCAAGGCCGAGCGGGACACCCAGGCCCAGCCCAACGGCAGCTTCGCCACGCTGCAGGTCGTGCCGACCGGCTTCCCGTGCGGTGCCGGCACCGTGCGGGCCACCGGCGACGGCACCAGCGCCGCCCCGGTGACCCTGCCGCTCTACCGCCCCTGACCGGTCCCCGCGGCACAGCCCCGGCCCCCCGGCCCCGGTTGACCCAGGACACCACCGAGGGCCCCCACCGATCCGGTGGGGGCCCTCGGCGTACGCGGGGGTGCGGGTGGATCAGGCCTCGAGGTCGTCGGCGACGGCACGCAGGACGGTGCCGACCTTGCGGGCCGCGGTGCGGTCGGGGTGCCGGCCGCGGTGCAGGGCGTCGGAGACGCCGTCGAGCAGCTTGATCAGGTCCTCGATGATGACGGCCAGCTCGTCCGGGGCCTTGCGCTGGGCCTTGACCAGGGACGGGAGCGGGTCGAGCACCCGCACGGACAGCGCCTGCTCACCACGCCGGCCCTGGGCGACCCCGAACTCGACGCGCGACCCGGGCTTCAGCTCGGTCATGCCGGCCGGGAGCGCGTCACGGTGCACGAACACGTCGTCACCGTCGTCCCGGGAGAGGAAGCCGAAGCCCTTCTCCGAGCTGAACCACTTCACCTTGCCGGTCGGCACGAGCTCTCAGTCCTCCGTCGCTGCGCCGGGATCGGCGCTGACACCAGGTTAGTCGCCCGACCGGGTGTCCTCCCACCGTCTTTGCCCCGCGGTGACCGACCGACAGCGGACCGTGCGGATCAGCGGCCGGGGCAGCCGACCGGGGTGGTCAGCCCGCCGGTGGTCGGCGTGAGGACGAACGAGCAGGGGTCGTAGCCGTTGCGCAGCAGGACCGCGACGATCGCGACGATGTCGCGGGCGGGGAGGGTCGGCGTGCGGGAGAGCACGAACCCGGACCGGCGGGCCGGGTCGCCGACGACCGCCCAGTCGTACGAGCGGGACAGCCCGAGCACCCAGTAGTCCGCCCCGAACGGCGGCTGGAACTGCCAGGTCCCGCCGAACTGCACGAAGCTGACCAGCAGCTGCGACGGCGCGGGGCCGCCGACCGTCGCCCGGCCCTCGATCGCGGACACCGAGCCGTCGGCGCGGACGCACTGGTTCTGCACCCGGACCAGCCCGTCCGGCAGCACCGTGTACGTCGCCCGGGTGTCCCGGGCGCACTGGGCCTGGAACGGCGAGGGGATGGCCGCGACCTGCAGCCAGGTCCCCTGGTAGCGCGCGAGGTCCAGGGCGGGCACCGGGGTGACGGCACCGGCACCGGCGGCGGGCGGCGCGGCGGACGCCGGCGCGGCCCCGAGCGGCACGGCCAGTGCGGCGGCGGCGAGCAGGGTGGGCAGCACCAGGCGCAGGCGCATTCGGACACTCCCGGGACGGCGACGGGCGGACCTCCGGAACGTAGCGAACGGTCCGGGACCGCGCATCCGGAGGCGTCAGCGGTACGAATCCGGCAGGGCGGCGTTGAGCGAGCCGGACCGGAAGCCGAGCGGGTCGACGGTCACGGCCGGGAAGCCGGTGACGGCGGCCAGCAGGTCCGGGCGGGCGGCCAGCGCGCCGAGCAGCGCCCGGTCCACCT
Source organism: uncultured Mycobacteriales bacterium (assembly GCA_902805565.1). Lineage (GTDB taxonomy): Bacteria > Actinomycetota > Actinomycetes > Mycobacteriales > CADCTP01 > CADCTP01. The sequence goes on from CADCTP010000302.1 coordinate 6,889, forward strand.
CGACCCGCGCCCCGGCGTCGCCGAGGTCGCGCACCCGCAGGTCGCGGACGGACAGCCCGGCCCGCTCCAGCGCGGCCCGCAGCGCCGCCTCGGCCCGCTCCACCCGGGCCAGCCGGGCCGGGCTGATCTCCAGGCCGTACGCGATCCGGCTGGACAGGCAGGCCGCGGCCGGCTTGTCCCAGGTCGGCAGCCCCATCTCCCGGGACGCGGCGCGGACGTCCGCCTTGGTCAGGCCGGCGTCGGCGAGCGGGGTGACGGCGCCGCGCTCGGCGGCGGCCCGGATGCCCGGCCGGAAGCCGGCGACCACGTCGTCGGCGTTGGTCCCGGTCGCCACCCGGGCCAGGCCGAGCCGGTCGGCCACCGGCCCGAGCACGTCGAGCAGCTCGGCCTTGCAGAAGAAGCAGCGGTCCCCCGCGTTGGCCCGGTAGCCGTCCCGGGACAGCTCGTCGGTCCGCGGCGTCTCCCAGCGCACCCCGAGCCCGGCCGCGAACTCCCCCGCCGGCCCCAGCTCGGCGGCCGGCAGCGACCCGGACGCCGCCGTCGCCGCGGCCACCCGCTCCGGCCCCAGCACCGACACCGCCCGGGCCAGCAGGAACGCCGAGTCCGCGCCGCCGGAGAACGCGACCAGCACCGACCCCAGCCCGGCCAACGCCGGGTCCAACTCCCGAAGCCCCACCCGGCCACTGTAGGAGCAGGGGTGGCTCCGGCGTGCGCGGCGGCGGTCCGGCGCGGGTGCCGCGGACCGTCCGCCGGGCAGCGACGCGGTCGACCTGCCGCTCACCCGGGGGTTGGCGGCGGGCGCCCTAGTTGCCGCTGGCGGAGACCGGCCGGTCGGCGGCCGACGGGTGCACGTACGCCACCTGCTCCGGCGGCAGCGGGAACTCGACGTCCTCGCCGAACGGGGAGAGCGGGCCCGGCCGCTCCGAGAGGAACTCGCTGACCGGCAGGTGCTTGTGCTGCTCGGACTTCTCCGCCACGACGGCCTCCTCGCTGTGGAGTGCTGACTTCCCGGCCGAAGTGTCCCCCGACCCGGGGTGTCCTGTCACCGCGGGGTGCCCAGCGCGGGGCGGTTCTGCGACGATGAGCGGGACTGCACCGAGGGTGACCAGCGATCGGGAGGCCCGATGACCGCGCCGCAGGATCCGGGGGTCCAGCGCGACTCGCTGGTGCGGGCCCAGTTCGCCCCGGACGCCCGGCGGGCGATGCCGGACGACCCGGCCCGGCTCGCCCTGGTGCTGGACAACCACGACACGGTGACCCGGCTGGTCCGGGTCGAGCTGTCCGGCCCGCTGGCCCGCTACACCCGGCCGCGCCGGCAGCCCCGGCTGGAGCTGCTGTCCCGCCGCCAGCAGGAGGTCACCCTCGAGGTCCGGCCGGAGGAGACCCGCCCCGAGGGCGGGCACACGTACGACCTGACCGCGGTGGTGGTGGACGAGAAGCTGGAGCAGGTCGTGTTCACCACGACCGCCCGGATCGGGGTGGAGCGGGCGCCGGGGGTCGCCGCCCGGGCCGGCGGCGCGAACCCGGACACGGTGGTCCACCAGGGGGTCGTCCACCTCAAGGTGCACGTCCGCAACACCGGCAACGTGCCGCTGCTGGTGGACGCGCAGAAGGTGAACCCCGACTTCTGGGTGCGCGACGAGGACCGCCGCAAGGAGGAGCAGCTGGCCGCGGCCCGCCGGGCGGTCCGCGGGGAGCGGGTCGCCCCGCGCACGCCGGAGCGGCTGCGGCCCCGGCAGGCGCACGACTTCGACATCCTCATCACCCCGCCGCCGTACTACTTCGGGGTGGCCCCGCGGCGCTGGTGGGTGCCGGTCGGGGTGCGCGGCGAGGACGTCGACCCGGAGTGCGTGTTCGTCGACTTCGTGCAGCGGCCGCGGATCGAGGTCGAGAAGCGGATGGTGTGGCTGGCCGGCGCGGTCGCCGCGGCCCTGCTGGTGCTGATCGTCTTCATGGTCGTGCTCGCCACCTGAGCCGACCCCCGACCGGCGGACTACCCTGGACCGGATGACCGAGAGCAGGCCGCGCAGCCTCGCGGAGTGGCTGCGCTCGCAGCCCGACGACGCGTTGGCCGGCCTGCTCCGCGCCCGGCCGGACCTGGCCGTCCCGGCGGCCGGCGACCTGGGCGCGCTGGCCAACCGGGCCGGGGTGCGGTTCTCGGTGCTGCGGGCGCTGGAGGACCTGGACGCCTGGACCCTGCAGGTCCTCGACGCGGTGCTGCTGGCGACCGAGAGCCCGCTGCCCCGCAACGGCGCCGTCGGCTACGCCGCGACCCTGCTCTCCGGCGCCCCCGGCTCGTACGGGGGCGTCCGGGAGCTGCTGCCCGGCGTCGAGGAGGCCGCGGTGCGCGCCGCGGTGGACCGGCTGCGCGGCCTGGCGCTGATCTGGGGCGACGACGACGCGCTGCACGTGCCCGGCACGGTCCGGGAGGTGGTCGGGGTGCACGCCGGCGGGCTGGGCCGGCCGTACGCGGCCCTGCTGACCACCGCGACCGGCCCGCAGCTGGCCCCGGTGCTGGCCGCCCTGCACCTGCCGGAGGCCCGGCAGCCGGCCGCCGGGGCCGTGCTCACCGAGGCGCTCACCGACCCGGTCCGGCTGAAGAACCTGCTGGAGCTGGCCGGCGACCGCGAGCGCGAGGTGCTGGCCCAGCTGGCCGCGGGCCCGCCGCTGGGCACGGTCCGGGAGGCGACCCGGCCGGTGCCGGCCGACGAGGCGGACACCCCGGTGCGCTGGCTGCTCGCGCACGGCCTGCTGGTCGCGGTGGACGGCGACACCGTCGAGCTGCCCCGCGAAGTCGGCCTGCTGGTCCGCGGCGACCGGCCGCTCGGCCCGCCCCGGCTGCACCCGCCGGAGACCCGGCCCCGGGAGCTGGGCGCGGACACCGTCGACGCCGCCGGGGCCGGCCAGGTGCTGACCGTGCTGCGGCTGGTGGAGACGCTGCTGGAGGCGTACGCGCTGGAGCCGCCGGCCGAGCTGCGCTCCGGCGGGCTCGGGGTCCGGGAGCTGCGCCGCACGGCCAAGCTGGTGGAGGCGGACGAGCCGACCGCCGCCGCGCTGCTGGAGGTGGCCCGGGCGGCCGGCCTGCTGGACAGCTCGGGCGGGCTGGAGCCGGTCTGGCTGCCCACCGACCGGTACGACGGCTGGCTGGGCCTGGAGCCGGCGCTGCGCTGGGTCCGGCTGGCCACCGCGTGGCTGGCGATGACCCGGCTGCCCGCGCTGATCGGGCAGCGCGACGACCGCGGCCGCGCGCTGGCGCCGCTGTCGGTGGAGGTCGAGCGGACCTCCGCGCCGGGCACCCGGCGGCGGGCGCTGGCCGTGCTGGGCGACCTGGCCCCGGGGGCGGCGCTGCCGGCGGCGGCCGTGGCCGAGCAGCTGGCCTGGCGCTCGCCGCGGCGCGGTGGGCAGCGGGCCGACCTGGTGGACGGGGTGCTGCGCGAGGCGGAGCTGCTCGGGCTGACCGGTCGCGGCGCCCTCACCTCGTACGGGCGGCGGCTGGTCGACGGGCTGTCCGAGCCGGCGGTGGCGACGGCGCTGGAGGACACGCTGCCGGAGCCGGTCGACCACGTGCTGGTGCAGGCCGACCTGACCGTGGTGGCGCCGGGCCCGCTGGAGATCGAGCTGGCCCGGGAGATGGCGCTGGTCGCGGACGTGGAGTCGGCCGGGGCGGCCACCGTCTACCGGGTCACCGAGGGCACGGTGCGGCGGGCGCTGGACGCCGGCCGGTCGGCCAGCGAGCTGCACGAGCTGTTCCGCGGCCGGTCCCGGACGCCGGTGCCGCAGGCGCTGACGTACCTGATCGACGACGTGGCCCGGCGGCACGGCGCGCTGCGCGGCGGTCCGGCCGGCTGCTACCTGCGCTGCGACGACGAGGCGCTGCTGGCCGCGGTGGTCGCCGACCGCAAGGTGGAGTCGCTGCGGCTGCGCCGGGTCGCGCCGACCGTGGTGATCGGCAAGGCCGGGGTGGAGCGGCTGCTGGGGGTGCTGCGGGACGCCGGCTACGCGCCGGTCGCCGAGTCCCCGGAGGGCGCCGTGGTGATCACCCGGCCGGACGCCCGCCGGGCCGCCGGGCGCCCGCCGCTGCCCAAGGCGACCGAGCCGCCGGCGGTCGCCGACTCACAGCTGACCGAGCTGGTCCGGGCGGTGCGGGCCGGCGACCGGGCGCTGCGCTCGGCGCAGCGGACCGTCACCTCCCCGGCGATCGACGTGCCCGGGGTGACCACCGCGACCACGCTCGGCCTGCTGCGGGACGCGGCGGCGGCCAATCAGGCCGTGCTGCTCGGCTACGTCAACGCCCAGGGCTCGGCCTCGCAGCGGATCGTCGAGCCGGCCTCGGTCAACGGCGGCTACCTGCACGGGTACGACCACCAGCGGGACGAGATGCGGACGTTCGCGCTGCACCGCATCACCACGGTGTCGATCCTGCCGGACGAGACCCCCTAGCAGGCCGGGCCGGTCGCGACCGACCACAGCACCCGCCGGAAGGTCTCCTGCTCGGCGGGCGGCACCGCGGCCAGCCGCTCGGCGAACGCGGCGTCCCGGTCGGCGGTGACCCGGTCCCGCAGCGCGGCGCCCGCCGGGGTCGTCTCCGGCACCCGGACCCGCCGGTCGGTCGGCGACAGCCGCCGGACGACCAGGCCGTCCCGCTCCAGCCGGTCCAGGATCGAGACCAGCGTGGTCTTGTCGATGCCCAGCATCGAGGCGATCTCCAGCTGGGTGCGGGGCAGGCCGTCGCCGGCCAGGCCGAGGACCAGCCAGTCCCGCATGTCGGCCAGGCCGGCGTCCCGGCAGACCCGGTCGACGACCGCGGTCAGCGCGCCGGCGGCCTGCCGGGCCAGCCAGGCCAGGTCCGCGGTGGCCGCGCTGCTCACCAGGTCGCACGGGCCACGCACGGCGCGCTCCCCGGTCCCGGCGGTCATGGCCCGAGTCTACCGCTCGACCGGACGATCGAACCTCGGATCGTCTTGCGTCGGACGATATACCGTCGTACGGTCCTGCGGACCGCACTTCTCGAGAGGACCCTTAGTGACTTCCGTCTGGGACCCGATCCGCGTCGGCACCGCCGAGCTGCCGCACCGCCTGGCACTGGCACCGATGACCCGCAGCCGCGCGCTGCCCGACGGCACGCCCCACCCGTCCGCCGCGACGTACTACGCCCAGCGGGCCGGCCTCGGCCTGCTCATCACCGAGGGCGTCCAGCCCTCCGCCGACGGCCAGGGCTACCTCAACACGCCCGGCATCCACACCGACGCGCACGTCGCGGGCTGGCGGGCCGTCGCCGACGCCGTGCACGCTGCCGGCGGGACGCTCTTCCTGCAGCTCATGCACGCCGGCCGCATCGCCCACCCGGACAACCGGCCGCACGGGGGCCGGCCGGTCGCCCCGTCCGCGGTCACCCCGGACAGCCAGATGTTCACCGTGCGCGGGATGCTCGACATCCCCGAGCCGCGGGCGCTCACCGTCCCGGAGATCCGCGCCACCGTCGAGGACTTCCGGCAGGCCGCCCGGCGCGCCGTCGAGGCCGGCGCCGACGGCGTCGAGCTGCACGGCGCCAACGGCTACCTGATCCAGCAGTTCCTCGGGGTCAACTCGAACGTCCGCACCGACGGGTACGGCGGCGGCGTCGAGGGACGGGTCCGGTTCGCCCTGGAGGTCGTCCGGGCGGTGGCGGCCGAGATCGGCCCGGAGCGCACCGCGCTGCGGATCTCCCCCGGCGGCACCCACGGCGACATCGACGAGGGCGCGGACGGGCCGGCGGCGTACCGGCACCTGGTCCGCGAGCTGGCCCCGCTCGGCCTGGCCTACCTGCACGTCTTCGACTTCGGCGACGAGGCCCTGCTGCGGGACATCCGGGCGCTGTGGCCGCGGCCGCTGTTGCTGCTGCGCAGCGAGCGCAGCCTGGAGTCCTTCCACGCCGACGTCGAGTCCGGCCTGGCCGACGTGCTGCCGGTGGGCCGCTGGGCGCTGGCCAACCCGGACTTCGTCGAGCGCTACCGCACCGGCACGCCGCTCACCGAGGCCGACCCGGCGACGTTCTTCGGCGGCGACCACCGCGGCTACACCGACTACCCCACCGCCGACCTGACCCCGGCCTGACCCGGTCGGCCACCACCCGGACAGGTGGTGGCCGATCCTCGCATTGTATTGCTACATTGGGACGATGACCGAGACAGAAGCCCGCCTGGCCGGGGCGGTGGTCCTCGTCGGAGCCGTGCTGGCGGTGGCGGCCGGGGCGCACGGCATCCTTGGCGGCGGCCGGCTGCAGGCCCGCCGGGCCGCGCGGGTCGGCGCCCGGCTCGGGCTGGAGCCGGAGCTGGTGGACCGGATGTTCGTGCGCCGGGTGGTCCGCCGGTACCGGTTCGTCGTCGGCGGGCTGGTGCTCGGCCTCCTGGCCTCGTGGCTGACCGGGGGCCCGCTGTCGCTGGGCTACGCCGGGCTGGCGGTGGGCGCCGTCGTTGACCAGCTGGCGACCCCCCGGCCGGCGCCGGGGACCCGCCGGGTGGCCCACCCGGTCAGCCGGCGGCTGACCGACTACGTCCCGGGCTGGCTGGTCGGCGTCACCGCCGCCGCAGCGGCCGGACCGGCGGTGCTCGGGGTGCTGGGCCGGCTGGCGGCGCCGGACACGGCACCTCGGGGGAGCCTGACGATGGCCGCCGGCCTGGTGCTGCTGCCGGCGGCGGCACTGGCCGGCGCGCTGGCCGTGGCCCGGCACCTGATCGACCGGCCGCAGCCGGCCGCCTCGGCCGAGGACCTGCAGCGGAACGAGGCGATCCGGGCCCAGGCGGTCCGGGACATCCTGCAGCTGTCCGCCGCGGTGTCCCTGGTCACCGCCTGGCGGCTGGCGGACAGCTTCCTCGGCCCGGACATCGAGGGCACCCTGCGCCGGGTCGCCGGCCTGCTGCCGCTGGGGCTGCTGCTGGGCGTGCTCGTGGTCGGGCTGGTGCACGAGCTGACCGGCGGGCCGCGGCACTGGCGGCGCCGGCTGGTGGCCGCGTGATCGGGTACGACCCGCGCTCGCCGGTCCCGCCGTACGAGCAGGTGCGGGCGCAGCTGGCCCGGCAGGTGCAGGCGGGCGAGCTGCCCCCGGGCACCCGGCTGCCGACCGTACGGCGGCTGGCCGGCGACCTGGGGCTGGCGGTGAACACGGTGGCCCGGGCGTACCGGGAGCTGGAGCGGGACGGGCTGGTGGCGACCCGGGGCCGCAACGGCACCGTCGTCGTCGGGGTGGACGAGCAGCGGGCCGTGGACGCCGCCGCCGAGTACGCCGCCCGGGCCCGCGGCCTCGGCCTGTCCGCCGACCGGGCGGTGGAGATCCTGCGCGCGGTGCTGGCCGCCTCCGACCCCGCCCCGGACGCCACCCCGCCCTCCGGCCCCACCTGACCCCGCCGCCACCGCACCGCCACCGCGCCGCCACCCCGCCGGCCGGCCAG
>CADCTP010000303.1 GCA_902805565.1 uncultured Mycobacteriales bacterium
CGCGGTCGCGGTCACGCGGCCGGCCCGGCGGCCAGCGCGGCCCGCAGCCGGTCGGCGGCCCAGCCGACGGCCTCCCGGCCCTGGTCCAGCTGGCCGGACATCGCGAAGAAGCCGTGGATCATGCCGTCGAAGCGGCGCAGCGTGACCGGCACCCCGGCCTCGGCCAGCCGGGCCGCGTACGCCTCGCCCTCGTCCCGCAGCGGGTCGTACTCGGCGGTGATCACCGTGGCCGGGGGCAGCCCGGACAGGTCCGGGGCCCGCAGCGGGGAGGCGAGCGGGTCGGCGCCGTCGGCCGGGTCGGCCAGGTAGTGGTTCCAGTACCAGTCGACGGACGTCCGGTTGAACAGCAGCGGGTCGACGCCGGCCCGGACCGAGGGGGTGTCCGCCCCGTGCTCGGTGTTCGGGTAGACCAGCAGCTGGTGGGCGATCCGCGGCCCCGCGTCCCGGGCCAGCAGGGTGACCGCGGCGGCCAGGTTGCCGCCCGCGCTGTCCCCGCCGACCGCGACCCGGTCCGGGTCGATGCCGGGGGCCGCGGCCGCCCAGCGCAGCCCGGCCAGGCAGTCGTGCACCGCGGCCGGGAACTTGTGCTCCGGGGCGAGCCGGTAGCCGACGGCCACGGTGGCGCAGCCGGCCGCGTTGGTCAGCGCCCGGCAGATCCCGTCGGCGGTGTCGATGGTGCCCAGCGTCCAGCCGCCGCCGAAGAAGTAGACCAGCGCGGGCAGCGGGCCGGCCGCCGCCGGCCGGTAGACCCGGACCGGCAGCGGGCCGCCGGGGCCGGGGATCTCCAGGTCGTCGACCGACGCGACCGGCTCCGGGGTGCCGCCCGCGGCCCGGATCGAGGCCAGGTCCTCGGCCCGGGCCTGCTCCAGCGTCATCGCGTACAGCGGGGTGTGGCCCTCGGCGGACCGGCGGGCCCGCATCGCCTCGACCTGCGGATCCAGTGGCATACCGGGGATTGTGCAGCACTCGTCCCGATTCCGGGGCGACCGTCCCCCGAACGCACCGGAGGGGCACCGACGGCCCCTTCCCGGCGAGGTCGTCCGCGGGCTCCGGCGGTCGCCCGCGGCGCGGCGGGCGGGGACGGTGTGCGCTACCTGTCGGGCGCGACCGGGTCGGGCCCGGTCACCCGGCGCGGGCCCGGCACCGCAGCGCCCGCCGCCAGCCGGGCGTTGGCCCGGTCCAGGTCGCTCTCGAAGTCGACCTCGACCGCGCTCCACCGGGAGATGTCCAGCGGGCGGAAGCGCAGCCGGCCGGCGGCGGTGCCGGTCTCCATCCCGCGCTCGAAGTAGTCGGTGTCCACGCAGTCGGCCAGGCAGCCGGCCAGCACCGGCCGGTCCGCCGCCGAGACGAAGTTGATCCCGACCGCCTCGCCCAGACCGCCGACCACGGTCTTCGACAGCTCCCGGATGAAGCCCGCCGGGTCCAGCGTGTACTTGATCTCCTCGTCGGCGACGCTCGCGGTGTCGACGCAGACGAAGCTCTCCCCGGCGCACAGCAGCGGCTCGGCCACCCGCAGCAGCGCCGGGTCGAAGACCACGTCGCCGTTGAGCCACAGCACGCCGCCCGGCCCGGCCGCGCGCAGCCCGGCCAGCAGGCTCTTCGCGGTGTTGGTGGTCGCGTAGTCCGGGTTGTGCGCGAACCGCAGGTCGGGCGCGGCGGCCATGACCCGCTCCCGCTGGAACCCGACCACCGCGGTGATCGGCACGGCCGGGCCGAGCTCCCCGCGCAGGCCGTCGACCTGGTGCCGCAGGATGCTCCGGCCGTCCAGCAGCGGGGTCAGCGGCTTGGGCAGCGGCCGACCCAGCCGGGTGCCCATCCCGGCGGCCAGGATCACCACCTCGTACGGCACCGGGCCGCCGGGGCCGGTCGGGTCAGCCGGCACGGGTCACCCCCGCCGCGGTCGGCGTCCCGGCGGCGGCCGGACCGAACAGCAGGTCCAGTACGCGGTCGGTGGCGCGGCCGTCCTCCAGGTGGCAGAACGTCTCCCGGAACTCCCGGTAGCGCGCGGCGTACCGGTCGTCGGGGCCGGCGGCGATCGCGGTCAGCAGCTCGTCGCCGGTGCGGACCAGCGGTCCGGGCGCCACCGGCTCCAGGTCGAAGTAGAAGCCGCGGGTCCGGTCGCGGTAGAGCTCGAGGTCGTAGGTGAAGAAGATCATCGGCTTGCCGGTGACGGCGAAGTCGAACATCGTCGAGGAGTAGTCGGTCACCATCAGGTCGGCGGCCAGGTAGAGGTCGCGGGGGTCCGGATGGGCGGAGACGTCCCGGACCGGGCCGTCCGGCCGGACCTCGGGGCGGCCGGTCACCAGGTCGTGCAGCCGCAGCAGCAGCACGTGGTCGCGGCCGAGCCGGGCCCCGAACGCGGCCAGGTCCAGCGGCAGCGCGAAGCCCGGACCGGTGCTCCGGTTGACCAGGTCGTCGCGCCAGGTCGGCGTCCAGAGGACCGCGGTGACCCCGTCCGGGATGCCCAGCCCGGCCCGTACGGCCGCGCGGACCCGGTCGCGGTCCGGCCCGAGGAGCACGTCGTTGCGCGGGTAGCCGGTCTCGTGCACCGGCCCGCCGAAGGCGAACGCCCGGCGGATCCGCTCGGTGCTGGCCCGGTTCGGCGACAGCAGGTCGTCCCAGCGGGCGACGTCCTCGTCCAGCCGGGCCAGCCGTCCCTCCGGTGCCCACAGCACGTCGTGGTGGATCCGCTTGAGCGGCGTGCCGTGCCAGGTCTGCAGGTAGCGCGCGCCGGGCCGCTTCGTCCAGTCGAACGGCAGGTGCGTGTTGGCCACCACCAGGTCCGCCGCCTCCAGCGCCGCGACGGTCGCCGGGCCGCCGTACGGGACCGTGCGGACGCCGGGCGGGAACGGGTTGCGCCCGGCCGGGTCGGCCAGCCAGGTGTGCTCGTGGTCGGCCCCGCGGGCCAGCAGCGCCTCGTGGACCGCGCGCGGACTGTCGGAGTAGCGGCCCTCGAAGCTGCAGTAGACGATCCTCAACCCGGCACCGCGGCGGCGGTCGGCGTCGGTCGGTGCTCTGACATGCACGGCTCCGTTCGGTGCGGGGTCCTGGGCCGCCATCGTGCCCCGGCCCCCGCCCGTGAATCCCGCCGGGGTCGGCGGGCCGGTCAGGCCGGCGCGAGCAGGGCCGGCAGGTGCCGCGGGGGCGGGCTGCCGTGGGCGAGGACGTCGTCGTACCGGGTGCGGCCGGCGAGGGTCGGGCGCAGCTCCAGATACCCGACGAAGTACGTCGAGAGCTGGGCGCTGGTCAGCAGCGCCCGCCGCCACTTGCCGACCGCCTCACCCTCCTCCTGGTAGCCGCGGCCGGTCATCAGCGCCAGCGCCTCGGCCTCGGTCATCCCGCCGGCGTGCACGCCCGCGTCGAGCAGCGCGTTGATCGTCGTCCGCAGCTGCATCTTCAGCTGCTGCAGCCGGACCGGGACGCCGCCGTGCCCGAGGCCGGCCATGATCTCCTCGGCGTGCACCGCCCAGCCCTCGATGAACGACCCGCTGGCCAGCACCTGCCGGACCCGGGTCGCCCCCCGGTAGCGGCGGGCCAGCGCCAGCTGCAGCACGTGCCCCGGCATCGCCTCGTGCACCGTCAGGTTGGTGACCATCGCGGTGTTGTACTCGCGGTAGAACGACGCGACCCGGTCGGCCGGCCACCCGGCCGGCGTCGGGCTGATCGCGAACGACGTGGTCCCGCCGGTCTCCAGCGGCCCGGGCGCGTCGCAGTACGCCACCGCGATGCCGCGCCGGAACTCCGGCATCACCTCGATCTCGACCGGGTCGGCCGGCACCCGCAGGATGCCGCTGCGGGCGACGGTCTCCGTCGTCTCCGCCAGCGCGCGCCGGGCCAGCCCGACGATCGTGCCGTCGTCCGGCGCCTCGGCGGCCACCCGGTCGAACGCCCGGCGCACCGGGTCCTCGCCCGGGCCGACCCAGTCGGTCGCCACCCGGAGCAGCTGCTCGGTGACGACGTCCAGGTGCTCGCGGGCGGCGGCGGCGATCCGCTCGGCCGAGAGGTCGGCGTCCAGGGTGAGGTGCAGCTTGGCCGCGTACAGCTCGGGGCCGAGCCGGGGGTCGCCGGCGGCGTCCTCCAGGTTGTCCAGCAGCCAGTCCCGGAAGTCCGCCAGCGCGGTCACCGCGGCCTCCCGCGGCACGTCGATCCCCGGCTCCCGGGCCATCAGGGCGGACACCTGGTCGCGGACCAGGGCCAGCGCGCCCGAGGTCTGGGTCAGCGCGGTCTCCACGTGCACCCGCGGCATGTCGCGCAGGGTGGCCCGGGCGGTGGCGAGCCGGTCCGGGACCTGTGCCAGCCGGCCGGCCAGCGCGCGCAGCCGGTCCGGCACCGGCACGGTGTCCCGGACCAGCAGCGGGTGCAGCGCGTCGCCGGGCAGCCAGAGCAGCGGGTTCCAGGCCTGCTCGGCCAGCCGCTCCACCGCGAACACCCGGCGGTCCAGCGCGGCCCGGAGGATCTCCGCGTCCACCGCGTCGTCGGCGTCCAGCTCGTCGAGGTCCAGGCTGTCCAGCTCGTCCCGGCGGTCGGCCAGGGTGTCGCGGACCTCGGCCAGACCGGCCTCGGACAGGTCGGCCAGCCGGTCGTCGTGCCGGTGGTCGCCGAGGTCCGTGGCGTTCTCCGGGTCCAGCCGCAGCAGGTCCTCGACGATCTCCTCGGCCAGGACCCGGAACCGCTCGACGCTCTCGCTCACCCGCCCCACCCTGCCACGCCCCGTCCCGGGCCACCCCCCTGACCCGCCGCCGGGTGCGCGACCGGGACCCGGCGGGCGCGCGGCCGGGACGCGGCCGGGTCGCCGCCGGCGCGGTGGCGGACGCGGCCGGGGACGCGCCCGGG
>CADCTP010000304.1 GCA_902805565.1 uncultured Mycobacteriales bacterium
GGCCCTGGCCGTCGGCACCATCCAGACCAGCGTCAACAGCGCGCTCGGCGAGGCCTCCGAGCAGCAGCTGCGCGCTGCCGTGACCGCGGACCTGGTGCTGACCACCGCTCCGTCGCCACCGTCGTCACCGTCGTCACCGTCCGAGCTGACCGCAGTGCCCGGAATCGCAGCGGTCGCGCCGCTGACCGACGTGCCGGTCGAGGTCCGCACCGAGGACGAGGAACCCGACATCCTGGTCTGGGAGAGCACCGCGCTGCGGACCGTGCCCGCCGACGTGCCGAGCAGCGTCTTCGACCCCGGCGTCACCGACGGTTCGCTGTCCGCGCTCTCGGCACCCGACACCGTCGCCATCAGCTCGGACGCCGCGTCCTTGATCGGCCTCGGCACGGGAGACTCGCTCGCCGTGCGGTACGACGGCGCCGAGCACGCCCTGGAGGTGGTCGCCGTCTACGAGCGGGGACTCGGGGTGGGCGGCTACCTGATCGCACCGGACACCGCGACCTCGCTGGGCTCGGACGCCACGCCCTCGACCGTCCTCGTCACGACCACCGAGGACGCGACGACGGCCCAGACCGCCGACCGCATCCGGGACCTGGGCTACACGGTCCAGAGCCCGGGGCAGTACGCCGCCGACGCGACCAGCCCCGGCGCCGCGGAGCAGCGCCTGTCCACGGTCCTGCTGCTCCTGCTCATGGTCTTCATCGTCATCGGGGCCGCCAACGCCCTGGTGCTCACGACGGTGGGCCGGCACGGCGAGCTGGTCCTGCTCCACCGGACCGGCACGACGCGCCGGCAGCTGCGCAGGATGCTGCTCGTCGAGTCGCTGCTCACCGGGGTGCTCGCGTGGCTGATCGGGACCCTCGCCGTCGTCCCCGCCGTGCTCGGTGTCAGCGCCGGGCTGCTGCCTGGGCAGGTACCCGTGGTCGACCTGACGACGTACGGCCTGCTCAGCCTCGTCGTCCTCGCGACGGCCGTGGGCGCCACCACCGCGACGGCGGCGTGGGCCGTCCGCCGGGCCACCGGGTGAGGCCGGACGGCTGGCGGGCGGAGGTGGTGGCCGGCCCCGCCCGCGTGGTGACCGCCCGGCGAGCGGCGGTGCAGGGACCTCGGGCATCACGTCGGGAGAGCCCAGCGGTGCAGGATGACGCGTGACGATGACCGGCAGGTCGAGCGAGACATGGGCGCGGGCCGCGATCGTCGCGGCAGCGAGCCTCCTCCTCGGCGCAGCCACGTTCTTCGCCCAGGGATCCCTACCGGACGCCCTGACGTCGTTCGCGAACTCCGCGTCCGGCTGGACGCTGGTGACGGTGCTCCTGCTGACCTGGATCCGGGTACGGGCGGCGGTTGCGGCGCTGTTGGGAGCGGCGACCTTCGTCCTGTTGACCGTCGGGTACGCGACCGCGGCGCGGCTGCAGGACCTGTTCTACGACCCCACGCTGTTCGCGCTGGTAGGGGTGCTGGTCGGTCCCTTCGTCGGGGTCGCCACGAGCTGGTTGCGGGCGATGCCTTCACGGCGGCCCGCGATGGGTACGGCACTGCTGGCCGGCATCGGCGTCGGCGAGGCCGTCTTCGGGCTCACCTCCGTCGCGGACTCGACCAGCCCGGTCTACTGGGTGCTGATCGGGGCGGCCGCGCTCGCACTCCTCGTCGCGATGCTGATCCGCCGCATCCGCGAAGCGCTGTGGAAGGTGCTCGCGGTGATCGGGACCTGCGTGACCGCAGGCGCCTTCGTCGTGGCTTACGGCGTGCTCGGAGGAGTCTGACCCGCCCGTACCGCGCGCGGCCGACCGTGCGGTCCTCGAGCACAACTCAGGCTGTGTGCTGATGGCCGGAGGAGGCCGGAACGGCGGCACCGAACTGCCGCATGGTCAGATCGTCCGGTAAGTAGGTCGCGACCAGCAGTACCCCGGTCCACCAGCGGCAGCGACCACCGCCGGCCGTTGAGCCGGTCGGCGACCTGTCGGCCTTCCCGGCGTTCGACGTGGACTGCCAGCCGCCGGAATGTCCGCGGCGCCGGCCCAACCGACCGGGGAGCCGGCCCGGCAGGGCCCCTCGCACCGCCCGCTGCCCGGGTCAGCGCCCGGCTGACCTGCGGCGAAGGACCAGCGCCAGGACACCGAGCAGGACCACGGCGACACCGGTGCGCGGGGCGTGCCGGGCCGCGTCCTTGACCCGGTCGGAGAGCGCCAGCGGTCCGCCGGCGAGGAGGTTGCCCGGCGGCCGGCGGGAGATCCCGGGGTGCGGCCGGGTCGGGGAGGTGCGGCGGGCGGTCTCCCACGCCGCGCCGATCGCCCGCAGCTCCCGGACGTCGGCGACCTGCTGCAACCTGGGCAGCAGGACGTCCTCCTCGGTGCGGGCGTCGTCGGTGACGAGCGCGAACAGCCGGCGCACCGCGGGCTCCCAGCCGGGGTCGCGCGGGTCGGTGTCCTGCAGCCGCTCCAGCAGCTCGTTGATCTCCTGGTGCTCGCCCTCGATGTGCGCGGTCAGGGAGTCCCCGTCGTCGGGCAGGTACGTGCGGTAGGCCGGGAACAGCACGGTCTCCTCGGCGAAGGCGTGCCGCAGCGACCGCTCGGCCAGCCTGCCGACGAGCCGCCGGCGCTCGTCGGGGTCCGGCGCGGCGTCGTACGCGCGCATGAGGCGGTGCAGCTCGGCGTGGTCCCGGCTCTGCCGGGACAGGATGCTGCCGGGCCCGCCCCGGGTCCGGTCGTCCTGGTCGGCGACCGAGCGCAGGCCGTGCGGGGAGGGCGGCGTCATGGTGGTGCTCCGTTCCGGTACGGCGGCTGGGCACCGGCCGGCATGCCCGCCTGCGCGCCGGGATCACGGCCAGGAACGGGGCGGTTCCCGTTCCGGTCCGCGGGGGCGGGCGGTATCGTGTGTCCGTTTCCGTCCGGTTCGGCTGCCCGGCTCGGGACCGCTCTGCCCCCGGCCGCAAGGAGCGCACATGCCCCGCCCCCGTCACCTCGCCGCCGCCCTCCTGGGTCCCTGTCTGGCCCTGGGTCTGACCGTCGCGGCGGCGCCCGCCGCGGCCGCCGGGACACCGACGGCCCCGCCCGCCCGGGCGGCCCTGGGCCTGCCGGTCTCGACGTACGCGGTGACGCTGCCCAGCGGCGACCCGGCGGACGTCTACCACCCGAGGGTCCCCGCCGCCCTGCGGCCGGTCCTCACCGACGCCTTCCCGGTGGTCGCCGTCCTGCAGGGCGCGAACGTGGACAAGGGCCAGTACGGCGACGTGAGCCGGGTGCTGGCGCGACAGGGCTTCGTGGTGGTCGTGCCCAACCACGTCCGCCCGCCCGGCGGTCCCCTCCCGCCCGGGCTGTTCACGTCGCAGACCGTGGTGCCGAACGCGCTGGCCGCGGCCACCGCCGAGGACGACCGGCCCGGGTCGCCGATCGCCGGGATCGTGGACACCGACCGGCTCGGCGTGGTCGGCCACTCCTTCGGGGGCGCGGTCGCCCTGTTCGCCGCCGCCGGCGTGTGCGAGTTCCCGCTGTGCGACGGCCCGTACCAGCGGCCGGCCGCGCTGAAGGCGGTGACCGCGTACGGCACCAATCTCGCGACCGGTGACCGGCTGGACCGCGACCTGGACACCAGCGGGGTCGCGGTCGCCCTGGTCCAGGGCACCCTGGACGGAATCGCCCCGCTCGCCGAGGCGGAGGTGACCTACCCGTCACTGGAGCGACCCCGGGCGCTGATCACGATCGCCGGCGCGAACCACTACGGCATCACCGACGTGGACGACCCGCCCGGCGCCGCCCCCGACCCGAACGAGCCGACCCTGGCGCAGGACCGGGCCACCACCCTGGTCGGGCGGTGGAGCGGCCTGTGGCTGCGGGCGCAGCTGCGTGCCGACCCGGTGGCGCGGACGCTGATCGAGGTGTTCCGCGGCTCCGTCGACGGCACCGTCCGGGTCCGCACCGACTGAGCGCCCATCGGGTGGCCCCGCCCGGGGCCGCGCCGATCGGGGCCGCGCCGATCGGGGCCGTGCCGATCGGAGACGTGCCGATCGGGGCGACGGCACGTCCCGAGCGGAGGCGGGCGGCGGGGCCCTTCCGATGTGGCCGGGCGTCGCGGCTCAGCGGGACCCGACCGGGAAGCGTTCCACGGCGCGCCGCACGTCGACCGGGCCACCGTGCCCTAGGTGCAGGGTCCTCGCGCCCGCGGCGGCGAGCCGGGCGAGCGCCGGGCCGACCGCCGCCGGCCGGTCGCTGAAGTAGTGCGGCAGCGGGCGCCGCGCGGCGACGGCACCGCCGAGGACACCGCCGCGCAGCAGGTCGCCCGCGATGACGTCGCCGTCGGAGGTGCGGACGACCAGGGAACCGGGCGTGTGTCCGGGCACCGGTTCGGCCAGCGCGTCGATGCCGAACGGGCCGAGGTCGAGGACGCCGGACACGATGATCTCCGGGTCGTGGGCGCGCGGGTCCACGTCGGCGAACAGCTTCACCAGGCGCGCCTCGACCCCGCGCGGCACCAGCGGGTCGTTGCGGCCCCGACGCAGCATCGCGGCGTCGGCCGCGTGCACGGCGACCGGGGCGCCGGTGCGCCGGGACACGCCGGCGGCGCCGCCGGCGTGGTCGCCGTGCCCGTGCGTGCAGAGCACCAGCGACAGCCGGGCCGGGTCGACACCGGCCCGGGCGACCGCCCGCAGCAGCCGGTCCTCCTCGCCGGGGCAGCCCGTGTCGACGAGCACGGCCCCCCGCCCGCGCAGCAGGTAGGCCGACGACAGCCGCAGCGGTATCCGGGTGATCTCCATGACCGACTCCTTCGCGCTCGAATGTTTCCGATGGAAACTTGGCACGGTCGGTTTCCAGTGTCAACATGTCGGGCGTGGCCGAGCGCTATCACCACGGGGACCTGCGGCAGGCGCTGATCGGCGTCGCGGCCGAGCTGGTCCGCGAGCGGGGGCCGGACGGGTTCAGCCTCCGGGAGGCCGCCCGGGCGGTCGGCGTGTCGAACACCGCCGCGTACCGGCACTTCGCCGACCGCGCCGACCTGCTCGCCGCGGTGGCGGCCGCCGGCTTCACCCGCCTCGCCGCCGACCTGGCCGCCGCGGACGCGGCCGTCCCCGGCGACTCCCCCGCATCGGCGCGGGACGCCGCGGTGGCGACCGCGCGGGCCTACGTGGGGTTCGCGCTCCGGGACCCCGCGACCTTCCGCCTGGTGTTCGGCCGGCACGGTGCGGGGCAGCCCGCGCGGGCCCGGGGGGCGGGGCCGGACGGCCGGGACCCGTACCAGGTGCTCGAGGGTGTCGTGGGCCGCCTCGCGGCGGCGGGCCTCGTCGCACCGGCCCGGGGCGCCATCGCGGGCACGTGTCTGTGGACCGCCGTGCACGGCGTCGCGTCGCTGGCCGTCGACGGCGCGGTGGTCTCGCGCGACGCGCCCGACATCGACGCGATCACCGACGCGGTCGTCGACACCGTGCTGGCCGGCCTGGGCCGCGACGACCGGGACGCCCCGGCGCCGGACGCCGGTCAGGCGGAGGTGCGGGACGGCCAGCGGGGCCGGCGCGACCGCTGACAGCGGGACCGCGGGATCGCCGGCCGTGCCCTACCGACCCCGGTGCTCAGGCGGCCGGCCGGCGGGGTGGCCGGCGCCGGTGTCCCCACCGGTCCGCCGGCTCCGGGCGCTGGCCGGAGCCGGGACCCGACGGCGAGAATGCCGGCGTGGACCTGCTGCGCTACGCCGCCTTCTCCGACGATCCCGCCGCCGGCAACCCGGCCGGCGTGGTGCTCGCCGCCGCCGGGCTGACCGATGCCGAGATGCTCGCCGCCGCGGCCGGGATCGGGTACAGCGAGACCGCCTTCCTCGTGGGCAGGGACGACACCGGTCACGACATCCGCTACTTCAGCCCGCTGGCCGAGGTGCCGTTCTGCGGGCACGCCACGGTGGCGACCGCGGTCGCGCTGGCCGAGCGGGACGGGCCCGGGCCGGTACGGTTCCGCACCCGCAGCGGCGTGGTGCCGGTGACGACCGCGCCGGACCCCGACGGCCGGCTGACGGCCACGCTGACCAGCGTCGATGCGCGCAGCGAGCCTGCCGCCGACGCCGACGTGCGGGAGGCGCTGGCGGCCCTGGACTGGGCGCCGGCCGACCTGGACCCGGCCCTGCCGCCGCACGTCGCGTACGCCGGGGCGTTCCACCTGGTGCTCGCCGCGGCGACCCGGGACCGGCTCGCCGCGCTGGACTACGACTTCGACCGGCTGGGGACGCTGATGGCGGCCCGCGACTGGACCACCCTGCAGCTGGTCTGGCGGCAGGAGCCGGCCGTGTTCCAGTCCCGCAACCCGTTCCCGCCCGGCGGGGTGGTCGAGGACCCGGCCACCGGCGCCGCC
The DNA here is from genome assembly GCA_902805565.1 of uncultured Mycobacteriales bacterium. Taxonomy (GTDB): domain Bacteria; phylum Actinomycetota; class Actinomycetes; order Mycobacteriales; family CADCTP01; genus CADCTP01. The sequence goes on from CADCTP010000304.1 coordinate 6,330, forward strand.
GCCGCGGCGCTCGGCGGCTACCTGCGCGAGGTCGGCGCGATCCGGCCGCCTGCCGCGCTGACGGTGTTCCAGGGTGTCGACCTCGGCCGCCCCGGCCGGCTCGACGTGACCGTCCCGGCCGACCGGGGCGGCATCGACGTCCGCGGCACCGCCGTCCGGATCGACTGACGGCCCGGCCCCCGCCCACGGACCGGCGAACGACCCGGCGGCAGGTGCCCGTCGGGCCGTCGCCGCGGTTCGCCGTCAGCGCAGCGGCAGCCGCAGCTCGGCCAGGAGTTGGTCGGTCTCGGCGCGGTACAGCCGGCGCACGCCCGCGTCGTCGAGCCCGACCTGGTGCAGGTGGCCGGGGAGGGCCAGCGCGACGATGCCGTGCAGCCGCGTCCACATCCGGGCCAGGGCCACGGCGGCGCCCGGATCCGGCGCTCCGGGGAGCGGGTCCGGCACCTCGAACGGCGGGTCGGGGCGGGTCCCGGTCCGCCAGGCCTCGGCCACCAGGTCGACGAACACCGAGCCGAACCGCGCCGCGGCGGCGACGGTCGGGCCGTCGGCCGGGGCGGCGTAGCCGGGGACGGGCGTGCCGAAGACAAGGTGGAACTCGACGGGGTGCGCGAGGGCCCAGTCCAGGTAGCCGAGCGCCACGGCGCGCAGCCGCTCGGCCACGTCGGCGTCGGGCCGGGCGTCCCGGGCCCGCTCCAGGGCCGCGGCCAGGGCGTCGAAGGCCTCGGCGACCAGCGCGGTGAGCAGCTCGTCCCGGCTGGCGTAGTAGCGGTACAGGCCGGGGTTGCTCATGCCCACCTCGCGGGCCACCGCCCGCAGCGACAGCGCCTGCGCGCCGTGCTCGCGCACCTGGCGCAGCGCGGCGGCGCGGATGTCGGCGAGGGTCACCTGGCGCAGCCGCTCCCGGTGCGACCGGGGCCGGGCCCCGTCGCCCGCCACCGCGTCGCTCGCCACGGACGCTGATCCTACGACCTGAGACCCGGCTGAGAGCAGGCGTTTCATATCTGAGCGCCGTTCCTTGCTGCGAGCACTGCTCGCGTGCGAGCGTGATGCTCGCACCGACCGGGCGCGCCGAGCCGGCCGCCCGGATCGCAGCTGGAGGAGGACGAGGAACCATGACCGCAACACTCACCCGTCGCGTCGCGTTCGCGCTGGCCCTGGTGACCGGGCTCGTGCTGTCGGTGGCGGCGGCGGTGGTGCTCCCGCTGCGCGCCGACGCCGCCCCCGCCGGGGTGGACCGGGCCGAGCGCCGGGCCGCCCCGGTGGTGGAGTTCCGCGACCGGCTGCTCGGCACCTGGCGCAGCGCCACCCCGACCGAGTTCCCGGTCGGCGCCGAGACGGTCTACCTGGTCACCACGGTCTCGTTCGACGAGCAGCGCGAGTGGCTGACCTTCGTCGCGTACACCGACCGGGAGCTCACCCGGCCGCTGCTGCAGTACGACTCCGAGGGCGTGTACGTCCTGCGGCAGCCGAGCGCGACGCTGCCGGGCACGTACGACATCGACCTCACCAACGAGCAGCAGTACGTGACGCTCCTGCAGGACCGGCCCGACATCGTCGAGCAGGTCGGGCTGGCCGACTGCGAGCCGGTGGTCGGCGAGCCGTTCGACACCTCGAACGGCTGCTGGCGGGAGATCCTCACGGTGTCGACCTGCATCGACCACGACCTGGTGTCCGTACGCGGCGGCCAGCTGCGCTTCGGCGGCCCCGGCACCAACCGCTGCGTCACCCGGCCGACGTCGCTCGCCACCGCCGGACTGGTGCGGGTCGCCGACTGGCGCTGACCCGGCGGGCCGATCTGCTTCACTGGTGAAGTGGAAGGCGCCGTTCCGATCGCAGGCGCGGCCTCACCCGGGCAATTGCTGCAGCTTCTGCGGGACGGGCGGCCGCGCACCCGCGCCGCGCTCGCCATCGAGACCGGCCTGGCCCGGTCCACCGTGCGGTCCCGGCTGGATGCGCTGCTGGACGCCGGCCTGGTCAACGACGGCGGCAACGGGGCCTCCACCGGTGGCCGGCCGGCCGGCCGGTTCGTCTTCAACGCGCGGGCCCGGGCGGTGCTGGCCGCGGACGTCGGGGCGACCCACGCGACGGTGGCGGTGACCGACCTGACCGGGGTCCCGATCGCCCGGGACCGGCTCGACCTGGACATCGCGGAGGGGCCGGACGTGGTCCTCGGGCTGCTGGCGGTGGCCTGGCGTCGGCTGCTGCGGAGGGCGGGCCTGGAGTCGGTGCGGCTGGCCGGCGTCGGCATCGGGCTGCCCGGTCCGGTCGAGCACTCCACCGGCCGCCCCAACAACCCGCCGATCATGCCGAGCTGGGACGGCTACGACGTGCCGGCCCGGGTCGCCGCCGAGCTCGACGCGCCGGTCCTGGTGGACAACGAGGTCAACCTGATGGCGCTGGGCGAGCATGCGACGTGCTTCCCCGAGGTCGAGCACCTCATCGTGGTGAAGGTGGCCACCGGCATCGGGTCCGGCTTCATCAGCAACGGCGTGCTGCACCGGGGGGCGGTCGGGGCGGCCGGCGACCTCGGGCACATCCTCGCCCCGCACGGCGGCGACGTGCCGTGCCGGTGCGGCAACACCGGCTGCCTGGAGGCGGTGGCCAGCGGGCCGGCCATCGCCGCCGCCCTGCGGGCCCGCGGCATCGAGGCCCGGACCAGCGCGGACGTCGTCGGCCTGGTCAGATCCGGGAGCCTGGAGGCCGGCCAGGCGACCCGGCAGGCCGGTCGGGACATCGGCGAGGTCCTCGCGGCCTGCGTGTCGATGTTCAACCCGTCGCTGATCGTCGTCGGCGGCTCGCTCGCTCTCGCCGGCGAGATGCTGCTGGCCGGGGTCCGGGAGGCGATCTACCGCCGGAGCCTCCCGCTGGCCACCCAGAACCTGCGGATCGTCGTGTCGCAGGCCGGCGCCGACGCGGGCGTCCTGGGCGCGGCCGCCATGGTGGTGCAGCACGCGCTGGCCCCGGCCGTGCTGGACCAGCAGCTCGCCTGACGCGCGGAGGAGGGACCCGGCGGGCGCCGGATCCCTCCCCCGCACCGCCGGTCAGTCCAGCGGCTCGATCCAGATGTTGCGGAACCGCGGGTTCTCCCCGGGGTCACCGTGGTCCTGCAGCCGGATCGCCTCCCGGGTCGCCTGCTCGGGCAGGTTGTCGCCGGTGCCGCCGTCGATCGCCACGTCGTCGTGGACGACCACGCCGTTCCAGACCACCGTGACCCGGGCGTCGTCGACCTTGGTGTCGCCGACGAACCGGGCCGCCCGGAACGTCACGTCGTACGTCTGCCAGGTCCCCGGTGCCGTCGCCCGGTTCTGGCTCGGCGCCCGCTTGTTGTAGATGGCGCCGGCCTCGTCGGCCGAGAGGGTCGTGTCACCGTAGGAGTCCAGCACCTGCAGCTCGTACCGCTCCTGCAGGTAGACACCGCTGTTCCCGCGGGCCTGCCCGGTCACCGAGGCCGGGTAGTTCGGCTGGGTCCACTCCACGTGCAGGGTGAAGTCGCCGAACTTCTGCTTGGTACGGATGTCCCCGCCGAGGGACTCCATGGCGTTGTCGGCCACCGGCCACGTCACCGCGCCGCCGCCGTTGCGGTTCTCCCACGCGGCCACGCTGGTCCCGTCGAACAGGGTGACCCGCTCCACCGCCTGGACGGTCAGCCGGTCGAGGTTCACGTTCCCGGCGTCCCCGCTGTCGTACTTGTAGGCGATGGTGTTGGCGCCGGCCCGCAGCGTCAGCCGCTCGACCTGCTCGGCCCAGGTCTGCCAGGTCCCGGTGCTGGCCAGCCGCGTCTGCTTCACCTTGGTGCCGTTGACGTACACGCTGACGGACTTCGTCCCCTGGAACGGGTTGGGGCCGTTGGCGTAGCGCAGCCCCACGTTGTACGCCCCGGCCGCCGCCGCGTTCACCGAGAAGGTGGTCGTGGCGCCGGCGTTCCAGTAGCCGTCGACGAACCCGGCTCCGGTGTGGCCCGGGTGGTTGTTGTTGACCGCGGCCCCGCCGCTCAGCGCGGCGTCCTCGGCCTCAACCTGCGTCTCGGTGCCGACGGAACCGCCGACCAGCGAGTTCAGCGTGTACCAGGCCTCCGTGCTCCACAGCGACTCGCCGGACTCCGAGGCGAACGGCCGCGGCGAGCGGAGGTGGACGACCCGGCCGGCCTTCAGGCCGTTGACCTTGACGGTGACCTTCTTCTTGTCCGCCGACAGCGTCGCGGACATGACGGTCAGCGTCTCCTCGTCGACCTTGGGGCCGCCGTAGCCGGCGGTCGGGACGTACCGCCACTGCTTGGCCTTGTACTTCGTGGCCAGCGCCGCGGCCGTCGCGTCGGACAGCGGCTGGGTGTAGGCGATCTCGAACCCGTCCGCGACCGCCCGCATCGAGAGCATGTCGAAGGCGTTGGTGCCGTTGGGGGTCAGCTTCTGCAGGCCGTACTGGAGCTTGCCGTCCTGGCCCCAGTTGCCGCCGGCGCCGAGGCCGCCCACGTAGACCGCGCCGTCCGGGCCGACGTGCACCTCGGTGATGCCGGCCTCCAGCCCCTGGGTGTGCCGGAACAGCGCGCCCTGGTACTCGCCGTTCACCTTCTCCAGGTACGCCCGCTGCAGCCCGCCGTAGGTGACGTCGCCGATGAGCAGCTGCCCGGAGAACGGCCCGGACGCGAGCTGGACCAGGGCGCTGGGCGAGTTCGCGATCTCGTTCTGCGGCATCCACAGCACCGGCGGGGTCACCGGGTTCGCGTCGAACGGCCCGTCCGGGTTCATGTTGTGGTTGAAGAACCGGCCCGGCTTGACGTGCACGAGCTTGGACGCGGGCAGCCAGTCACCCTGGTTGTCGGTGACGAAGATGCCGTTCTCCGGGCCGCGGCCGATGCCGTGCGGCGTGCGCAGCCCGCCGGCGACGTACTCCACCGCGCCGGTCGCCCGGTTCACCTTGATGGTGGTGCCGCGGTTCGCCGCCGGCTGCGGGTTGGTGGTGGCGCCGCCGTAGTTGATCGACACGGAGAGGTTCAGGTAGAAGTACCCGTCCTCGTACAGCAGGCCGAAGGCGAACTCGTGGAAGTTCCCCCCGTACGGCCAGGTGGCGATGGTCTTCAGCTGGTCGGCGACATCGTCGCCGTTGGTGTCGACCAGCTCGGTGAGCCGCTGCTTCTCCGAGACGAAGATCTTCCCGTCGACGACCTTCAGCCCCATCGGCTCCTTGAGGCCGTCGGCGACCTTCTTCGTCGTCACGCTGCCCGGCCCGGTCGACCCACCGGTGCCGGACAGGAGGTGCACCTCGCCGTCCTCGTTGTCGGTGCCGCCCCAGGTGGAGATGGCCATCCGCCCGTCGGGCAGCCAGTCCATCCCGGTGACCTGCGGCTGGAAGCCGCCCGGGCGCAGGTTGGCGAGCGTGTAGTTCGGGTGCACGCCGGTCAGCGGCAGCCCGTCGCCGGGGGCGTCCGCGCCGCCCTCGCACTCCTTGCGGCCCGGCGCCGTCACCCGCACGACACCCGCGTCCGTGCTGAGCGCCGAGTTGGGCACCAGGGTGAAGTCCGACGCACCGGGCGTCTTCCAGGCCAGCGTGACCTGCTGGTCGCCGGACCGCTCGAAGTGCTCGATGCGCAGCGCGTGGTAGCCGGTGCTGAGCTCGATCGAACCCTCCTTCGGCGTCGGCGCGTGCAGCCCGTCGTGGTTGATCACGAGGGTGTCGTCGATCCACAGCCGCGAGCCGTCGTCGCTGGTCAGCCGGAAGGTGTGGCTGCCCGCGGCAGTGACCGACAGGTTGCCGGTCACCTCGCTGACGAAGTTCTGCTCGAAGCCGAAGTCGGCCGCCGAGGTCCAGTTGATCGTCGGCATGAGCTTGTCGACGTTCGGGGTCTGCGCCGGCTTCAGCGTGCACAGCTCGTTCAGCGGCACCTGGACGTCGAAGACCCGCAGGGTCACGCCGGGTTCCTGGGTCGGCACGGCGTACGCCGGTGGTGCTCCCACCGACCACGACAGCATGGCCGTGAGCACGGCGAACACCGGGATCAGCAGGCCGGGGGACGGCCTGGAACTAAGTCTGCGCACCGTCGGGTGCATGGGCTCCTCCTGGAGGGGGACCGGAGAGGGGCGCCGCGGGGCCCGCCGGGCCGATCCCGGCGCGCGCGCCGACGATCCACCGGCCGGAGGGCTGGTCGGCCCACGGCGTCAGCACGGACGTCATCCGGCAGGGCAGGGGATGACAGCGCGGGACCCCCGAGGTCCACGCGCCGGAGGGGGCGTACGCGGGCGCGACCGAGCGGTCGCACCCGTGGTCGATGTGGTCCGTGTCACACCGGCAGTGCTGACGCTAAGAGGACTATTGGCGGCTGTCAACCAGAAGTACGGCAGTATTCGACGTAACACCTCGGCCATCATGACGCCAGTCGCGGACACGACGTGGCTGAGCCCCGCCAATTCGGTGCAGGGCGGCAAAGGTGTGACGTCGGTCGCAATTCACGCTACGGTGAGTCAGGCCCCACCGGCGGTCGGCCGGACGGCGCGGTCGGCAGCCTCACCATGCCACCAAACAGGATAAAGCTGTGGCAAAGCGTCATACCTGGGCTTACTACGCAGTGTAGCTGGTTCACGTACGTCATGGTCCGACCGGGTGGAGACGCCACCAGTTCATTGTGATTACGACAACCCCTACCTATCGTGCTGAAGTGTCACCCTGAGCTGCCGTGCACCCCGCGGCTGAGGGACCACCGTCAGCAGGCTCTGCGACCAGGTCGGGGTGGTCCGCCGACCCGATCCGGTTCGTGGTGCTGTCCGCGTCGAGCTTTTGAGACGGGTCTCATCATGGCGCTGGGCCTCCTCCCCCACTTCCCGCCCGCTCCCGTCCCGGGACCGCGCCCGGACCAGGTCCGTACGGCCGGTCGCCCCCTCTCCCCCGCCGCCGGAAGAGCCTGCGGATGACCCACGCCGTCGTGGTCGGGACCGGGCGCCGCCGGCTTCCCGGCTCCCTGCGCTGGTCCGAGGCCCAGCCGCCGGCCCCGGGCGCGGCCCAGGTCCTGGTGGAGTTCGCGGCGCTCGGCCCGGTGGAGGCGGTGGTCGCCGGCCGCCAGGTCGACCTCGGCGCGCCCAAGCAGCGCGCCCTGCTCGCGCTGCTGGTCAGCAAGGTCGGCCAGCGGGTCGCGGTGGAGGTGATGCTCGAGGCGCTGTGGGCCGGGCACCCGCCGCCGTCGGCGATGACCTCCCTGCAGGCGTACGTGGCCAACCTGCGCCGGGCGCTGGAGCCGGACCGGGCACCCCGGACGCCGGCCCGGGTGCTGCGCACCGTCCCCGGCGGTTACCTGCTGGACCGCCGGGTGGTCGACGTCGACGTCCACCGGTTCGGCGAGCACGCCACCGCGGGCTGGCAGGCGTGGGACCGGGACGACCCGCGGCGGGCGCTCGGCGAGTTCGAGGCCGGGTTGGCCTTGTGGCGGGGGCAGGCGTACGCCGAGGTGGCCACCGCCGCCCCGGTGGTGCCCGAGGTCACCCGGCTGGAGGAGCTGCAGCTGTCGGTCGTCGAGGCGCGCTGCGCGGCGCTGCTCGCCGTGGGGGCCCACGAGATGGCGGTGGCCGAGCTGGAGGCCTTCACCCAGGCCCATCCGCTGCGCGAGTACGGCGGCGAGCTGCTGAGCCTGGCGCTCTACCGGGCCGGGCGGCAGGCCGACGCCCTCGGCGTGCTGCGGACGATCCAGAAGCGGCTGGCCGAGGAGCTGGGTATCGACCCCAGACCGGCGCTGCAGCACCTGGAGCGCGAGATCCTCAACCAGGCCCCGGCGCTGGACTGGCACCCGACCCCGGGCGACCCGGTCCCGACCGTGCTGTGCCGGCCGGCGGCCGCCCCGCTGACCTGCCCGGTCGGCCGGGCGGCCGCCCCCGGGC
>CADCTP010000305.1 GCA_902805565.1 uncultured Mycobacteriales bacterium
TGTGCCGCGGGTCCGCCGGGCGGCGGGCCCGGCCGGGTCCCCGGACGGCGGCGAACGGGGCACCCGGGTCGCGCCGGGCCCGCACCGCGGTCGGGCCGGGGGAGTGGCCGGGGGAGCGGGCCGACCTGGGAGGATGGCGCGGTGACCGAGCTGGACACTGAGGACGCGAAGATCGTCACCCTGGCCCGGGCGGCGCGGGCCCGGATCCGGGCCGTGGAGGGTGCCGCCGTCCGGGACACCGACGGCCGCACGTACGTGGGCACCACTGTCGCCCTGCCGTCGCTGGCGCTGAGCGCCCTGCAGGTGGCGGTGGCGGCCGCGGTCGTCAGCGGGGCCACCGGCCTGGAGGCGGCCGCCCTGGTCACCGACGGGGACGGGACGGACGAGGCCGGCCGGGCGGCGGTGGCTGACCTGACCCCGGGCGCACCGGTCCACGTCGCCGACCCCGCCGGCACCCCCCGACCGCCCGCGGCCTGACCCGGTCGTGCCCGCGCCCGGCCGACCCCGGACGGGTCGGCGGGCGCAGGAGGCCGGGGTCCAGCCGGGTTATCAGTGCGAGCGGCGGACGCCCGGATGCTCCGGGCCCTCGTCGCCGGCCACCGTCTCCTCGTCGTCGCCGAGCCGGACCCCGGCGATCGGGTCGCCGCCGCTGGTGCCGCCGGTCGTCCCGGGCGGCTCGGGCAGCTCGCCGGCCCGGGGCGCGTCCCGCGGCGGCGGGCCGCCGGACGACGCGCGGGAGAGCGCCGGGCTCTGGCCCTCCTCCGCGGCGCGGGCCTCGCGGTTGGCGGAGGGGTCGATTCCCTCGTGCGGATCGGTCGATGCCGGGCTGTCGCTGGGTGCGGTCACCAGGACCCCCTACCCATCCGGCCCGGCGCCGGACCACCGATGACGAAAGGGCGGCCCCCGAGGGGACCGCCCTGTCGTACGCGGCGCACCGACCCGGCTGGTCGCCTCTCGGCGAGTGGTCGCTCGTGGCGACTATAAGTGGAGCCCGGGGACACAGATCCAGGTCGGTACGCCTGCTCCAACGTACCCCGGGCCGGCCACCATTCCCGGTGTCGGCGGAAAAAACCTGGGACCGCCCGTCCGGCCCGGGATCCCGACCCGCCCGAGCGGGGCGGGTCCCGGCCGCGCGCGCGGAGCACGAACGAGGCGGGGAACGGCGGGCTGGCAGGATGACGGCGTGACCGTCACCCGCTCCGGCTTCGCCAGCCTCGTCGGCCGGCCCAACGCGGGCAAGTCGACCCTGACCAACGCCCTGGTGGGCGAGAAGATCGCGATCACCTCCAGCCGCCCGCAGACCACCCGGCACGCAGTGCGCGGCATCGTCACCCGGGCCGACGCGCAGCTGGTCCTGGTCGACACGCCCGGGCTGCACCGGCCGCGGACGCTGCTCGGCGAGCGGCTGAACGCGGTGGTCCGCGAGACCTGGGCCGACGTGGACGTCATCGCGCTGTGCCTGCCGGCCGACGAGCCGCCCGGGCCGGGCGACCGCTTCCTGGCCCGGGAGCTGTCCGGCCTGCGCAAGCCGGTGGTCGCGGTGGTGACGAAGACCGACCTGCTCCGCCCGGCGCAGATCATCGAGGCGCTGACCGCCGCCCAGCGGCTGGGCGAGCAGGCGGGGCTCCCGTTCGCCGACATCGTGCCGGTGTCCGCGGTGTCGGCCTTCCAGGTCGACCTGCTGGCCGACCTGCTGATCGGCCATCTGCCGGAGGGGCCGGCGCTCTACCCGGACAACGAGCTGACCGACGAGCCGACCGAGACCCGGATCGCCGAGCTGGTCCGGGAGGCCGCGCTGGAGGGGGTCCGGGACGAGCTGCCGCACTCGCTGGCGGTGTCGATCGACGAGATGCGGGTGGAGGGTGGCCTGACCGTCATCCACGCGACCGTGCACGTGGAGCGGGACAGCCAGAAGCCGATCGTGCTCGGCTCCGGCGGCTCCCGGCTGCGCTCGGTCGGCACCCGGGCGCGGCACGAGATCGAGGCGCTGCTCGGCGGCCGGGTCTACCTGGACCTGCACGTGAACGTGCTCAAGGACTGGCAGCGCGACCCGCGCCAGCTCCGCCGCCTCGGGTTCTAGGCGGTGCTCGCCCCCTACCGGGCGGTGCTGCGGGTCCCGGGGGCGGCCCGGTGGACCGCGGCCGGGCTGGTGGCCCGGCTGCCCATCTCCATGCAGGGGCTCGGGGTCGTCCTGCTCGTCGAGGGCACCACCGGGTCCTACGCGCTGGCCGGCGCGGTGGCGGCGACGTTCGCGCTGGCCCAGGCGCTGTGCGGGCCGGTGCTCGGCCGGCTGGTGGACCGGCGCGGCCAGGCCCGGGTGCTGCTGCCCGCGCTCGTGCTGCACACCGCCGGCCTGGGCGGGCTGGTCACCCTGGCGGTGACCGACGCGCCGACCTGGACGCTGTTCGCCCCGGCCGCGCTGTACGGCGCCTGCTACCCGCAGCCCGGCTCGCTGGTCCGGGCCCGCTGGGCGCACGCCCTGGGCGGCGACCCGGCCCTGGCCACGGCGTTCTCGCTGGAGTCGGTGCTGGACGAGGTGATCTTCGTCATCGGCCCGGTGCTGGTCACCGTGCTGGCGACCGCGGTGACCCCGGCCGCCGGCGTGCTGGCGGCGGTGGTGTTCACGCTGGGCGGCTCACTGGCGCTGGCCGCGCAGCGGCGCACCGAGCCGCCGCCGCACCCGGCCCGCCGCGGCAACCGGCCCCGGTCGGTGCTGCGGTCCGGCGGCGTCCGGGTGCTGGTCGGCGTCGGGGTGGCGGCCGGCGGCGTGTTCGGCTCGGTCGAGGTCGCCACCGTCGCGTTCACCGACGAGCGCGGCCAGCAGGGCGCGGCCGGCCTGGTCCTGGCCGCCCTGGCCGCCGGCAGCCTGCTCGCCGGCCTCTGGTACGGCACGGTGAGCTGGCAGGCGCCGCTGTCCCGCCGGTTCGTGCTCGGCGTGCTGGTGCTGGCCGCGGCGACCGCCCCGCTGCCGCTGGCACCGAGCGTGCCGGTGCTCGCCGGCCTGGTGTTCCTGGCCGGGTTCGCGATCTCCCCGATGCTCATCGCGGCCTTCGCCATGCTGGAGCACCTGGTCCCGGCGCAGTCCCGGACCGAGGGGCTCACCTGGTTCAGCACCGGGCTCGGCCTCGGGCTGGCGCTGGCCGCGTCGCTGACCGGCCAGCTGGTGGAGGCGGGCAGCGGCCGGGTCGGGCTGGCGGTCACGGCCGGCTCCGCGTCGCTGGCCGCGGTCCTGGCCCTGGCCGGCCTGCGCACCCTGCGGGCGAGCTAGGGCGCCAGCCGCCCGGTCAGGGCCCGGACGTCGGCCTGCCATTCCTGGAGCAGCACGTACGGCCGGAAGCCCAGGCGGGCGTTGATCCGCAGCATGTGCGCGTTGTCGTCGGCGTTGCCGGTGAGCAGTTCGGCCACGTCCGGCCGCTCGGCCCGCAGCCGCAGCAGCATGTCGGCCTTGACCCACAGCCCCAGGCCGGAGCCGCGGTGCGCCGGGACGACCGCGGTGTCCTCCTGCATGGAACGGCGCGGGTCGCCGTACACGGCCACCTCGGTCAGCGCGACGACGTCCCCGGTCGCCTCGTGCACGGCCACGACCACCCGCAGCTCGCGACCCAGGGCCCGGTAGAGGTCCTCCTCGTCGCGGACCGCCTGCGGGGTGACGTTCAGCCCGGTCCAGTCCATGTCGCCGGTCGGCGCGTCGTTCATCGTGGACTTCGCGGCGGCGTGCCGGTCCAGCAGCGCGTCCGGGACGTGGTCGACCCAGCGCTCGATCCGGTAGCCGGGGTGCGGGGCCGCGGCCACCGCGGCCACGTCCGCCCAGTCGACCTCGGCCAGCCGCAGCAGCGAGAGCTGCTCGTTCTGCACCGCCCGCAGGCCCAGCGCGGCCGCGAACGCCGCCCCGCCGGAGCCCTCGTACGCCTCGACCAGCAGCGAGCGCCGGTCGTGCGCCGCCGCCACCCGCACCGCCGCCCGGAGCAGGGCCGTGCCGGTGCCGCGCCGGCGGTGGTCCGGGTGCACCTGCGCGTCGAACAGGCCCAGGTGGGTGTTGTCGCCCTGCGGCAGGTCCAGCACCAGGTGCCCGACCGGGACGCCGTCCTCGCGGGCGATCCAGCGGAACGTCCGCCGCCCGCCCCGGACCGCGCGCAGCCGGCGCCCGACGTCCTCGACCGACGGGACCGGGTCCTCGGGCCGGTCGGCGGCCAGCGCGGCGGCGAGCACGCCGTGCAGCGCCCGCACGTCCGGGTCGGACAGCTGGGCGCCCTCGTACGGGGTCACGGTGGCCATGTGCGAGTTCTACCGGTCCGCGCCAACCGGATTTCCGGCCAGCTCCCGCTGGAAGCCCAGCATCGTCGAGTACGGCCGGTAGCCGAGGCGGGTGTTGATCCGCAGCATGTGCTCGTTGCTGGCGGCGTTGCCGGTGAGCAGCTCGGCCACGTCCGGCCGCTCGTCGCGCAGCCGGACCAGCATGTCCGCCTTGAGCCACAGGCCGAGGCCGGAGCCGCGGTGGGCGGCGACGACCCCGGTGTCGCCCTGGTGGGAGCGGTGGGGCTGCGTGCTGATGTACAGCTCGGTCAGGCCGGCGACCTCGCCGGTCTCCTCGTGCACGGCGACGACCGCGCGGAACTGGTCGAACTGCAGCCGGATCGCCGCCTCGTTCTCGCGCACGCCGGTGGCGCTGTACGCGACGTCCCCGTAGTCGACGTCGTCGACCGGCGCGTCGTTCATCGCGCTCTTCGCCACGACGTAGCGGGGGAGCAGGTCGTCCGGGCAGCGGTCGGTCCACCGCTCCAGCCGGTAGCCGGGATGCGGGGCGGCCGCGGCCCGCTCGACGTCCGCCCAGTCGACGTCGGCCAGCCGGAGCAGGGACATCCGGTCGGTGGCGACCAGCCGCATCCCCAGGCCGCGGCAGAGGTGCTCGGCGGCGCTGCCCTCGTCGGCCTCGGTGATGACCACCCGGCGGCCGTCGGCGACCACGGCGGCCGCCGCCGTGCGGGCGAGCGCGGTGCCGATGCCCTGCCGGCGGGAGTCGGGGTGGACGGTCAGCTCGACCTGGCCGAGGTGCGGGTTGTCCACGTCGGACAGCCGCAGCGCGGCGAGCCCGACCAGGGCGCCGGCGGCGTCGCGGGCGACCCAGCGCAGCGTCCGCCGCTCCGTCCGCCGGGTGCGCAGCCGGCCGGCGATCTCCACCAGCAGCGGCGGCGGGTCGTCGGGCCGGTCGACCGCCGTGGCCGCGGCCAGCACGCGGTGCACGCCGGCCACGTCGTCGTCGGACGGGTCCAGGTCGAGCGGGTGAATGTGCATGGGTGACACCTACGCGCTCCGGCCGGGACGGCCAACCGGTTTTCGTCGGCGGCCGGTGCCAGACTGTCCCGGTGAGCCTGTACCGGGACGAGGCGGTGGTGCTCCGGGTGCAGAAGCTCGGGGAGGCCGACCGGATCGTCACGCTGCTGACCCGGCGCACCGGCCGGGTCCGCGCGGTCGGCAAGGGCGTGCGCCGGACGACGTCCCGCTTCGGCGCCCGGCTGGAGCCGTTCAGCCACGTCGACCTGCAGCTCTACACCGGCCGCTCGCTGGACATCGTCACCCAGGCCGTCACCCTCGGCGCGTACGGCAAGGACATCGTCAGCGACTACGGCCGCTACACCGTCGGCACCGCGATCCTGGAGACCGCCGAGCGGCTCACCGCCGAGGAGCGGGAGCCGTCGCTGCGGCTCTACCTGCTGGTCGTGGGCGCGCTGCGCGGGCTGGCCAGCGGCGTGCACGACCCGTCGCTGGTGCTGGACGCCTTCCTGGTCCGGGCGATGTCGGCGGCCGGCTGGGAGCCGGCGCTGGCGGCGTGCGCCCGTTGCGGCGAGCCCGGCCCGCACCGGGCGTTCTCGGTGCCGGCCGGGGGGTCGGTGTGCGCGGAGTGCCGGCCGGCCGGCTCCGCGACGCCCGACCCGGAGTCGGTCGCGCTGGTCGTCGCGCTGCTGTCCGGCGACTGGGCGACCGCCGACGCCAGCGGCCCGGCCGCCCGGCGGGAGGCCAGCGGCCTGGTCGCCGCCCACCTGCAGTGGCACCTGGAGCGCGGCCTGCGCTCGCTGCCGCTGGTCGAGCGGACCGCCCCGGGCTGACCGGCCGGTCGGGGGTGCTGGCTACGGTTGCCGGGTGACGATCGCGACGCCGCCACCGCATCCCTCGGGCGCCCGGCCGCCGGCCATCCCGCGCGACCTGGTGCCGCGGCACGTGGCGCTGGTCATGGACGGCAACGGGCGGTGGGCCAACCAGCGCGGCCTGCCCCGCACCAAGGGACACGAGGCCGGCGAGGCCGCCCTGCTCGACGTCATCCACGGCGCGATCGAGCTCGGCGTGGGCACCCTGTCGGCGTACGCGTTCTCCACCGAGAACTGGCGGCGCTCCCCGGACGAGGTCCGGTTCCTGATGGGCTTCAACCGGGCGGTGATCCGCCGCCGCCGGGACGAGCTGCACGCGCTCGGCGTCCGGATCCGCTGGGCCGGCCGGCGCCCCCGGCTGTGGCGGTCGGTGATCAACGAGCTGGAGGACGCCGAGCGGATGACCGTCGGCAACTCGACTATCACCCTCCAGTTCTGCGTGAACTACGGCGGGCGGGCGGAGATCGCCGACGCGGCCCGGGCCATCGCCCGCGAGGTCGCCGCCGGCCGGGTCGACCCGGAGAAGGTCGACGAGCGGATGATCGCCCGGCACCTCGACGAGCCGGACCTGCCGGACGTGGACCTGTTCATCCGGTCGTCGGGGGAGCAGCGGACGTCGAACTTCCTGCTCTGGCAGTCCGCGTACGCCGAGCTGGTCTTCCTGGACACGCTGTGGCCCGACTTCGACCGCCGGGACCTGTGGCGGGCCTGCGAGCTGTACGCCTCCCGGGACCGCCGCTACGGCGGCGCCGTCGACGCGGCGGCCCAGGCCGCGCAGGCCACTCAGGCCGCCGCGCGGGCCGCCGGCACCGGGGTGCCGAGCGGCTCCTAGTCGGACAGCAGGCGCTGGACCAGCACGTACAGCACCAGCACGAGCATCGCCAGGCGGACCAGCCGGCCGGCGGAGTCCAGCTTCGGCCAGCCCAGGTAGGTCAGCCAGCCCAGGAACAGCACCAGCGCGGCCAGCAGCACGGCCGCGACCGGCACCGGCAGGAAGAGCCCGCCCAGCAGCAGCACCAGCACGATGCCGAACGGCACCCACTTCGGCCGGCTCGCCAGCCAGGTCAGCGGGCCGACGCTGTGCTTCTCGACGGTCCGGCGCAGCGGGGTGGCCACCTCCGCTCACCCCCTTCGGTACGGTTCGCTCCGGGCCCGGGGTCGGGCCCGGCCGAATCCTCCCAGGCGAGCCCTGGCCGATCTCTCAGGGGTGCGCGTGCTGGTGGTGTCCCGCTTCGCCGTGACCGAGGCCGAGGCCGGCGGGTTCGCCGGCTCGGCCCGCGCCGCGCTGGAGGCGCTCGCGGCCCGGCCGGGCTTCCGGCGCGGCCACGCCGGCCGGTCCGTCGACGACCCGGGCGAGTGGGTGCTGGTCACCGAGTGGGACGGCGTGGGCGCCTACCGCCGGGCGCTGTCCGCGTACGAGGTCAAGCTGGCCGCGACCCCGCTGCTGGCGCGGGCCCGCGACGAGGCCGGGGCGTACGAGGTGCTGCTCGCGGCCGACCCGACCGGCATCACCCTGGCCGCGGCCAGCGCCCGCGCCGCCGACGCCGACACCGCCGGACCGGGCGGGATCCCCGGGCGGGGGCGCGATGTCCGACCCGCCGACGACCGCGGCGACACCGTGGGGGACACCCGATGAGCATGCCGCAGGACCCGTGGGGCCGGCCGTCCCCGCCACCTCCCGGCCCGCCACAGTCCGGCCCGCCACAGTCCGGCCCGCCAGAGTCGGGCCCGGCACAGTCGGGCCCGGCACAGTCGGGCCCGGCACAGTCGGGCCCGGCACAGTCCGGCCCGCCGCAGGGCGGTCCGCCGCCGGAGCGGTCGCCGTGGTCGCGGCAGGGTGCCGGGCCGGACGGGCAGCAGCCGCCCCCGTACGGCCAGCCCGCCCCCGGCCAGCCGCCCTACGGCCAGGCCCCGGGTCAGGTCCCGGGCCAGGCGCCGTACGGCCAGGTCCCGGGTCAGGCGCCAGGTCAAGCGCCGTACGGCCAGTTCTCCTACCCCGGCCAGCAGCCGTACCCGGCCCAGCCCCCCGGCCGGCCGCCGGCGAGGATCTCCCGCACCGTCGTGCTGCTGCTCGTCGGCCTCGTGGTGGCGGTGGTCGTGCTGGGCGGCGTGGTGGGCTCGGTGGTCCTGCGCGGCGACCCGCGGGAGACGGCCGAGGAGTTCATGGCGGCGCTGCGGTCCAAGGACGTGGCGAAGGCGCACAGCCTGCTCTGCGACGACGGCCGGGAGAAGGTCAGCACCGAGCAGCTGCGCGCCAACTTCGACCTCGACACCCGGTCGATCACCGGCTACGTCCTCGGCCCGGAGCGCACCCGGGAGCGCGAGGGAAACACCGAGACGCTGGTCCCGGTGACCATCGACTACGACCAGGGCGAGCAGCTGCGGCTGGACCTCGGGCTGTGGAACGACGGCGGCCAGAAGGTGTGCAGCCTCAACCCGCCCGACGCGGACTGATCCCGGCGGCGGCCGCGGGGGTGCCGCGGGTAGCCTCGGCACCCTCACCGACCGCCAGCCGGGGGAGTACACCGTGCCAGCCGACCGCACCGACACCATCGTCAGCCTCGCCAAGCGGCGCGGCTTCGTCTATCCGTCCAGCGAGATCTACGGCGGGCAGCGCGCGGCGTGGGACTACGGTCCGCTCGGCGTCGAGCTGAAGGAGAACCTGAAGCGCCAGTGGTGGCGCTCCATGGTGCAGGGCCGCGACGACGTCGTCGGCCTGGACTCCTCGGTGATCCTGGCCCGGGAGGTGTGGGAGGCCTCCGGCCACGTGCAGGAGTTCGTCGACCCGCTGACCGAGTGCCAGTCCTGCCACAAGCGCTTCCGGGCCGACCACCTGACCGAGGCGTACCAGGAGAAGCACAAGCGCGAGCCGGAGCACGGCCTGGCCGACGTGGTCTGCCCCAACTGCGGCACCCGCGGCGCGTTCACCGAGCCGAAGATGTTCAACGGCCTGCTGACCACGCACCTCGGCGTCACCCAGGACGAGTCCGGGCTGGCGTACCTGCGCCCGGAGACCGCGCAGGGCATCTTCATCAACTTCCTCAACGTGCTGCAGTCCAGCCGCCGCAAGCCGCCGTTCGGCATCGGCCAGATGGGCAAGTCGTTCCGCAACGAGATCACCCCGGGCAACTTCATCTTCCGGACCCGCGAGTTCGAGCAGATGGAGATGGAGTTCTTCGTCGAGCCCGGCAGCGACGAGGAGTGGCACGACTACTGGATCGCCGAGCGCACCCGGTGGTACACGGATCTCGGCATCGCCCCGGACAACCTCCGGCACTACGAGCACCCCAAGGAGAAGCTCTCCCACTACTCCAAGCGCACCGTCGACATCGAGTACCGGTTCCGCTTCACCGGCTCGGAGTGGGGCGAGCTGGAGGGCATCGCCAACCGGACCGACTTCGACCTGCTCACGCACTCCAAGCACTCCGGCGCCGACCTGACGTACTTCGACCAGGAGAAGGCCGAGCGCTGGACCCCGTACGTGATCGAGCCGGCGGCCGGCGTGGGCCGCTCGATGATGGCCTTCCTGGTCGACGCGTACAGCGAGGACGAGGCGCCCAACGCCAAGGGCAACCTGGAGAAGCGGACGGTCCTGAAGCTGGACCGCCGGCTGGCCCCGGTGAAGGCGGCGGTGCTGCCGCTGTCCCGCAACGCCGACCTCTCGCCCAAGGCCCGCGCGCTGGCCACGGAGCTGCGGCTGAGCTGGAACGTCGACTTCGACGACGCGGGCGCTATCGGCCGCCGCTACCGCCGGCAGGACGAGATCGGCACCCCGTTCTGCCTGACGGTCGACTTCGACACCCTCACCGACGACGCGGTGACCGTCCGGGACCGGGACACGATGTCCCAGGAGCGGGTCGGCCTGGACCGGGTCCGGGCGTACCTGGCCGAGCGCCTGCTCGGCTGCTGACCCTGCCACTGAATCGGTAGTGACGGAGGTCTCGCTAGGCTGGGGCCGACGAGCGAGGGCAGATCAGGGGAGCGATGGTGGCGAAGTACGTCTACGACTTCAGCGAGGGCAACAGGGATCTCAAGGATCTCCTGGGTGGTAAGGGCGCCAACCTCGCCGAGATGACCAGGCTGGGCCTCCCGGTCCCGCCCGGGTTCACGATCACCACCGAGGCGTGCACGACGTACCTCACCACCGGCAGCGAGCCGCCGGAGCTGGCCGACGAGGTGACCGTCCACCTGGAGTCGATGGAGAAGGCCATCGGCCGCCGGCTGGGCGACCCGTCCGACCCGCTGCTGGTGTCGGTCCGCTCCGGGGCGAAGTTCTCCATGCCGGGCATGATGGAGACCGTCCTCAACATCGGGCTGAACGACGCCTCGGTGCAGGGGCTGGCCCGGCAGGCCGGCAACGAGCGGTTCGCCTGGGACTCCTACCGCCGGCTGATCCAGATGTTCGGCAAGACCGTGCTGGGCATCGACGGTGAGCACTTCGAGGGCGCGATCGACGAGGCCAAGAAGGCCAAGGGCACCAAGAACGACCTCGACCTGGACGCCGCGGACCTGCAGAAGCTGGTCGAGCTGTTCAAGGGCGTCATCCGCGAGCACGGCGGCCGCGAGTTCCCGCAGGAGCCGCGCGAGCAGATGAACCTGGCCGTCCAGGCCGTCTTCAACTCCTGGAACGCCGACCGCGCGATCCTCTACCGGCGCCAGGAGCGGATCCCGGCCGACCTCGGCACCGCGGTCAACGTGCAGTCGATGGTCTTCGGCAACACCGGCATGGACTCCGGCACCGGCGTCGCGTTCACCCGCGACCCCGCCTCCGGCGCCCAGGGCGTGTACGGCGACTACCTGCAGAACGCGCAGGGCGAGGACGTCGTCGCCGGCATCCGCAACACGCTGCCGCTGGCCGACCTCGAGGGCATCGACAAGCCGGCGTACGACCAGCTGATGGAGATCATGGCCACGCTGGAGGGCCACTACAAGGACCTCTGCGACATCGAGTTCACGGTCGAGAAGAACAAGCTCTGGATGCTGCAGACCCGGGTCGGCAAGCGGACCGCGGGCGCGGCGTTCGTGATCGCGTCCCAGCTGGTCGACGAGGGCGTCATCGACGTCTCCGAGGCGCTGAACCGGGTCAGCGGCGCGCAGCTCGCCCAGCTGATGTTCCCGACCTTCGACGAGAAGGCCGACAAGAAGCAGATCGCCAAGGGCATGAACGCCAGCCCGGGCGCCGCGGTCGGCAAGGCCGTCTTCGAGTCGCACCGGGCCGCCGAGCTGGCCGCCAAGGGCGAGAAGGTCATCCTGGTCCGCCGGGAGACCAACCCCGACGACCTGGTCGGCATGATCGCCGCGCAGGGCATCCTGACCTCGCGCGGCGGCAAGACCTCGCACGCGGCGGTCGTCGCCCGCGGCATGGGCAAGACCTGCGTCTGCGGTGCCGAGGAGCTCGAGGTCGACCTCAAGGGCCGGAAGTTCACCGCGCCCGGCGGGGTCGTCGTCACCGAGGGCGACGTCGTGTCGATCGACGGCACCTCCGGCAAGGTCTACCTGGGCGAGGTCGCGGTCCAGCCGTCCCCGGTCGTCCAGTACTTCGAGGGCACCCTGGCCGCCGACGCCGACCCGCTGGTCGCCGCGGTGGACCGGCTGGTCACCCACGCCGACGAGGTCCGCCGCCTCGGCGTCCGGGCGAACTCCGACACCCCCGAGGACTCCGAGCGGGCCCGCCGCTTCGGTGCCGCCGGCATCGGGCTGTGCCGCACCGAGCACATGTTCCTCGGCGACCGGCGCCAGCTGGTCGAGGACCTGATCCTCGCCGAGTCCGACTCCGAGCGGCAGGCGGCGCTCGACGCGCTCGAGCCGCTGCAGAAGGAGGACTTCGTCGGGATCTTCACCGCGATGGACGGCCTCCCGGTCACCGTCCGGCTGATCGACCCGCCGCTGCACGAGTTCCTGCCGGACATCACCGAGCTGTCGGTCACGGTCGCCCTGGCCGAGGCCCGGGGCGAGGACGCCGGCCGGGACAAGACCCTGCTGGAGGCGGTGCACCGGCTGCACGAGTCCAACCCGATGCTCGGCCTGCGCGGCGTCCGGCTCGGCCTGGTCATCCCGGGCCTGTTCGGGATGCAGGTCAAGGCCATCGCCGAGGCGGCGGCCGAGCGGAAGAAGGCCGGCGGCGACCCGAAGCCGGAGATCATGATCCCGCTGGTCGGCGCGGTGCAGGAGCTCGAGGTCATCAAGGACGAGGCGGAGAAGGTGCTCGCCGCCGTCACCGCCGAGTCCGGCGTCGAGGTGGACACGCTGATCGGCACGATGATCGAGGTGCCGCGGGCGGCGCTGACCGCCGGGCAGATCGCCGAGTCGGCGCAGTTCTTCTCCTTCGGCACCAACGACCTCACCCAGATGGGCTGGGGCTTCTCCCGGGACGACGTCGAGGCGGCGTTCTTCTCCAAGTACCTCGACCTCGGCATCTTCGGCGTCTCGCCGTTCGAGTCGCTGGACACCGAGGGCATCGGCCGGCTCGTCCGCATCGCCGTCGAGGAGGGCCGGCAGGCCCGGCCGGACCTCAAGATCGGCGTCTGCGGCGAGCACGGCGGCGACCCGGACTCGGTGCACTTCTTCCACGAGGTCGGGCTGGACTACGTGTCCTGCTCGCCGTTCCGGATCCCGGTCGCGCGGCTCGAGGCCGGCCGGGCCGCGATCGACACGGCGGGGTCCGACTCCCGCTGAGCGGTTCCGCGGGCGGGCCGTGCCGACGGCCGGAGCGTGACGATGGGCGCGGGTGCCGACGGCCGCGGCGTGATGGGCGGGGCGTGACGACGGGCGGGGCCTCCGGGCCCCGCCCGTTCCCCGTGCCGGCTCAGCGCAGCGCGGTGGCCATCCGGTCGACCGCCTCGGTCAGCAGCGCCCGCGAGGTGCCGATGTTGAGCCGGGCGAAGCCGGCGCCGCCCCGGCCGAAGCCCACCCCCGGCTCCAGCGCCACCCGCCCGCGCTCCAGCAGGACCCGGGCCGGGTCGTCGCCCAGCCCGTACGCCGCGAGGTCCAGCCAGGCCAGGAAGCTGGCCTCCGGTGGCCGGTATCCGACCCCGGGGAGCCGCTCGGCCAGCAGGTCGGCGAGCAGCCGCCGGTTGCGGTCCAGGTGCGCCAGCAGCGCGGCCCGCCACGGCTCGCCCTCGGTGAACGCCGCGACCGAGGCCACCACCCCGAGCAGGCCGGCCCGGTAGCGCAGGTCGGCCGGCAGCCGGCCCAGCAGCTCCCGCCCCCGGGGTCCGCCGGCGACCGCGACGGCGCACTTCAGGCCGGGGATGTTCCACGCCTTGGACGCCGAGGTGAGCACCACGCAGCCGTCGCCCGCCACGGTCGGGAACGGCACGTGCCGGCTGCCCGGCAGCGCCAGCGGCCCGTGGATCTCGTCGGACAGCACCAGCACGCCGTACCGGTCGGCCAGCTCGGCCACCGCGCGCAGCTCGGCCGCGGTCCAGACCCGGCCGACCGGGTTGTGCGGCGAGGACAGCAGGTGCACCCGGGCGCCGCCCCGGTACGCCGCCGCCAGCGCGTCCAGGTCGAACGTGTACCCGGCGCCGTCGCGGGCCAGCGGCGCCTCCACCAGCCGGCAGCCGGACTCCGGCAGGTCGGTGAAGAACGGCCGGTAGACCGGTGGGTTGACCACCACCGCGCCGCCCGGGTCGCCGAGCGCCCGCACCACCTCGATCAGCCCGACCATCACGTCCGGCACCAGGTGCACGTCGGCCGGGTCGACCGTCCAGTCGAGCGCGGTCGCGGCCCACCCGGCGAACGCCTCGGCCAGCCCCACCGGCTCCGTGTAGCCCAGGTCGCCCAGGTCCACCGCCTCGTGCAGCACCCGCCGGATCGGGTCGGCGAGCGGCACGTCCAGCTCGGCCACGAACGCCGGCAGCACGTCCGCCGGATGGGTGACCCACTTGCTGCTCCGCCGCCGGCGCAGCACGTCCAACCCGATCCCGTCGAAGTCGTCGTCGGTCATGCCCGTCATCGTGCCCGCCGGCACCGACACTCTTTAGGCTCGCGGGCGTGGACGGCTACTCCGAGCACGAGCGGGCGCGGCGGGTGCCGGAGCCGGCCAAGCGCGCGCAGCCGCCCGCGACCGTCGCCCGCACCGGCTTCGAGCGGGACCGGGCCCGGGTGCTGCACTCCTCGGCGCTGCGGCGGCTGGCGGCCACCACCCAGGTCGTCGCGGCCGGCGAGGCCGACTTCCCGCGCACCCGGCTGACCCACTCGCTGGAGGTCGCCCAGATCGGCCGGGAGATCGGCGCCGCGCTCGGCTGCGACGCCGACGTGGTCGACGCGGCCGGGCTCGCCCACGACCTGGGGCACCCGCCGTTCGGGCACAACGGGGAGGCCGCGCTGGACGTGGTCGCCCGGCCCTGCGGCGGGTTCGAGGGCAACGCCCAGACGCTGCGGGTGCTGACCCGGCTGGAGGCCAAGGTGCTGGACCCGGACGGCGGGCCGGCCGGCCTCAACCTCACCCGGGCGGTGCTGGACGCCACCGTGAAGTACCCGTGGCCGCGCCGGCCCGGCACCCGCAAGTTCGGCGTGTACGCCGACGACCTGGCCGCCTTCGGCTGGCTGCGGTCCGGCGCGCCGGACGGCCGGCGCTGCCTGGAGGCCCAGGTGATGGACTGGGCCGACGACGTGGCGTACTCGGTGCACGACGTGGAGGACGGCGTGCACGCCCGGCACGTCCGGCTCGGCGCCCTGGACCGGGCCGCGGTGTGCGCGCTGGCCGCCGACCTCTACTCCACCGAGTCGGCCGGCGACCTGGCCACCGTGCTGGACGAGCTGCTCGCCCTGCCGGCGCTGCGCGACCTCGCCGGCTACGACGGCACCCGGGGCGCCCGGGTGGCGCTGAAGCGGGCCACCAGCGAGCTGACCGGCCGGTTCGCCTCGGCCGCCGTGGCCGCGACCCGGGCGGTCGCCGGCGCCGGCCCGCTGACCCGGTACGCCGCGGACCTGGCCGTCCCGCGCCGGGTCGCCGCCGAGTGCGCCCTGCTCAAGGCGGTCGCCGCCCGCTACGTGATGGGCCGCACCGACATCGCCTCGATCCAGACCCGGCAGCGCGACCTGCTCACCGAGCTGGCGGCCCTGCTCGCCGACCGGGCCCCCGACGCCCTCGACCCGGACCTGCGCCCGGACTGGCTGGCCGCCCCCGACGACGCCGCTCGCCTCCGGGTGGTCGTCGACCAGGTCGCCACCCTCACCGACCTCTCCGCCCCCGCCCGGCACGCCGCCTTGAGCGTCGCGAGGTAATGTCCATATCCTGCCTTCAACAGCCCTGAAGTTGCGACCTGGGATGAATAGGTCGTAACTGTTAAACTCCGCAACGTTACAACCCGTTCTCGGTGGCCCCGGACCCGGCTGCTCCCGCCAGGAAAGGTTGTCCTCGTGACGAGTGCACCCGTCCGGTCCGGCATCCCGGAGACCGGTGAGTGGACCAGCCGCTTCGCCACCGCCCCGCCCTACCGCCCGGTCAGCACCCCCACCGTCGGCCGTACGCCGTACCGGCGGCCCCTGGACGCCGAGCGGATCGCCGCGCTGCGCGGGGACGAGCCGCTGACCGAGGAGCGGACCGGCTCGGACGAGGCGCTGCTGGCACACCGCCTGCTGATGAACATCTACGAGAGCGACACGTTGTTCCTGCCCGAGGAGGGCATGGCGGCCCGGCAGCAGGACTTCGAGGCCTTCTACGACCCGGCGACCCGGCTGGCCGCCGACATCGCCAAGCCCGCGGTGGAGCGCTACGTCTTCTCCTTCCTGGACCGGTCGGTGCAGGTCACCGGGGCCTGGGACCTGGAGTCGGTGGAGGCGCACGTGACCGCGGCCATCGACGAGGCGGTGCACGCGGAGAGCCCGGTGCTGCGGGCGATCGACGAGTCCGCGGACCCGGTCCGGGCGACCGAGACGATGGTCGCCCAGATGGCGCTGGACGGGCTGACCGAGGCCACCGCCATGTCGCAGAACCTCGGCGGCGCGTACGGCCCGGAGCAGAGCGAGCTGTTCAAGATCTTTGTCGACGAGTTCGGCTACGGCGTCTTCGACGCCAAGCACAGCACCCTGTTCGCCGAGCTGTGCCGCAGCATCGGGATGACCCCGACCGCGCACCACTACTGGTTCTTCTACCTGCCGACCTGGATGACCTCGAACAACTACTTCTACTACGTCACCCGCAACCGGCTCGGCTTCTTCCGCTACGTCGGGGCGATGACGCTACTGGAGGCCACGTTCGCGCCGTGGTTCGCGGCGATGTCCCGCCGGCTCAAGGCCGTGTACGGCGACGGCGTCGACACCCGCTACTGCGACGAGCACGCGCACATCGACCAGCACCACGGGCGGATGGCGGTCCGGGACCTGCTGCTGCCGATCGCCCGCAAGCACGGCCCGGCCGCGATGCGCGAGCTCGTCCGCGGCATCGAGGACACCAAGGTGCTCGGCCGGCTGGCCGACGCCGACCTGGTGGCCCAGATGACCTGGCACCCGGTGGCGGTGGCCGGCGGCGACCGGCCCCCGACCGGCGCGCCGGTCCGCCCGGGCCAGGACTTCGACACCCGGGTGGCCGCGGCCGACGAGCGGCTGACCGTGCTATCCGGCCAGGTCGAGCTGCACCACTCGCCGACCGGCGACCCGCTGACCGTGCCGGCGGGCAGCTCGGTCGTGGTGCCGCGGGGCCGGCTGTTCGGGGTGCGGGCCGACCGCGACTCCGTGGTCGCCACGACCTCGTCCGCCGGGTGACCGCCCGGGTCCGGGTCGAGTTCGCCTGGCCGGCGCACAACGCCGTCCGCGTCGGCGACGAGACCTACTTCTGCCTGGAGCGGGACGGCGTGGTGCACGTGCTGGCCAGCCGCTGCCCGCACCGGGGCGGCCCCCTGCACCTGGGCCGGGTCGAGGGCGGCCGGCTGCGCTGCCCCTGGCACGGCAACGCCTTCCGGCTGGACCGGCTGTGCGAGCGCGGCGTGCCCGCCGTGCGTACCGGCGACCGCATCACCGCGTACGTGCCGGCCGCGCCGGAGCCGGAGGACCTTCCCATTCCCGTGCGCCAGATGGTGCTCGCCCAGGAGGAACCAGTCGATGTCGGTGTCTGACGTGACGTCCGTGGTGACCCGGCCGCTCGGGCCGTTCGCGGCGTTCGACGGGCGGGAGGCGCTGCTCCGCCGCGGCGAGGAGGCCCTGGCCCGGCGCGACTACGCCAGCGCGGTGCACCTGCTCGGGCTGGCCGGCGGGCACCTCGCCGCCCCGCACGACCGGACCGCCCGGCTGATGAACCGCGCGGTGCGCGAGCTGGTGCCGCGGTGGCACTTCTCGATGCTCAACGACGACGCCCGCAACACCGCGTACCGGCGGGCGATCGAGGCGGTGGTGCGGCCAGGGGACCTGGTGCTGGACATCGGCACCGGCGCCGGGCTGCTGTCGCTGTTCGCCGCCCGGGCCGGCGCCCGGGTGGTGACCTGCGAGGTCGAGCCGCTGGTCGCGGCGGTGGCCGAGCAGGTGGTCGCGGACAACGGGCTGTCCGACCGGATCAGCGTGGTCAACGCCCGGTCCACCGACCTGCGGGTCGGCGTCGAGCTGCCGGACCGGGCCGACGTGCTGGTCACCGAGATCTTCGACTGCGGCCTGCTCGGCGAGCACGTGCTGCCGGTGCTCGCGCACGCCCGCCGGGAGCTGCTGCGGCCGGACTCCCGGCTGGTGCCCGGCTCGGCCCGGCTGTGGGCGCAGCTGGTCGACAGCGAGCAGATCTGGGCCCGCAACTCGGTCACCGAGGTGGCCGGCTTCGACCTGTCGGCCTTCGCCCAGCTCCGCTCGCTGGAGTACTTCTCCACCTACGTCCACCAGTACGAGCACACCCCGCTGACCGACCCGTTCCCGGTGCTCGACGTGGACTTCAGCACCCGGCCCGGCCCGGCCGAGGTGCACCTGGAGGTCCCGGTGACCGCGGGCGGCCGCGCGCACGCGGTGGTGATGTGGTTCGAGCTCGCCCTCTCGCCCGGTGTGACCCTGTGCAACGATGTCGCGGAAAATCCGCAGTCGCACTGGAGGCAGGCCGTGCAGACCTTCGACCGGCCGCTGGAGTGCGCGGCCGGCGGGACGGTCCCGCTGCTGGCCGTGCACGACGGGGAGCGGGTGCTCGTGCGTCCGCAGCAGCCGGCCGGAGGTCCGGCGACCAGATGACCACCGACTCACCAGCCGGCGAGCTCGCCGCCGGCGACCTGCACAAGACCCTGACCGTCACCCGCGGGGTCGGCGTGTCGATCAGCATGATCGTCGGCAGCGGGCTGCTGGTGCTGCCCGGCCTGGCCTACGCCGAAGCCGGCTCCTCGGCCGTGTACGCCTGGGTGCTGGCGGGCGCGGTGGTGCTGCCGCTGCTGGTCGTGTTCGCCGCCCTCGGCTCGGCGTACCCGAACGCCGGCGGCGTGGTCGGATTCACCGGGCAGGCGTTCGGCCGGCCCGGCATGGCGGCGATCGCGTACGTGCTGCTCGGGGCGTGCGCGTTCGGCGGGGCGGCGATGGCCCTGACCGGCGGCAACTACGTCGGCGCGCTCATTGACGACTCGCTGTCCACCGTCGCCTCGGTGGCGTACCTGGTCCTGACCTGCTTCCTCAACGCGCTGGGCTCCCGGCTGGCCGGCGGCCTGCAGACCGCCGTCACCGTGCTGCTGGTGGTGCTCATTGCGGTGGTGGCGCTGGTGCCGTTCGTGGACCCGGGGTTCGTGGCCGAGGGGGACATCACCGCGCCCGAGGGGCTGCCGGAACTGCTGCCCACGGTCGGGCTGGTGTTCTTCGCCTTCACCGGCTGGGAGCTGGTCGCTTCCACCACCGAGGAATACCGCAACCCCAAGCGGGACCTGCCGATCGCGGTCGGGGTCTCCTTCGTGGTCATCGTCCTGCTCTACGTGGGCGTGGCCGCCGCGGTCCAGGTCGCGGTCGACCCCGACGACGAGCTGCTGCGGACCGCCCCGGTGGTCGGGGTGCTGCGCAACGTCCTGGGCGACGGGGCGGCCGCCGCGGCCTCGGTGCTGGGCTGCCTGATCATCTTCTCCACGCTGATGGGCGGCGTCTGGGCCACCTCCCGGATCGCGTTCGGCACCGCCCGGGAGCGGCTGCTGCCCTGGACGCTGACCCGGGTCGACGAGCGGCGCGGCGCCCCGACTAACGCCGTGGTGCTGGCCGCGGCGATGTTCGGCCTGGTCGTGGCGGCCGAGGCGGTCGGCCTGATCGAGCTGGACACGGTGTTCAAGCTGTCCGCGTCCTGCTTCGTGGTCGGCTACGTGGCCTCGGTCGGCGCGTACACGGTGCTGTTCGGGCGCTGGTGGCACCGGGTGGTGGCGGTGGTCGGCGGCATCCCGATCGTGGTTGTGCTGGCCGGCTTCGGCTGGGTCCTGCTCTACCCGCTCGCGCTGCTCGGCGTCGGGCTGGCGGCGCACCGGGTGACCCGGCACCGGGCCGCGCTGGCGGTGCCGGACCCGCAGCCGCGGCCGCTGGTCGAGCCAGTGCCGCCGATCGACCGCGGAGGCGACGGCTGACCTACGATCCCCGGTGGCCAGGCCCGCGCCTGTCCTCCGGGGGTTGCTGATGGATCCGCACGCCGACCCGGCCGGGACGCCTCCTGCCGCCTTCGGGAAGTCCGACCGGCTGCGCGGGGCCCGGTTCGTCGGGGCCGACCTGCGCGGCGCGCGCATCCGTGAGTCCTACCTCGACGGCGTGGTGATGCGCGGCGTCGACCTGGGCGGCCACCGTCGACCGCGTCGCCGGGATGCCGGCCGGCACGGTCGACGTGTCGGTCGGCGGCGAGTGGTCGTTCGCGCAGACGCTGCGGCACCTGGTCATGGCCACGGACACCTGGCTGGGCCGGGCGGTGCTGCGGATCGACCAGCCGTACCACCCGCTCGGCCTGGCCGACGCCGGCGCCGCGGCCACCGGACCGGACCGGTCGGTGTTCACGGCGGTGCCGCCGTCGTACCCGCAGGTGCTGGCGGCCCGGGCCGGCCGGGTCGCGATGGTGCGCGACTTCCTCGCCACCGTGACCCCGGACGGGCTGGCAGCGGCGCGGACCGACCTCTGGCTGCCCGACCACCCGAGACGGTCCGCTCCTGCCTGCACACGATCCTCGAGGAGGAGTGGGGAGCACCACCGCTTCGCCGTGCGGGACCTGGACGCGGTCGGGGCGGGGCATCCGGAGCGGGCATAGGATCGTCCGGTGGCAGGGCGGATCAGGGACGAGGACATCGCGCTCGTTCGGGAACGGTCCGCGGTCGAGGACGTCATCGGCGACCGGGTCGCCCTGCGCAACGCCGGCGGCGGCAACCTCAAGGGACTGTGCCCGTTCCACGACGAGAAGTCGCCGTCCTTCAACGTCACCCCGGCCCGCGGCCTGTGGCACTGCTTCGGCTGCGGCGTGGGCGGGGACGTCATCGCGTTCGTGCAGCGCACGGACGGGTTGAGCTTCGCCGAGGCGGTGGAGCGGCTGGCCGACCGGGCCGGCGTCCGGCTGCGGTACGAGCAGGGCGGCTCGGCCCCGTCCCGGCCGCAGGGCCAGCGCACCCGCCTGGTGGAGGCCAACCGGCTGGCCGCCGCGTTCTACGCCGAGCAGCTGATCACCGCGGCCGAGGCGCAGCCGGCCCGGCGGTTCCTCACCGAGCGCGGCTTCGACCAGAGCGCCGCGGCGACGTACGGCTGCGGGTACGCCCCGGCCGGCTGGGACGCGCTGACGTCGTACCTGCTGGACAAGGGGTTCACCCAGGCCGAGCTGACCACGGCCGGGCTGGCCAAGAAGACCGACCGCGGCTCGCTGATCGACCGCTTCCACCGGCGGCTGCTGTGGCCGATCCGGGACATCTCCGCCGACGTGGTCGGCTTCGGCGCCCGCCGGCTGTACGACGACGACCGTATCGAGGCGAAGTACCTCAACACCCCCGAGACGCCGCTGTACCACAAGTCGCAGGTCCTCTACGGCGCCGACGTGGCCAAGAAGGAGATCGCCCGGCGCCGGCAGGCGGTGGTGGTCGAGGGCTACACCGACGTGATGGCCTGCCACCTGGCCGGGGTGCCGACGGCGGTGGCGACCTGCGGGACGGCGTTCGGCACCGAGCACATCGGGGTGCTGCGCCGGCTGCTGCTGGACTCCGACGAGTTCGCCGGCGAGATGGTCTTCGTCTTCGACGGGGACGAGGCCGGGCAGCGGGCGGCGCTGCGGGCGTTCACCGAGGACCAGCGGTTCGTGATGCAGACGTTCGTCGCGGTCGAGGAGTCCGGGATGGACCCGTGCGACCTGCGGCTGGCCAAGGGGGACACCGCGGTCCGGGACCTGGTCGCCCGCCGGCAGCCGGCGGTGTCCTTCGCCGTCCGGGCCCAGCTGAAGGACTTCGACCTGGACACCGCCGAGGGCCGGGTGCGGGCGCTGGAGCGGGCGGCGCCGATGGTGGCGAAGATCAAGGACCGCGCGCTGCGCCCGGAGTACGCCCGCCGCCTGGCCGGCGACCTCGGCATGGAGGTCGAGCCGGTGCTGGCCCGGGTGATGGAGCTGGCGGGGGAGGGGCAGCCGCAGCGCCGCGGCCCGCGGCGGCCCAGCCCGGACGACCCGGCGGTCGCCGTGGAGCGCGAGGTGCTCAAGCTGGCGGTGCAGGTGCCGCAGCTGGCCGGGCCGGTGTTCGACGCGCTGGACGAGGCCGCCTTCACCGAGCCGACGTACGCGGCGGTCCGCACCGCCATCGCCCGCGCCGGCGGTGCCTCCGGAGCGGTGTCCGGGGCGCTGTGGGTGGAGCGGATCGGCGAGTTCTGCCCGGACCTGGTGGTCCGCTCGGCGCTGTCGGAGCTGGCGGTGGAGCGGCCGCGCACCAGCGGCGCCCCGGACGAGCGGTACGTGGCCACCCTGCTGGCGCGGCTGCGCGAGCTGGGCGTGGCCCGGCAGATCAAGACGCTGCGCTCGCGGCTGCAGCGGGTCAACCCGGTCGAGCAGCCCGAGGAGCACGTCCGGCTCTTCGGCGAGCTGGTGGCACTGGAGCAGTTCGGCCGCGGGCTGCGGGAACAGGCGATGGGAGGGGTATGAAGCTGTTCGGGCGCCGGGAGAAGCCACCGGCCGAGGCGGTCACCCGGCTGGACCGCGACGAGCGGGTCCTCACCTGGGCCGACACGGCGAGCGGGCCGGTGGTGGCCACGCCGCTGGGGCTCTGGCTGCCCGGGTACGAGGAGCGGCTGCCGTGGCACCTCGTCGACAAGGCCACCTGGAAGAACGGCATCCTCACGCTGGTCCCGGCGGTGGACACCGGCGACGGCGTGCTGGTGGAGCAGACCCCGCGCGCGGTCCGGGTGACCGTCCCGCGCGACCTGCCCAACACGGTCCGGGTGCGGGTGCAGAAGGCGATCGCCTTCACCCGGCACCACCCGCTGCCGCTCGACGGGCCGCGCCGGGGCGTACGGGTGGTGGGCCGGCGGGTGCCGGGCCGGGACGGGATCAGCTGGCAGCTGGTCTTCGACCCGGGCGTGGACACCGACGACCCGGCAGTGCGCGAGGCCGCGGCGGCGTACGTGGCGCAGGCCCGGGTCGAGCTCGGGGTCTGACGGGGGCCTGACCGCCCCGCCGGTCGCGGCCGGGGAGCGGTGCCGGTGCGGGCCGGGTACGGGAGTCCCGCGCCGCCCGTACGTGACGGGCGGCGGCCCGGTGCCGGAAGATCGGTGCATGCGCACCCTCGTCGCCGGCATCGACTGCTCGACCCAGTCCACGAAGGTCGTGGTCTGCGACGCCGGGACCGGGGCGGTGGTGCGGTCCGGCTCCGCCCCGCACCCGGACGCGACCGAGGTGGACCCGGCCGTCTGGGCCGCGGCGTTCGAGCGGGCGTCGGCGGACGGCCTGCTGGACGGGGTGGCCGCGGTGGCGGTCGGCGGCCAGCAGCACGGGATGGTCGCCCTGGACGAGGCGGGCGCGGTGGTCCGCCCGGCCCTGCTGTGGAACGACACCCGCTCGGCCGGGGCCGCGGTCGACCTGGTCCGGGAGCTGGGCGGCCCCGCGGCGTGGGCGGACGCGGTCGGCCTGGTGCCGGTGGCCAGCTTCACGATCACCAAGCTGCGGTGGCTGGCCGAGCACGAGCCGGAGCACGCGGCGCGGGTCGCCCGGGTGCTGCTGCCGCACGACTGGCTCACCGCGCTGCTGTCGACGGACGGCGTGGCCGCCGCCCGGACCGACCGGGGCGACGCCTCCGGCACCGGCTACTGGTCGGCCGCCACCGGGGACTACCGCACCGATCTGCTGCGGATGGCCTTCGGCCGCGAGCTGGAGCTGCCGCCGGTCGCCGGGCCGGCCGAGCCGGTCGGCCGCACCCCGGCCGGGGCGCTGCTCGGGCCGGGCACCGGGGACAACATGGCGGCGGCGCTCGGGCTGGGGCAGCTGCCGGGGGACGTCACCGTGTCGATCGGCACCAGCGGCGTGGTCGCCGCGGTGAGCGACGCGCCGACCGCCGACCCCACCGGGTACGTCGCCGGCTTCGCCGACGCCACCGGCCGGCACCTGCCCCTGGTCTGCACGCTGAACGCGGCCCGGGTGCTGTCGGCGACGGCGACCCTGCTCGGCGTGGACCTGGCCCGGTTCGACGAGCTGGCGCTGTCCGCGCCGGACAGCGGCGGCCTGGTGCTGCTGCCGTTCCTGGACGGCGAGCGCACCCCGGACCTGCCCGGCGCCCGCGGGCTGCTCACCGGCCTGTCCCGGGGCAACGCCACCCCGGCCACGCTGGCCCGGGCCGCGGTGGAGGGCCTGCTGTGCGGGCTGGCCGACGGGCTGGACGCGCTGCGCGCGCAGGGCGTGCCGATCGGCCGGGCGCTGCTGGTCGGCGGTGGGGCCCGGTCGGCCGCGCTGCGGGCGCTGGCCGCGGCGGTCCTCGGGGTCCCGGTGGCCCTGCCCGAGCCGGCCGAGTACGTCGCGCTCGGCGCCGCCCGGCAGGCCGCGTGGACGCTCTCCGGGGAGGCCGAGCCGCCGGCCTGGCCGGTCCCGGCCGAGGCGCTGCGCGACGCCGCGCCGGCCACCGCGCTGCGAGCCGCGTACGCCGAGGTGCTGGCGAAGGCGGACCCGCTGCTGCGCTGACCCGACCGGCACGCTCGGGCGGGATCCGCGCGGCCCGCCGGGCCGCGGCCGTGCACCGGCCCGGTCCGGCGCGCGACGCAGGAGGGGCAGGTGGGAGCGGGTGGGGAGCGGGACGCGTACCGTGCCGCACATGGCGGTGGTGCGGCCGGACAACGCGCAGCAGGCGAAGCTGCTGCGGCTGCTGCGTGACGACGGTCCGCGGTCCCGGGCCGAGCTGGGCGACGCGGTCGAGCTGTCCCGCTCCCGGCTGGCGGTCGAGCTGGACCGGCTGGCCGACCTGGGGCTGGTGGAGACGGCCGGGCTGGCCGCCTCCCGCGGCGGCCGGCGGTCCTCGATCGTGCGGATCGCCCGGAGCATCCGGTTCCTCGGCATCGACATCGGCGCCACCTCGATCGACGTCGCCGTCACCGACGGCGAGCTGCGGGTGCTGGCCCGGGAGGCCGAGCCGGTCGACGTCCGGCAGGGCCCGGAGGTGGTGATCGGCCGGGCGATGGACCTCGTCGGCAAGCTGCGGGCCACCGGCACCGCGCCGGCGTTCGCCGGGGCCGGGGCGGGCGTGCCCGGGCCGGTCAGCTACGCCGAGGGCTTCCCGGTGTCCCCGCCGATCATGCCGGGGTGGAACCACTTCCCGGTGCGGGAGGCGTTCTCCTCCGAGCTGGGCTGCCCGGTGCTGGTCGACAACGACGTGAACATCATGGCGCTCGGCGAGAAGCACGCCGGGATCGCCCGGAGCGTCGACGACTTCCTCTTCGTGAAGATCGGCACCGGCGTCGGGTGCGGGATCGTGGTCGGCGGCGACGTCTACCGCGGGGTGTCCGGCAGCGCCGGGGACATCGGGCACATCCGGGTCGACGACACCGGGCCGATGTGCACCTGCGGCAACACCGGCTGCCTGGAGGCGTTCTTCGGCGGCACCGCGCTGGCCCGGGACGCGCTGGCCGCGGCCCGGACGGACCGGTCCCCGGAGCTGGCCGCGCTGCTGGAGCGGACCGGCGCGCTGACCGCCGCGGACGTGGCCGCGGCGGCCGCGGTCGGCGACCCGGTCTCGGTGGCGATGATCCGGGAGGGTGGCCGCCGGGTCGGCCAGGTGCTCGCCAGCCTGGTGAGCTTCTTCAACCCCGGCCTGGTCGTCATCGGCGGCGGTGTCGCGGGCATCGGGCACGCCCTGCTCGCGGAGATCCGCGGGGTGGTCTACCGGCGGTCGCTGCCGCTGGCCACCGGCAACATGCCGATCGTGCTGTCCGAGCTGGGCGGCGAGGCCGGCGTGGTGGGCGCGGCCCGGTTGATCAGCGACCGGGTCTTCTCCGCCAGCCGGCCCGCCGGCCAGCCGCCGAAGGCCGGCTGACCGGCGCCCGGATGCGGAAAGGGGCGGCCCCCGACCGGACCGCCCCTCCCTCCACGAGTTGTCTTACGCGGACACGGTGCTAGAACCGCACCGTACGGAGGAAGTCGTGGCCGACCTGGGCCGTGACCAGTGCGTCGGCCGGGGTGCGCGGCGGGGAGCCGGCGTCGTCCCGCTCGACGATGTACTCGTCGACCGCGTGCGCCCGGAAGATCCGGCCGAAGTCGATCAG
Source organism: uncultured Mycobacteriales bacterium (assembly GCA_902805565.1). Taxonomy (GTDB): domain Bacteria; phylum Actinomycetota; class Actinomycetes; order Mycobacteriales; family CADCTP01; genus CADCTP01. The sequence goes on from CADCTP010000305.1 coordinate 25,761, forward strand.
CCCGGTGCCCGGGTCGGCGAAGGACCCGCTCACGGCCATGTCCTTGACGTGGTACTGCAGGACCCGCCGGCCGATCCGCCGGAACAGGTCGACCGGGTCGACCGCGCCGCGCCAGGCCCAGTAGAGGTCGACCTCGAAGTGCACGTGGCGCGGGTCGGTCTCGGCGACGAGGATGTCGTAGCCGGTCCGGCCGGAGCCGTCGGACAGCGGCAGGAACTCGGCGTTGTGATTGTGGTAGCCGAACCGCAGCCCGGCCTGCCGGGCCATCCGGCCGGCCTTGTTCAGGTCGGCGGCGAACGCCGACCAGCGGGCCCGGTCCCGGATCGGCCCGTCGGCGTCGGCCCCGAAGTACGGGTGGACGATGTACTTGGCGCCCAGCACCTTCGCGTCGGCCAGCGCGGCGGCCCAGGCGGCGGCGTCGAAGGGCTGCGGGATGCCGACGTGGCCGGAGGACGCCCAGATGCCGCGCGCGTCCAGCGCGGCCTTGAACTCCCGCACGCTGCGGCCGACGAAGCCGGCGTGCTCGACCCGGCGGTAGCCGATCTCGGCGAGCCGGTCGAGGGTGCCGTCGAAGTCCACGGCGATCTGGTTACGTACCGTGTAGAGCTGGATGCTGATCTTTCCGGCCGGCACCCGGCCGCGGCCGCCGTGCCGGGCCGTCGACGCGGCCGGTGGGGCGGCGGACGCCGGTGCGGCCAGCGCGCCCGCGGTGCCGGCGACCCCGGCGACGGCGGCGCCCGCGGCGGCCGTACGGAGGAAGCCGCGGCGGCTGAACAGCCGGGCGATGTCCTCGGGACCGGGGGTGTCGTGGTGGTCGTCGGTGCACATGCGCGATCTCCCTCGGTCGGAGCGGGGGGCCCGGACCGGGCGGTCCGGGCGGTCGTCGCCCGGTATCGGCCATGTTTCACCGCGACCGTATCGACTTTCGTTCGCGGCGGGAAGATGTCCTCGGCTCATCACTCAGGGTGATTGCCTTATCGGGACACAGTGCCGCCCACACCCCCGGCGAAACGCCGTGTCCGAAGGCTGACACGCCGACTTCGTCCTGCTCCGTACGAAAGTTGGTAACGGTCTGGGTCGAAGTGCTTGTGCGCCGACTCGGCCCTCCTCTAGCGTTCGCGACACCGCCCCAGTGTTACGGCTGGGTGACCGAAAGGTGGGCGAATGGACGCACTGCTGACGGTCAGCGGCGTGGTCAAGGAGTTCCCCGGCGTCCGTGCGCTCGACGGGGTGGACCTGGAGGTCCTGGCCGGCGAGGTGCACTGCCTGCTCGGCCAGAACGGCGCCGGCAAGTCGACGCTGATCAAGGTCCTGTCCGGCGCGCACCGCGCCGACTCCGGCGAGGTCCGCTGGCAGGGCGCCCCGGTGGCGTTCGGCACCCCGGTCGCGGCGCTGCGGGCCGGGCTGGCGACGATTTACCAGGAGCTGGACCTGGTCGACGGGCTGACCGTCGCGGAGAACGTCTTCCTCGGCCACGAGCCCGCGACCCTCGGCTTCAGCCGGCGCGGCGCGATGAACGACGCCACCCGCGTCCTGCTGGATCGCCTCGGCCACCCGGGGATCCGCCCCACCCGCGAGGTCGGGTCGCTGTCGGCGGCCGGCAAGCAGGTGGTGAGCATGGCGCGGGCGCTGTCCCACCACGCCCGGCTGATCGTGATGGACGAGCCCTCGGCCGTGCTGGACTCCGGCGAGGTGGCGAACCTGTTCCGGGTGATCCGCCAGCTCACCGCGGACGGCGTGGCCGTGGTCTACATCTCGCACCGGCTGGACGAGATCCGCCAGATCGGCGACCGGGTCACCGTCCTGAAGGACGGCCGCACCGTCGCCGTCGGCCTCCCGGCCGACACCCCGACGCCCGAGGTGGTCCGGCTGATGACCGGCCGGAACGTGGAGTACGCGTTCCCCCGGGCCACCGCCGCCCCGGCCGGCGCGACCGAGATCCTCCGGGTCGAGGGGCTGTCCCGGCGGGGCGAGTTCCAGGACGTGTCGTTCTCCGTCCACAGTGGAGAGATTGTCGGCCTGGCCGGGCTGGTCGGCTCGGGCCGCAGCGAGATCCTGGAGACCGTGTACGGCGCCCGCAAGGCCGACGCCGGCACGGTGACCGTGGACGGGAAGGCGCTGCGGTCCGGTTCGGTCCGGGCCGCGATCCGGGCCGGCCTGGGCCTGGCCCCGGAGGAGCGCAAGAGCCAGGGCCTGCTGCTGCACGAGCCGGTCTTCCAGAACGTCTCGGTGTCCAGCCTCGGCCGGTTCTCCCGCGGCGGGTTCGTCCAGCGCGGCCGGGAGCTGGCCGAGGCGGCGCGGGTCGCCGAGCAGCTCGACGTCCGCCCCGCCGACCCGAAGCGGGTGGTGCGGACCCTGTCCGGCGGCAACCAGCAGAAGGTGGTGCTGGCCCGATGGCTGCTGCGCGGCTGCCGGCTGCTGATCCTGGACGAGCCGACCCGCGGCGTGGACGTCGGCGCCCGCACCGAGATCTACCGGCTGGTGCGGGACCTGGCCGACTCCGGCGTCGGCGTGCTGCTGGTCTCCAGTGAGATCCCCGAGGTGCTCGGCCTGTCCGACCGGGTCCTGGTCGTGCGGGAGGGCCGGGTCGTGCACGCGGGCCCGGCGGACGAGATCGACGAGTCGGCAGTTCTCGACCTGGTCATGGAAGGAGCGGTGGCATGACCGATCGCACGGAGGCGCCGGCGGCCGTCGAGGTCCCGCCCGCGGACGAACAGGGGCGGGTGGAGCAGGCCGCGTCGGCCACCGCGTCGCCCCGGCTCGGCGGCCGGTTGTCCGAGGTGCGCAACCTCGGCCTGGTCGGGGTGCTGGTGATCCTCGCGATCGTCGGCGTCGCGACCACCGACGGCGCGTTCCTCACCCGCAGCAACCTGCTGAACATCCTGGTCAGCGCGTCGATCATCGGCGTGGTGACGGTCGGGATGACCTTCGTCATCATCGGCGGCGGCATCGACCTGTCGGTCGGCGCGCTGGTCGCCCTGTCCTCGGTGTGGGCGACCACGCTCGCCACCCAGGACTACGGCCCGGTGGTGATGGTGCTCTGCGCCCTGCTGGTCGGCATGGGAGCCGGGCTGGTCAACGGCGTGCTCATCGCGTACGGCCGGCTGGTGGCGTTCATCGTCACGCTGGCCATGCTGGTCTCGGCCCGCGGGCTCGCGCAGTCGCTGTCCGACCGGCGCACCCAGCTCGTCACCGTGGACGCGATCAACGACATCGCGACCACCGAGGTGCTCGGCATCCCGCTGCTGGTCTACCTGTTCGCCGCGGTCATCGCGGTCGGCTGGGTCGTCCTCAACCGCACCACCTTCGGCCGGCGCACGTTCGCCGTCGGCGGCAACCCCGAGGCGGCCCGGCTGGCCGGCATCGACGTCCGCCGCCACACCGCACTGCTCTACGTGGTCTCCGGCCTCTGCTGCGGCATCGCCGCGGTGATGATCATGGCCCGGACCACGACCGGCTCCAGCACCCACGGCGACCTGTACGAACTGGACGCCATCGCCGCGGTCATCATCGGCGGCACCCTGCTCACCGGCGGCCGCGGCACCCTGATCGGGTCGATCCTCGGCGTCCTCGTCTTCACCACGATCACCAACCTGTTCGTGCTGAACAACCTGCCCACCGAGGTCCAGAACATCGCCAAGGGCCTCATCATCGTCGCCGCGGTGCTCCTGCAGCGCCGCAGCCGAGCCTCGTCCCCCTGACCCACCCGGCGGACTCGGCGCCGGCGCGCCGTCGATCCCGCCGTGAGCAGTGCCGCGCCGATCCCTCACTGCCCGGGTTCCGGGCGCATCCATCGAAGGAGCGCTCCATGACAGACCTCCGTCCCGCCGGGTTCGACCGGCGGCGGTTCCTGGCCGTCGGCGGGGTGGTGGGCGCCGGCGCTCTGCTGGCCGCCTGCACCAGCAACGACACCGGCGAGGCCACCAACGACAACAGCCAGGTCGCGACCGGGAGCAACGACAACGCCGCGCCCGGCACCAAGGTGACCATCGGCTTCTCCGGCCCGCAGTCCGACCACGGCTGGATCGCCGCGATCAGCAAGAACGCCGCGGACTCTGCCAAGCGGTTCTCCGACGTCACCTTCGAGCCGGTCGAGGCCACCAACGAGGTGACCCGGCAGATCTCGTCGGTGGAGACGCTCATCGACAAGAAGGTCGGCGCGCTGGTCATCCTGCCCTTCGACGGCAAGGCGCTGACCGCGGTCGCCCGCAAGGCCATGGACGCCGGCATCCCGGTGGTCAACCTGGACCGGGAGTTCGACACGCCGCAGGCGTACCGGACCCTCATCAAGGGTGACAACTACGGCATGGGGGTCGCCGCCGCGACGTACATCGGCGAGCAGATGAAGTCCAAGGGCGTGGCCAACCCGGTCATCGTCGAGATCGCCGGCATCGACAGCCTGCAGCTCACCCAGGACCGCAGCCGCGGCTTCGCGGAGACGCTGGCCAAGTACGGCTTCAACGTCACCGCGCGGCAGGCGGCCCAGTTCACCGTCGAGTCCGGCCAGCAGGTGACGGCCAACCTGCTGCAGGCGCAGCGGAAGATCGACGCGGTGTGGAACCACGACGACGACCAGGGCGTCGGCGTGCTGGCCGCGATCAACCAGGCCAACCGCAGCGAGTTCATCATGGTCGGCGGGGCCGGCTCCGCCAACGCCATGCGGCTGATCAAGGAGGACAAGGGCGTCCTCAAGGCGACCGTGACCTACAGCCCGTCGATGGCCTCCTCGGCCATCTCGCTGGCCCGGCTGATCGCCCAGAACAAGGGCCTGTCCGACCTGGTGGAGAAGCAGGTGCCCAAATCCATCACGCTCGCCTCGGAGACGATCACCAAGGAGAACGTGGACCAGTACCTGTCGCTCGGTTTCGAGTCCTGAGAGGAGTCGCTAGATGTCCACTCCGGACACGCCGGCGTCGGCCCAGTTGGGAGTCGGCATGGTCGGCTACGCCTTCATGGGTGCCGCCCACTCACAGGCCTGGCGCACCGCCGGCCGGGTCTTCGACCTCCCGCTGAACCCGCGCATGGCCGTCCTGTGTGGACGTAACCGGGAGGCGGCCGCCGCGGCCGCCGACCGGCTCGGCTGGGCGTCGGTGGAGACGGACTGGAAGGCGGTGGTGCAGCGCGACGACGTGCAGGTGGTCGACATCTGCACGCCGGGTTCCAGTCACGCCGAGATCGCGACGGCCGCGTTGGCGGCGGGCAAGCACGTCCTGTGTGAGAAGCCGCTGGCCAACACGGTGGCCGAGGCGCGGGCGATGGCGGCGGCGGCCCGGGAGGCCCGGGCCGCCGGGGTCCGGTCGATGGTGGGGTTCAACTACCGGCGGGTGCCGGCGGTGACCTTCGCCCGGCAGCTGGTCGCCGCCGGGAAGATCGGCACCGTCCGGCAGGTCCGCGCCCAGTACCTGCAGGACTGGATCGTCGACCCGGAGTTCCCGCTGGTCTGGCGACTGGTCGCGGACGAGGCCGGCAGCGGTGCCCTCGGTGACATCGGCGCGCACATCGTCGACCTCACCCAGTACGTCACCGGCCAGCGGCTGACCGGGGTGAACGCGCTGCTGGAGACGTTCGTCAAGCAGCGCCCGCTGCCGGGCGCGTCCTCCGGGCTGTCCGCCTCCGGCGGCACCGGGATGGGCGAGGTCACCGTGGACGACGCCGCGCTGTTCTTCGGCCGGCTCGACGGCGGGGCGATCGCCACGTACGAGGCGACCCGCTTCGCCACCGGCCGCAAGAACTGCATCCGGGTCGAGATCAACGGCTCCACCGGCAGCCTGGCCTTCGACCTGGAACGGCTCAACGAGCTGGAGTACCTCGACGGCACCGAGGACCCGGAGCTGCAGGGCTTCCGCCGGGTCGTGGTGACCGAGCCGAGCCACCCCTACCTGGACGGCTGGTACCCGCCGGGGCACATGCTCGGCTGGGGCGACACGTTCGTCCACGAGGTCAAGGACCTGGTCGACGCGGTCGCCGCCGGTCACGACCCGCTACCGTCGTTCGACGACGGGTTGCAGGTGCAGCTCGTCCTGGACGCGGTGCAGCGTTCGGCCGCCGACCGCGGCTGCTGGACGGAAGTGGAGGAGCTGTGACGACCCTGACCCCGGTCGCGACCAAGGAAGACCGGTTCACCTTCGGGCTCTGGACGGTGGGCTGGCTCGGCCGAGACCCGTTCGGCGACGCCACCCGGGCGCCGCTGGACCCGGTGGAGTCGGTGCACCGGCTTGCCGAGCTGGGCGCCGCCGGCGTGACGTTCCACGACGACGACCTGGTCCCGTACGGGTCCTCGGCGACGGAGCGCGACAAGATCATCGCCCGGTTCACGGACGCCCTGTCCGCGACCGGCATGACGGTCCCGATGATGACCACCAACCTCTTCACCCACCCCGTGTTCAAGGACGGTGCGTTCACCGCCAACGACCGGGACGTGCGCCGGTTCGCGCTGCGCAAGGTGATGCGCAACATCGAGCTGGCCGCCGAGCTGGGCGCCTCCACGTACGTCATGTGGGGCGGCCGCGAGGGCGCCGAGTCCGACGCCGCCAAGGACCTGCACGCCGCGTACGACCGGTTCAAGGAAGCGTTCGACCTGCTGTGCTCGTTCGTGCTCGACCGCGGCTACGACATCCGGTTCGCGCTGGAGCCCAAGCCGAACGAGCCGCGCGGGGACATCTTCCTGCCCACGGTCGGCCACGCCCTGGCCTTCATCGAGCGGCTGGAGCACCCCGAGCTGGTGGGGGTGAACCCGGAGACCGGGCACGAGCAGATGGCCGGCCTGAACTACACGATGGGCATCGCGCAGGCGCTGTGGGCCGGCAAGCTCTTCCACATCGACCTCAACGGCCAGCACGGCATCAAGTACGACCAGGACCTGCGGTTCGGCACCGGGGACGTCAAGTCCGCGCTGTTCACCGTCGACCTGCTGGAGGGGGCCGGCGGCACCGGGCCGGTCTACACCGGACCGCGGCACTTCGACTTCAAGCCGCCGCGGACCGAGGACGTCTCCGGCGTGTGGGCGTCGGCGGCCGGCTGCATGCGGACCTACCTCCTGCTCAAGGAGCGGGCGGAGGCCTTCCGGGCCGACCCGGAGGTCGCCGAGGCCCTGGCCGCGGCACGGGTGGCCGACCTGGCCGAGCCCACGCTGTCGCCGGGCGAGGGCTGGGAGGCGCTCGCCGGGTCCGACGCGGACTTCGACCCGGAGGCCGCCGGGGCCCGCGGCATGCACTACGAACGGCTCGACCAGCTCGCCCTCGAGCACCTGTTGGGAGCGCGCTGACCGCACCGCACCCGGACGCGACCGGCTCCTGACTCCGGCCGGACCGCGCCCGGCAGACGTCCTGCCCCCGCAGACCGAGGAGTCGCCATGGGTTCATCTTCCTTCCGCACGGGCGTGTGGCTGGTGGGCGCGCGAGGATCCGTGGCCACGTCCGCGGTCTGCGGGGCGGCCGCGCTGGCCGGCGGGCTGGTCGACCCGGTCGGCTGCGTCACCGAGCTGCCGCAGTTCGCCGCGGCCGGGCTGCCGGCGTACGGGGACCTGGTGTTCGGCGGGCACGACCTGGTCGGCATCCCGCTGGAGAAGCGCGCGCAGCTGCTGGCCGACGGCGGGGTGCTTGCGCATCGGCTCGTCGACCAGGTCCGCGGCGAGCTGCGGGCGGCCGAGGCGGAGATCCGGCCCGGGGTGTCCGCCGGGGACGGCCCGGACCGGCTCGCCGAGGACCTGGCGTCCTTCCGGTCCCGGCTCGGGCTGGACCGGGTGGTGGTGGTCAACGTCGCCTCCACCGAGCCGCCGTACCGGCCGGGGGACCCGCTGCCGCCGTCCGCGCTGTACGCCCGGGCCGCGTTCACCGCGGACTGCTCCTACGTGGACTTCACCCCGTCGGTCGGGGCCCGGGTGCCGGCGGTCGCGGAGCTGGCCACCGAGCGCGGCCTGCCCTGGGCCGGCAGCGACGGCAAGACCGGCGAGACACTGGTCAAGGCCACGCTGGCGCCGATGTTCGCCGCCCGGGCGCTGAAGGTCCGGTCCTGGGCCGGGATCAACCTGCTCGGCGGCGGGGACGGCGCGAACCTCGGGGACCCCACGGTGGCGCGGAGCAAGATCGCGTCCAAGGCCAAGGTGGTCAGCGAGACGCTCGGCTACCCGGTCACCGGACCGCTGCACATCGACGACGTGCCGGACCTGGGGGAGTGGAAGACCGCCTGGGACCACGTGTCCTTCGAGGGCTTCCTCGGCGCCCGGATGACGCTGCAGTTCACCTGGGCCGGCTGCGACTCCGCGCTGGCCGCGCCGCTGGTGCTCGACCTGGCCCGGCTGGTCGCCCGGGCGCACCGGGCCGGGCGGTCCGGGCCGCTGGCCGAGCTGGCGTTCTTCTTCAAGGACCCGGTCGGCGCGCGGACGCACTCGGTCGAGGCACAGTTCCGCGACCTGTGCGACTGGGCGGCGGGCCTCGGGTCGGCGGCATGAGCGCCGGCACCGTGCCGGCGGACATCGCGGCCGTCCACGGGGTGCGGGCGACGCCCGCGCCGCCACCGCCGGTCGCCGGTCCGGGTCGCTGGCGGACCCTCGCCGAGCTCGTCCGGCTGCCGGCCGCGCTGTCGGTGCCGGGGGACGTGCTGGTCGGCGCCGCGGCGGCCGGGTGGCCGTTCGGGCGGCGCACAGCC
>CADCTP010000306.1 GCA_902805565.1 uncultured Mycobacteriales bacterium
CGGCGACGACCCGGCCGCGGCCGGCCGGGTGGTGACCGCGCTGCGGGCCGCCGCGCCGGCCTGGGGCGGCAGCGTGGTGGTGCTGGCCGGGCCGGCCGGGCCGGGGGTCGACCGGTGGGGGCCGGTGCCGGGCCTGGAGCTGATGCGCGCGGTCAAGGACAGGTTCGACCCGGCGGCGCTGCTCGCCCCCGGGCGGTTCGTGGGAGGGATCTGACGTGACCGTCGACGCCACGCACGGCACCGGGGACACCGACCCGCCGCCGCCGGTGCCGCTGGGGATGCCCGCCTTCGACGCGCACCGCCCGCCCGACCCGGCGCTGGTCGCCGACTGCGTGCACTGCGGCTTCTGCCTGCCGGCCTGCCCGACGTACGCGCTGTGGGGCGAGGAGATGGACTCCCCGCGCGGCCGGATCCACCTGATGTCGCAGGGGCTGTCGGGCGAGCCGCTGTCGGACTCGATGGTCACCCACTTCGACCGCTGCCTGGGCTGCATGGCGTGCGTGCCGGCCTGCCCGTCCGGGGTCCGCTACGACCGGCTGATCGAGGCCACCCGGGGCCAGGTCGAGCGCAACCACCGCCGGCCGGCCCGCGAGCGGGCGCTGCGCGGGGCGATCTTCGCGCTGTTCCCGTACCCGCGCCGGCTGCGGCTGCTGCGCGGCCCGCTGGCGGCGTACCAGCGGTCCGGGCTGCAGCGGCTGGTGCGGCGCACCGGGCTGCTGGACCGGCTGCCACCGGTGCTGGCCACGATGGAGGAGATCGCGCCGCCGGTGCGCCGCGCGCCGGTGCTGCCGGAGCGGGTCGCCGCCCGCGGGCCGCGCCGGGCCGTGGTCGGGATGCTGACCGGCTGCGTGCAGGGTGCGTTCTTCCCCGAGGTGAACGCGGCGACCGCCCGGGTGCTGGCCCTGGAGGGCTGCGACGTGCTGATCCCGCGCCGGCAGGGCTGCTGCGGCGCGCTGTCGGTGCACAACGGCCGGGAGGCCGAGGCCCGGGCGTTCGCCCGGCGGCTGATCGACGTGTTCGCCGCGGCCGGGGTGGAGCGGGTGGTGGTCAACGCGGCCGGCTGCGGCTCCTCGATGAAGGAGTACGCCGACCTGCTGGCCGACGAGCCCGCGTACGCCGACCGGGCCGCCGGGTTCGCCGCCTCGGTCCGGGACGTGACCGAGGTGCTCACCGAACTCGGCCCGGTCGCGCCCCGGCACCCACTGCCGGTGACGGTCGCCTACCACGACGCCTGCCACCTGGCCAACGCCCAGGGCGTCCGGACCCAGCCCCGCGACCTGCTGCGCGGCATCCCGGGGCTGGAGCTGCGGGAGATCGCCGAGGCCGAGCTGTGCTGCGGCTCGGCCGGGATCTACAACCTGCTCAACCCGGGCCCGGCCGCCGAGCTGGGCGACCGCAAGGCCGGGCACGTGCTGGCGACCGGGGCCCGGCTGCTGGTCACCGCCAACCCGGGCTGCCTGATGCAGGTGGCGTCCTCGCTGCGCCGCCGCGGCGGCGGCACCATCGCCCTGGCCCACACCGTCCAGGTCCTCGACGCCTCCCTGCGCGGGCTGCCGGCGGCCGGGCTGACCGGGACGGGCCGCTGACCGACGCGACCGGCCGGGCGCGTACGGCACTGCCCGGCGGGCCGCGGTCCGGGCAAGCCCGTCGGAACCGGCACGACCCGGTCATTGCGTAGACTCCGGCCATGTCTGATGCCGGGGCGACGGTGGCGATGCTGGCCGGCAAGGTCTGGGACGCGGTGCTGGCCGAGGACCCGGTGGATGCGTCGGCCATGGGCTTCCACGAGTACGACGCGCTGCTGCCGGACAACGGCCCGGCCGCGGCGGACGTGTCCGAGCGACGGCTGCGGGAGCTGCGGGCCGGCGTCGAGGCCGTCCCGGTCGAGCAGCTCGGCCCGGAGGACCGGGTGACGCGCTCGGCGCTGCGGGCCTTCCTGGACACCGAGCTGGCGATGCAGCTCCCCCGGCATGCCGACTGGAACGTCGATCCGATGGCGGGTCCGGTCATGGTGCTGGCCGGCGCCGGTGAGCGGCAGCCGGTCGCCGACGCGGCACAGCGGGCGGACCTGGTGCGCCGCTGGCGGGCGATGCCGCCGTACCTCGACCGGTACGGCGCCGGCCTCCGTCGTGCGCTCGCGGACGGCCGGGTCGCGCCCGCGGCGCTCGTCCGGCGGGTGATCGCACAGATCGACGGCGTGCTGGGCGCCCCGCTCGCCTCCTCCCCGCTGCTCCGGCTGACGCAGGCGGAGCGGGCCGACTGGTCGGACCGGGAGCGGGACGCCTGCCGGGCCGAGCTGGCCGCGATCGTGACCGGGGAGGTGCTGCCGGCCTTCGTCCGGCTGCGGGTGCTGCTCGCCGAGGAGGTGCTGCCCCGGGCCCGCCCGGACGACCGGGCCGGTCTCGGCGCGCTGCCCGGTGGCGCCGAGCTGTACGCACGGGCGGTCCGGGGCTTCTCCACGCTGGACCTGACCGCCGGACAGGTGCACGAGATCGGGCTGGCCGAGGTGGCGCGTACCGACGCCGAGCTGACCGAGGCCGGCCGCCGGGTGCTGGGCGGCGACGGACTGGCCGACACGCTCGGCCGGTTGTTCACCGGCGCGGGCACCCGGTTCGCCGACCCGGAAGAGCTGCTGTCCGCCGCTCGGGACGCGGTCGAGCGGGCGGAGGCCGCGGTCCCGGAGTGGTTCGGGCTGCGGCACGACCAGCCCTGCTCGGTCCGGCCGTCCCCGCCCCAGGAGGAGCAGAGCGCCCCGCCCGCCTACTACTGGCCGCCTGCGGACGACGGCAGCCGGCCCGGCGTCTACTACGTCAACACCTCGGCGCCGGAGACCCGGGCCCGGTTCGACGCCGTGGTCGACGCCTGCCACGAGGCCGTGCCCGGCCACCACCTGCAGATCGCGGTCGCCCGCCGGCTCACCGGCCTGCCCGCGTTCCGGCGCCTCGGGCAGCCGCCCGCCTACCAGGAGGGCTGGGGCCTGTACGCCGAGCAGGTGGGCGAGGAGATGGGTCTCTACCGCACCGACCTCGACCGGCTCGGTCGGCAGGCCAAGGACGCGCTGCGATCCTGCCGGCTGGTCGTGGACACCGGATTGCACGCGCTGGGCTGGCGCCGGCAGGACGCGATCGACTACCTCACCCAGCACACCGCGGTCCGGGCGGAGCAGGCCGCCCGGGAGGTCGACCGCTACCTGGCCTGGCCGGGGCAGGCGCTGTCCTACAAGCTCGGGCAGCTGGAGATGCACGCGCTGCGCGAGGAAGCCCGCGGGCGCCAGGGGGCGGCGTTCGACATCCGGCGGTTCCACGACGTCGTGCTGGGCTCCGGGGCCCTGCCCCTGGTCACGCTGAGGGAGCTGGTCGGGACCGAGCTACGCCGACCGTAGGGGACGCCGGAGAGCCGGCGCGGCCCGCGGCCGGGGTCAGTTCTCCCGGAAACCGCCCAGGAACCGGCGGAAGACGCCGCCCTGCTTGGGCAGCGGGGCGGCCGGCGGCGGCGGGGTGCTCCGGCGGCGGGCGATCGGCCGGTCGTAGTCGGTGTGCAGGATCGCCTCGATCGTCTGCGCCTCGTCGAAGTGCTCCGAGCCCTCGATGTGCGGGACGAAGCCGACGAGCACCCCGTTGAGCATCACCTGGGCCTCCAGGCCGGCGGTCCCGTCGGTGTCCCAGATCGCCTGCCGGCCGTCGGGCAGGGCCACCCGGATGCCGAACTGGTAGATGCTCGGCCGCTCCAGGTGTGCGTCGACCCCACGCTCCCGCAGCCGGTCGCTGACCCGCCGCGCCTCGTTCTCCTCCATCGATCCCCTCAACGCCGTTCCCCCGGGCCGGGTTCCACCGCCCGCCGGGGTGCGCCGGCGGGCGGTGGACGGGCGGGGTCAGGCCGGGGTGGGCGCGGTCAGGGCGGTCAGCAGCTCGGCGCGGTGTGCCCGGTGGTCCAGACCGAGGCGGACGTGCAGCACCGGGTGGCCGGGCGGGAGCGGCCCGCCGGCCGCCGCCGGCCCGGGCGCGTCCGGGGGCAGCAGCTCGCCGACCCAGTCCAGCATCAGCCGCGGCAGCGAGCCGGCGATCAGCGCGTTCGCCCCGGCGACGGTGGCCGGCTCCAGGCGCACCCCGGTGTGCCGCGGCGACACGTCCGGCAGCAGCGTCAGGTCGACCGGCTCCGGTCGGTCCCGCCCGGCCGGATCGCCGGTCAGCGCGGCGATCGGCACCATCCGCTGGCCGGCGCGGCCCAGCGCGTACAGCTCCTCCGGCGGCAGGTCGGTCGGGAAGGCGCCGTCCAGGGAGCCGCCGAGCCGGTCGGCGAAGAAGTCCCGCATGGCCGCGTACGTCCCGGCCCGGACGGTCAGGTAGTCGCGCAGCAGCACCGGCAGGAAGCGGCCGGCCGGGTCCACGTAGGTCACGTCCTCGGTGACCAGCTCGGCGCCGCCCTCCACCAGCAGCAGCGACAGGGTCGTCTTCCCGCTGGAGCTGCCGCCGACGACCATGACGTTGCGCCCCGCCAGCCGCACCACCGAGCCGTGCACGGCGTGACAGAGCCCCGCCCGAGCGAACGTCGTCGCGGTCAGGTAGCACAACATCCAGGTCAGGTGCGGCGCCGGCGTCTCGGCGTGCAGCACCGCCCGACCGGAGTGCCGGCGCGCCTCCAGCAGCCCGGCGTCGGTCCAGCGCAGCAGCACCGTGTCGCCGTCATCGGCCAGCCGGACCTGGACGTGGCCGTTCTGCGGCAGCGCACCGAGCAGCCCGCCGACCGGCAGCGTCCCGCGCTCGAAGCGGGACCGGGCGGCGGCGAGCGCCCCGGCGTCCCGGACCACCTCCAGCCGCAGCGGGGTCCCGGGCCCGCCCGCGGGCGCCGGCAGCAGCCGGGACAGCCCGGCGGCGAACAGCGCCACCCGCGGCGGCAGCGGCGCGGGCCCGGCCAGCTCGACCGCGAGCCCGCCGGACCGGACGACGGCGGCGGTCACAGGCCGGTGGTCCATTCCTCGGGGAAGATCGCCGGCAGGCCGAGCTCGCGGACCGCGGGCAGCCAGGACCGGGCGAGCGCCAGCGCGGCGAACATGCCCTCCGGCGACCGCAGCCGGGGCACCGGCGCGCCCAGGCCCAGCCCCCGCTCGGTCTCCGCGACCACCGCCCGCAGCCGCTCCAGCCACGGCCCGGCGGTCTCCGCCCGCAGCGCCGGCGCCTCGCGGGCCAGCGCCATCGCCGCGGCGACCACCTCGTCCGGCAGCCCGGCGAACGGGTCGCTGGTCGTCATGTCCTCGAACCCGCCCGGCTCCCCGGCCACCGCGAGGCTCTGGATGTAGAGACAGGTGAGCACGGTCTCCCGGGCGGCGGCCGCGGCCAGCCGCCACTGGCCGGCCGCCACCGCGCCCTCGGCGTCCTCCAGGGTCGCCTGCACGACCAGCATCAGGCCGACGCCGCCGATGGTGACGTGGGCGACGTGCCGACGCAGGTCCGACGGGGCGGTCACCCGGCGTCCCGCAGGCCGAGCCAGCACAGGTCGCCGCGCACCAGGGCGGCCACCGCGGGCGGCAGCGGCTCGCCCAGCGGGGCCTCCCACAGCGGCTGCGGCGCCTGCTCGCCGGAGACCCCGCCGGAGACGCCGCCGGAGACCCCGTCGGGAACCTCTCCGGGGACGCCGCCGGAGACCCCGCCGAGCGCGGCCGGGAGGTCGCCGGTGGCGACCGCGGTGGTGCGCAGCTGCCAGCGGCTGACCAGCGTACGGTCGCCGAACGCGCGGGCCTCGACCCCGGCCGCGGGGGTCAGCACGACCCGCCAGCCGCCGCGGTCGGCCGGGCCCAGCAGCTCCTCGACCAGCTCGGCCGCCCGGGACACGTACGCCCGGGCGGCGACCGGGTCCTCCAGCGGCGGGGCGAGCGCCGCGTCGAGCAGCGCCAGGCCCTCCGTGTCGCCGAGCCGGACCAGCTTCTCGCCGAGCCACTTGGCCTTGAAGTAGCGCTCGCCGCGGGCCAGCGCGCGGACCTCCAGCGCGGCCAGGACGGCATCCCCGGCCCGCAGGGCGGCCAGCCGCGGGTCGGCCGCGGCGAGCCAGCCGGCCACCACCAGCTTGCGCACCGCCTCCACCTCGTACCAGGAGCGCAGCCAGCCGTCGAGGTCGGCGTCCAGCCGGTCCCGCCAGCCGAGCCACCGCGGGTCGCCGGCGACGGGGAGGCCGAGCCCGAAGCGGGACAGGCTGTCCAGGATCCGGCGGCGCCGCCGCGTCCCGGCCGGGGAGGTCGCCCGGGGTGGCCACGGCTGCGCGCGCACCTCCTCGTGCCGCTCGCGCAGCAGCTCCGCCTGGTGCAGCACGGTCTCGACCCGGGCGTCGTGCGGGTAGGACATCAGCGGCAGCAGGGAGGCGGCCTCGCCGGGGACCACCGCGTAGACGTCCAGGTCGCTGGACGGGTTGCCGAAGCCGGCGAGCACCGAGCCGGCCGCCACCACCAGCAGCGGCTCGCCGAAGACGTCGTCGACCTGCGCCAGCAGCCGCTCGACGGTCAGGCCGCGGCCGGTGAGGAAGCGGTCCAGCCGCTCCCGCAGCACCGCGTCGGCGTCGACCGGCCGGACCGTCTGCTGTCGCATGCCGGCCTCCCCGTTCTCGCGGCCGCAGCGGACGGCCTGTCCGTCATTGTGACTAAATCGTGCAGACAGCAAGGATAAGGGATGATGTGCGGCATGCCCATCCGTCTCGCGGCGCCGGCCCGGACCGTCCTGGATGCCGCCACCCTCGCGGTCGTCCGGCTGCCCGGCGGGGCCCGGCTCGCCGCCGCCGGCTATCCGTACCGCAGCCGGCTGCTCGACGCGCTGAGCCCGGTGCGGACCGACCGGCCGGTCCGGGTCGGCGGGCTCACCCTGCACCTGGACGGGCTCGACCCGCAGGACGGGCAGTTGCGCCGGATCGTGCACTCCGACCACGAGCGCACCTCCCGGCGGCTGCTCGCCGGCCTGGTACGGCCCGGGGACACGTGCGTCGACGTCGGCGCGCACGTCGGCCTCTACGCGCTGACCCTGGCCGACCGGCTGCGCGCGCTCGGCGGCCGCGGCCGGGTGCACGCCTTCGAGGCCGCCCCGGAGAACGCGGCGCTGCTGCGGCGGAACGTGGCGGCCAACGGCCTGGCCGGCCTCGTCGACGTGGTCGAGGCCGCGGTCACCGACCGGGTCGGGTCCGCGTCGCTGGTCCGCGGGTTCAACAGCGGCATGCACTCCACGCTGCCGACCCCGGCCGCCACCGGGGTGGTGGACACCGTGCGGGCCACCACCCTGGACGCGGCCCTGCCGGAGCCGGGCACCGGGGCCGGGCTCGTGGTCAAGATCGACGTGGAGGGCGCCGAGGGGGCGGTGCTGCGCGGGGCGGAGCGGCTGCTCGGCTCGGCGGCCGAGGTCGTGCTCCTGGTGGAGTACTTCCCCGACCTGACCCGGGCGGTCGGCGCCGACCCCGGGGAGATCCTGGACCTCGCCCGCCGGCACGGCCTGGCCGGCGTGGTGGTGGACGACCCGCGCGGCTGGGCGCCGCTGCCGGAGCTCGGCGCGGTGCTCCGCGCCCGGGAGGAGCGGTCCCGGGCGCTGGGGCGTCCGGCCGACACCGTGCACGAGGCGGTCAACCTGCTGCTGGCCCGCGGCCGCCCGCTGCCTCCGGCCGGCCGGGACCGGCGCGGGGGCTGACCCGGGGACCGCCGGACAGGCCGGCGTGCAGGAGGTCGATCAGGGCCTCGAAGCTGGTGTCGACGTCCTGGGGGAGGCCGAAGCCCCCGCCGGCCTCCAGGACGCAGAAGCCGTGCAGGGCGGAGCGGACGGCCCGGGTGGCGTGCACGGTGCCGTCCCCGGTCAGGCCGTAGCCGCGCAGCACGGCGAAGACGATCGAGACCAGCTTCTCCGCGGCCGGGTCGTCGGTGGCCCGCTGGACGGCGGCGTACCGGCCGGGGTGCTCCCGGGCGTAGCCGCGCCAGGCGGTGGCGCAGGCGTGCAGCGCGTCCCGGCCGGACCGGCCGACGGTCGCCGCGCCGAGCCGCTCGGTCAGGTCGGTCAGGCCGGCCGCGGCCAGCCGCCGGTGCAGGTCGGCCAGGCCGTCGACGTGCTTGTAGAGCGACGGCACCCGGACGCCGAGGTGCTCGGCCAGGGTGGCCAGGGACAGCGTGCCGGCGTCGGCGAGGTCGCCGGCCGCCGCCACCACCCGCTCCGGGGTCAGGCCGGCCCGGGTCACGCGCCGCCCCGGTCGGCCGCCGACACCGCCCGGACGAAGTCCGCCACCGCGGGCGCGACCGCGTCGACGGCCTCGGTGTGCGGGTAGTGCCCGGCCCCGTCCACCAGCAGCACCTGCGCGTCCCCGCCGAGGGCGTCGGCGGTGAACCGGGCCTCCGCCGCCGGGTCCGGGAAGTCCGGGTCCCGGGTGCCCATCACGACCAGCGCCGGGGCCCGTACGGCGCCCAGCAGCGGCTCGGTGCCGGCGTGGTTGCCCTCCGGGGTCGTCATCCGACGCAGCGCCTCGTAGCCGCCGGGGCGGGCGAGGTTGGTCCGCAGCTCGGCCCGGCGGGCCGCGAAGTCCGCCGGCCGGCTCCGGAACAGCGACGGCCAGGCGGCCGTCGTCCACAGCCACCGGCCGGGGACCGTACGGGAGAACAGCCGGACCAGGACCCGCTGCACCGGTGAGCCGGCCTGGTCCCGGACGAACGCGCCGGACAGCACCAGCCCGGCGACCGCGCCGGGCTCCCGGGCCGCCGCCCGCACCGCGGCCGAGCCGGAGTAGCTGTTGCCGACCAGCACGCCGCGGCCGCCGTGCGCGTGCAGCAGCGCGAGCAGGTCACCGGCGACGGCGTCGACCGAGTAGCCGGGCCAGCCGACCGAGGACCCGCCGTGGCCGCGCAGGTCGGCGGTCACCACGTCGCAGCCGGCGGCGGCCAGCGCGGCGGCGAGCCCGGCGTACGTCGAGCGCAGGTCGCCGAAGCCCGGGGACAGCACCACCAGCGGCCCGGCCGGGTCCCCGGTGCGGTCGTACCCGAGCGTGCCGCCTGATGTCCTTAGCTCCATGGCTAAGGACATTAGCTTATTGGCGTCGGGAAGGGAAGGTCAGCCCTCGGGGACGACGACCGCCCGCCGCGCCCCGCCGTCCCCGGCCGGCGCGGGCTCCGGCACCGGGTGCCACGGCACGCCGCCGCGGGCCTCCATCCGCAGCGTCATCGCGAAGCCGACCAGGACCAGCACGTGCAGCAGGTAGAGCCACAGGCCCACCGCGACCACCCCGCCGATCTGCACGAACCCGCCGAACGGCAGCCCCAGGTCCAGCGGCAGCGACAGGAACAGCACGAAGCCCTGCACGAACCCGGCGATGAACGACCCGGTCACCGCGCCGCCCCAGACGCTGGCCAGCCACCCCGGCCGGCGCGGCGAGACGACCCGGTAGACCCAGGTCAGGCTGAACCAGAGCACCACCCAGTCGGTGAGGAACGCCAGCACGATGCCCAGCAGCACCGACGCCCCGCCCTCGCCGAACAGCCGCGCCACCGTCGGGGTGACCAGCAGCACCACCAGCAGCAGGGCCGGCGCGGCGGCGAACAGCGGCAGCACCAGCAGCCGGCCACGCCAGCCGATCAGCGTGTCCCGGGCGTCGGTCAGCGACACGAACGCCCGGCGCAGGCCCTCGCCGTAGAAGGTGGCCGGGATCAGCACCGCCAGCGCCACCACCGTCGGCTGCCCCAGCCCGGCCGCGATCGTCGCCTCGGCCACCTGCGGCGCCCCCAGCTCGTCCGGCAGCGCGTCCCCCAGCGAGCGGCCCAGCTCCACCATCCGGTCGTCGCCGACCAGCCGCGCGCTCAGCCAGATCGCCAGCAGGATGCTCGGCACCACCGCGATGCCGGCGTAGAAGGTCACCCCGGCCGCGTGCAGCGCCAGGTCGTGTCCCCGCAGGGACAGCATCGTGTCCCGCAGGAGCCCGCCCAACCGGCGGAAGAACCACATGTGCACTGCCTACCCTGCTACCGCCGTGCCCGCCCGCCGGCGGGTCGGGCCGTGCGCTGCGGCGGCGGTGTCGAACCGGGGCCGGCCCCGGCGGGATGCCGCCGGGGCCGGACCGGCCGGGTCAGTCGCCGGGGACCTCGGCCCGGTCGCTGCTCCACCGGGTGTGGAAGGTGCCCTCCCTGTCGACCCGGCGGTAGGTGTGGGCGCCGAACAGGTCGCGCAGGCCCTGGATCAGCGCCGCCGGCAGCCGCTCCGCCCGCAGGCCGTCGTAGTACGCCAGCGCGGAGGAGAAGCCCGGGGTCGGCACGCCGATCCGGGCCGCGGTCGACACGACGTTCCGCCAGGCGTCCTGGCCGTCGGCGACCGCGGCCGCGAAGTACTCGTCGACCAGCAGCGACGGCAGCTGCGGGTCCCGGTCGTACGCCTCCTTGATCCGGTTGAGGAAGCGGGCCCGGATGATGCAGCCGCCGCGCCAGATCGTGGCCATCGCGCCGCGGTCGATGTCCCAGCCGTACTCGGCGGCGCCGGCGGTGATCTCGTCGAAGCCCTGCGCGTACGCGACGACCTTGGACGCGTACAGCGCCTTGCGGACGTCCTCGACGAACCCGGCCCGGTCGACCGTCCCGTCGGCCACCGGGCCCGGCAGCGACCGGGCGGCGGCGCGCTGGTCGGCGTGCCCGGACAGCGCCCGGGCGAAGACCGCCTCGGCGATCCCGCTCACCGGCACGCCGAGGTCCAGCGCGATCTGCACCGTCCAGCGGCCGGTGCCCTTCTGCTCGGCCTGGTCCAGCACCACGTCGACGAACGGCTCGCCCTCGGCCGTGGTGTGCGCCAGCACCTGCGCGGTGATCTCGATGAGGAAGGACTCCAGGTCGCCGGTGTTCCACTCGGTGAAGACGGCGGAGATCTCGGCCGGGGTCATCCCGGCGCCGCGGCGGAGCAGGTCGTACGCCTCCGCGATGAGCTGCATGTCGGCGTACTCGATGCCGTTGTGCACCATCTTCACGAAGTGCCCGGCGCCGTCCGCGCCGACGTGCGTGCAGCACGGGACGCCGTCCACGTGCGCGGAGATCGACTCCAGCAGCGGACCCAGCGACGCGTACGCCTCCGCGCTGCCGCCGGGCATGATGCTCGGCCCGTTGAGCGCGCCCTCCTCGCCGCCGGAGATCCCGGTGCCGACGAAGTTGATGCCCCGCTCCCGCAGCGCCGCCTCGCGCCGCCTGGTGTCCGCGTAGTGCGCGTTGCCGCCGTCGACGAGGATGTCGCCGGGCTCCATCAGCTCGGCGAGCTGGTCGATCACCGCGTCCGTGGGCCCGCCCGCCTTCACCATGATCACCACCCGGCGCGGCTTCTCCAGGGACGCGACGAACTCCTCGGCCGTGTACCCGGGCAGGAAGTTGCCCTCGTGGCCGAACTCGTCCATCAGGGCCCGGGTCTTGGCGTCCGTACGGTTGTGCACCGCCACGGTGTGCCCGTGCCGGGCGAAGTTGCGGGCCAGGTTGCTGCCCATCACGGCCAGCCCGGTCACGCCGATCTGCGCGCTCTCGCTCATGGCGCAGAGCCTGTCCGGCGGCATCGGTGCCGTCAACGCGACACCGCCGTTTCCGGCCGGTTCTCCGCCGATCACGGTGCGGGCGTGCCGGACCGGGCGACCGTCCGGGTTCCGCCGCTCAGCGGGTGGTGAGGGCGAGGAGCGCCCGGGTGAACACCGTGCCGATGTCGCGCGGGTCCGGGGCGGCGAACCGCAGGCCCTCGGTGGCGTTCGCGATCTGCAGCAGGGCGTTCGCGTCGGCGCCGGCGCCGTACGCGAGGGTGACCACGTACACCGGGCGGGCCGGGTCGTACAGCCGCCGCAGCTCGACCAGCAGGCGCTCCAGGGTGATGCTGCCGGCGTCCTCGTTCGCGCCGTCGCTGATCACCACCACGGTGTTCACCGCGTCCGGGCGGTAGGTGGCCGACGCGGACCGGTACGCCGCGAGCACGGTGTCGTACAGGCCGGTGGCGGTGCGGGGCACCATCCCGCGGTACGCCGCCGTGGCCGCCGACAGCCGGTTCGGGAAGCGGCCGACCGCCCGGCCCGCCGGCCCTAGCGGCACCAGGACGCGATGGTCCCGGTCGCCGTCGAGCTGGCGGCTGAACTCCCACAGCCCGACGGAGTCCCGCCCGTCGATGTAGCTGAACGCGGCCTGCGACGCTTCCCGCGCCAGGTCGAGCTTGGACTTCGCCGAGCCGGGCACCGGCTCGGCCATCGACCCTGACACGTCCATCAGGGCCAGCAGCGACACCGGCCGGGTCAGCACCTGCCACGCCCGCTGCGCGGCCGGCGGGCCGCCCAGGACCGTCGGCGGGAGCGGGGCCATCGGCGGGGTGGACTCCGCGCGCAGACCGGCGGCGATCCCCGGCCCGGCCACCCCGTCGGCCCGGCGCAGCCCGTGGCTGTCCAGCCGGCCCTGCGCGTCCGCGCCGAGCACCCAGGCCAGGAAGTCGGCGGCGGCGGCCCGCTCGCCGGCGTCCACCCAGGGCGCCTGCGGGACCACGTACGGGAAGTCCGCGGCCAGCTGCCCGTCCAGCGGGTACGCCGCGTCGAGCAGGATCGCCGGGTCGGCGGTGTCGTGCCGCCACACGTCCTGCTCGTACGCGGCCAGCACGCCGATCGAGGTGACGACCTTCGCCGCAGTGGTCGCCGCGGCCACCGGGGCCAGCAGGTCGGCAGGCTCCACCGGGGTCGACCCGAACGCCCGGGACAGCCCGAGCAGGCCCTCCTGGGCCGGCGTCGACAGGTACGTCATCGCGCTGACGTCCACCGAGGGCGTCTCGGTCACCGCCCCGGCCAGTGCGGACAGCACGCTCGCCCCGAGGGCCGTCCGTCCCGGGTCCGTGGTGGACAGTCGGAGCACGCCCCAGTCCGGCCGGTCGAGCCCGGGCTGCCCCCACCCGCGCGGGTCGGCCAGCCGCGGCACCAGGTCGGCCAGCTGCACGTCGGCCCCGGTGCCGCGCAGCCGCTGCATCGCCTCCGGCGGCCCGGCCAGCACCAGCGGCGACACGGCGATCGGCGGCGGCGTCTCCCCGATCAGCACGGTGCCGCCCGGGGCGGCCCGCAGCAGCGCCAGCGCGGTCGTCGACTCCGGCACCCACACGTCCGGCACGTCGGCCGCGCCCGGCAGCAGCGCCTTGCGGGCCTGGTCCGGGGACAGCGGGCGGACCTGAACGACCACGCAGCGGCCGGCGACGGTGGGCCGGCCGGCGGTGTACGACGCGGCGAGCTCACCCAGCCAGGGCACCACGGCCGGCGCGGCGCCCACCCGGAGCTGGCCGACCGGGGCGGTGCAGCCGGCGGCGGGCTCCTCGGCGTTCAGGAGCCGGACCGCGCCGAGGACGCCGGCGATCGCTACCAGCACGACGACGCCCAGGACCAGTGGTCCTCGACCGATGCGCGTCGTACGCCTGCCGTGCCGTGCCACCCGTTGTCGTCCCGTCGCCGTACGCGCCTTGGAGGGGCTCCCGGCCGTGGAGCGACCGGCCCGAGGTGGTGCCGTTGCATCGGAGCGTGACTGCCTGTCCGCGCGTTGTCAATCGAACGGGTGCATCGCAGGCAAGTGTGACGCTTCGTGCTGACACCTGATCACTAGGTAAGAGTCCGGTCGGGGCCGGGCGTGACGGACAGTTGGCGAGACGGCGTGATCGCGACCACAATGTCACTCGGTCGAGTGAAGATCATGGGCTGAACGCACCAGCCCGTACTGGTCCGTACGGGGTGAAAGTCGGCCGGGGGGTTGGCAGGCCGGCGGCGCCGGTCCGTACGATCCCTGGTGATCTCCGAACAGGGGAATTCCGCCAGTCCGTCCGTGTCCGCCGACCGCAGGGAGCTTCCGCGTCGTGACAGACGTGCGCGAGGAGAACCCAGGTCGCCGTGCGGACGTGTGGGGGGAGCCGGGTCAGGGGCTCGACGACCTCCTTGCCCGCTGGGGATCGGAACAAACCGGTCCGTACAGTCGCTCTTCGCGCACCCGGCAGCCCGATCCGGCGATCACGTTCGGTGACGATCCGCTGGCCGGCCCGCTGCCCGGTCGCCACTCGGCGG
>CADCTP010000307.1 GCA_902805565.1 uncultured Mycobacteriales bacterium
GGACCGGTGCTGTGGCCGGTCGGCGGGCGCGGTTCCGACGGGCTGCGGGCCCAGGCGCGGCGGCTGCGGGACTGCACGACGGTCGCGGCTGCCCGGCCGGTCGACGTCGCGTACTCACTGGCCACCGGCCGGGCCGGGCTGACCCACCGCGCGGTGGTCCGCGGTCGCGACTCCGCCGAGCTGCTGGCCGGGTTGGACGCGGTCGCCCGTGACCTGGAGCCGGCCGGCGTCACCCGCGGCGTCGCCCGGCCGGCGCCGGTGGCCGTCCTGTTCAGCGGCCAGGGCGCGCAGCGGGCCGGCATGGGCCGGGAGCTGCACGGGGCGTACCCGGTGTTCGCCGCCGCGCTGGACGAGGCGTGCGCCGCGCTGGACCCGCACCTGGACCGGCCGCTGCGGGACGTGCTGTGGCCGGCCGGGCCGGCCGCGGGGCTGCTGGACCGGACGGAGTACACCCAACCCGCGCTGTTCGCCGTCGAGGTCGCGCTCTACCGGCTGGTCGAGTCCTGGGGGATGCGTCCCGACCAGCTGATCGGCCACTCGATCGGCGAGCTGGCGGCGGTGCACGTGGCCGGGGCGCTCACCCTGGCCGACGCCGGGGCGCTGGTCGCCGCGCGGGGGCGGCTCATGCAGGCGGTGACCGCGGACGGCGCGATGGCCGCCTGGCAGGCCGACCCGGAGGAGGTGGCCGCCGCGCTGGCCGGGTACGAGGACCGGGTCGGCGTCGCCGCCGTGAACGGCCCGGCCGCGGTCGTCGTCTCCGGCGACCGGGACGCGGTCGAGGAGCTGACCGCCGCCTGGCGCGCCCGCGGCCGCCGGGCCAGCCCGCTGCGGGTCAGCCACGCGTTCCACTCGCCGCACCTGGACGGCATCCTCGACGAGCTGCGGGCGGTCGCGGCGGCCCTGCCGGTGACCGAGCCGAGCGTGCCGGTCGTGTCGGGCGTGACCGGCCGGCCGCTGTCCGCCGCTCGGCTGCGCGACCCGGGCTACTGGGCCGAGCAGGCCCGGCGGCCGGTGCTGTTCCTGGACGGCATGCGCCACCTGGCCGACGCCGGGGTCGGCACGTACCTCGAGCTGGGCCCGGACGCGCCGCTGACCGCCATGGCCCGGGACTGCCTGGCCGACCGGCCCGCCGCGGACCGGCCCGCGGTGCTGCCGGTGCTGCGCCGGGACCGCTCCGAGGTCGACACCTTCCTGGCCGCCATGGCCGGGGCGTACGTGCGCGGGGTCGGGGTGGAGCCGGGCACGGCCGTGGCCGGGCGGGCCGCGCGCCGGGTGGCCCTGCCGACGTACGCGTTCCAGCGGCGGCGGTACTGGTACGACCAGCTCCCCCCGGCGACCGGCCCGGATCCGGCGACCGGCCCCGGTGCGGCGGCCGCCCCTGGTTCGGCGGCCGCTCCGGATTCGGCGGCCGAACCCGGGTCCGCGGCCGTTCCGGGGGAGCCGACCGCCGGTCCGGGTGGACCTGCTGCCGCGCCGGTGCGGCCCGCGTCCGGTGCCGGTGCGCCGGTCGCCCTGCCGGCCGGGGCGGGTCCGTCGGTGCTGGAGCTGGTGCTGTCACACGCGGCCGCCGTGCTCGGCGTGGCCGGAGCGGCCGACATCGACCCGCACCGCACGTTCAAGGACCTCGGCTTCGACTCGATGGCCGCCGCCGAGCTGAGCCAGTTGCTGGGCGAGGCGACCGGCACCGCCCTGACCAGCACGCTGCCGTTCGACCACCCGACCCCCGCCGCGCTCGCCCGGCACCTCGCGACGCCGGGCGGGGCCCCGGAGCCGGCGCGGACCGCCCCGGGACCGGTCGGTGACCCGATCGCCGTGGTCGCCATGAGCTGCCGCTACCCCGGCGGGGTGACCTCGCCGGAGGAGCTGTGGCAACTGGTGGCGGACGGCGGCGACGCGATCGGCCCGTTCCCGACGGACCGCGGCTGGGCGCTGGACGAGCTGTTCGACCCCGATCCCGACCACCCGGGCACCAGCTACGCCCGCGCCGGCGGGTTCCTGCACGACGCCGCCGAGTTCGACGCCGACTTCTTCGGCATCAACCCGCGGGAGGCGCTGGCCACCGACCCGCAGCAGCGGCTGCTGCTGGAGACCGCGTGGGAGGCGTTCGAGCGGGCCGGCATCGGCGCGGACGCCCTGCGCGGCAGCCCGACCGGCGTCTTCGTCGGGATGACCGCACAGGACTACGGGCCGCGGCTGCACGAGCCGGCGCCCGGGGTCGACGGCTACCTGCTCACCGGCACCACGCCCAGTGTCGCGTCCGGGCGGGTGGCGTTCAGCTTCGGGCTGCAGGGGCCGGCGCTGACCGTGGACACCGCCTGCTCGTCGTCCCTGGTGGCGATCCACCTGGCCGGCAGGGCGCTCCGGTCGGGGGAGTGCGACCTCGCCCTGGCCGGCGGCGTGACGGCGCTGGCGACCCCCGGCATGTTCACCGAGTTCTCCCGGCAGCGCGGGCTGGCGCCGGACGGGCGGTGCAAGCCGTTCGCGGCGGCCGCCGACGGCACCGGCTGGGCCGAGGGCGTCGGGCTCCTGCTGCTGGAGCGGCTGGCCGACGCCCGCCGCAACGGGCACCGGGTGCTCGCGGTCATCCGGGGCTCGGCGGTGAACCAGGACGGCGCGTCGAACGGCCTGACCGCGCCCAACGGCCCGTCCCAGGAGCGGGTCATCCGGCAGGCGCTGGCCGACGCCGGGCTAATACCGTCCGATGTGGACTCGGTGGAGGCGCACGGGACGGGCACCGCGCTGGGCGACCCGATCGAGGCCCAGGCCCTGCTGGCGACGTACGGGCGGGACCGGCCGGCGGACCGGCCGCTGTGGCTGGGCTCGGTGAAGTCGAACATCGGGCACACCCAGGCCGCGGCCGGGGTGGCCGGGGTGATCAAGACGATCATGGCGATGCGGCAGGGGGTCCTGCCGGCGACGCTGCACGTGGACGAGCCGACGCCGCACGTGGACTGGTCCTCGGGCGGGGTGCGGCTGCTCACCGCGCCGGTGGAGTGGCCCGGTGTCGGGCGGCCGCGGCGGGCCGGGGTGTCCTCGTTCGGGATCTCCGGCACCAATGCCCACGTGGTCCTCGAGCAGGCGCCCGCGGACCGGTGGGCCGATGATCCGGCGGCCGATGGTCCGGCGGCCGGGGGCGGTGCGGCCGGGTCCGAGGGGCCCGGGGGCGGTGCGGTCGGGTCCGGGCCGGCGGGCGGTGCCGGCGGGCTGGTCCCGTGGGTGCTGTCGGCCCGCGACGGTGCGGCGCTGCGGGGGCAGGCCCGGGCGCTGGCACGGTGGCTGGAGACCCGGCCGCTGCGGCCGGCCGACGTCGGCTGGTCGCTGCTGCGCACGCGCTCGGTCTTCGAGCACCGCGCGGTCGTGCTGGGCCGCGACCGGGACACCCTGCTCGCCGGGTTGGCCGAGCTGGCCGACGGCGCAGACGGCGCCGCGGCGGTGCCGGTCGGCGAGCGGGGGCCGGTGCTGGTCTTCCCCGGTCAGGGACCGCAGTGGGTCGGCATGGGCGTGCGCCTGCTGGCGGAGTCCCCGGCGTTCGCGGCCCGGATCGCCGAGTGCGAGGCCGCGCTGGCGCCGTACGTCGACTGGTCGCTGACCGGTGTCCTGCGCGGCGACGGCGCCGAGCTGAGCCGGGTGGACGTGGTGCAGCCGGCGCTGTGGGCGGTCATGGTGTCGCTGGCCGCGCTGTGGGCGGACTCCGGCGTACGGCCGGCCGCGGTGCTGGGGCACAGCCAGGGTGAGATCGCCGCCGCCTGTGTCGCCGGGGCCCTGGGCCTGGCCGACGGCGCGCGGATCGTCGCCCGCCGCAGCCTGGCGCTGCGGCAGCTGTCCGGCGGCGGCGCGATGGCGTCGGTGGGCACCGGCGAGGACGGGATCGGCGAGCTGCTCGCCGGCCGGCCCGGCGTCGCAGTCGCCGCGGTGAACAGCCCCGGGTCGGTGGTGGTGTCCGGCCCGCCGGACCAGGTCGCGGCGGTGGTCGCGGCGGCCGAGCGGGCGGACCTGCGGGCCCGGCTGATCGACGTGGACTACGCCTCGCACGGCCCGCAGGTCGACCAGGTCACCCCGGAGCTGGTCCCGGCCCTGGCCGGGGTCACGCCGGCCGCGGCACCGGTGGCGTTCTACTCGACCGTGACCGGGGACCGCGTCGACACCGCGACGCTGGACGGGGCGTACTGGGTGGACAACCTCCGCCGGCCGGTGCGGTTCGCCGACGCGGTGCGCCGCCTGCTCGCGGACGGCCACCGGACGTTCGTCGAGTGCAGCGCCCACCCGGTGCTGACGCTGGGCCTGCAGGAGTGCTTCGAGGAGGCCGGTGTCGACGCGGTGACCGTGCCGACCCTGCGCCGGGACGCCGGGGACCTGGCGCAGTTCGCCGCAGCGGCCGGCCGGGCGTACGCCGGCGGGGTCGGGGTGGACTTCACCCGCTGGTTCCCGGCCGCCCCGGTCCCGCGGGTGGTGGACCTGCCCACGTACGCGTTCCGCCGGCGGCGGTTCTGGCTCGACCCGCCGGCGCCCCCGGGCGGGGACGCCGGCCGGCTCGGGCTCGCCCCGGCGGGTCACCCGCTGCTCGGCGCGGCCGTCCCGCTGGCCGACGGCGCCACCCACGTGCTGACCGGCCGGATCTCCGCGGCCGACCAGCCGTGGCTGGCCGCGCACCACGTGCTGGGCGTCCCGCTGGTGCCCGGCGCGGTGCTGGTCGAGCTGGCGCTGCGGGCGGCCGAGGAGGTCGGCGCGGCCGGC
>CADCTP010000308.1 GCA_902805565.1 uncultured Mycobacteriales bacterium
CGGGCGATCGAGCTTGTGGTGCACGCCGACGACCTGTCCCGGTCGCTGCCGGACCGGGAGCCGGTCGAGCTGGACCGCATCGCGCTGCGGCTGGTGACGCACGCCCTCACCGAGATCCTCGCCGCCCGGGCGCCGGGCCGGTCGCTGGAGCTGCGGGTCCCGCCGTACGCGGCCGTGCAGTGCGTCCAGGGCCCGAGACACACCCGTGGCACGCCACCCAACGTGGTGGAGACGGACCCGCTCACCTGGGTCCGGCTGGCCGCCGGCCGGCTGCCCTGGGCCGAGGGGGTCCGGTCCGGATCGGTGCACGCCAGCGGCGAGCGGGCCGACCTGGCGGCCTGGTTGCCGGTGCTCTGAGGCGCCCCGGGGAAGTATCACGATCGGCGTACGGATCGTCCGGTTGGTCCCGGAGAGTGTCCGGCAGCGGCGCATCGGAGGTACCGTGAGAGTCCCGCGGCCGGCCGCATCCCCCCAAGCGGCCGGCCGCGGCTTCGTCCCACCCGCCCCGCACGCCGTCGCGGGAGGCCCCCGATCGCCCGGTAGAGTGAGCGCGTGCCGGAGGACTCACCACCTCGGGAGGAGTGCGGCGTCTTCGGCGTCTGGGCTCCCGGTGAGGACGTCGCCAAGCTCACCTACTACGGCCTCTACGCCCTGCAGCACCGCGGGCAGGAGGCGGCGGGCATCGCCGTCAGCGACGGCGCCGCCCTGGTCGTCTACAAGGACCTCGGCCTCGTCGCCCAGGTCTTCGACGAGCCGACGCTGGACAGCCTGCGGGGGCACATCGCCATCGGCCACTGCCGCTACTCCACCACCGGCTCCTCGACCTGGGAGAACGCGCAGCCCACGTTCCGGACCACCCGGACCGGGACCGGCATCGCGCTCGGCCACAACGGCAACCTGGTCAACACCGCCGAGCTCGCCGAGCGGGCCGCCGTCCTCGGCGTCTCCGACATGCACGGCGTGACGACCGACTCGGACCTGGTCACCGGCCTGCTCGCGGCGTACCCGGACCTGTCGGTGCAGGCGGCGGCGATGAAGGTGCTGCCCACCCTGCGGGGCGCGTTCTCGTTCGTGTTCATGGACGAGCACACCCTCTACGCCGCCCGGGACGGGTACGGCGTCCGCCCGCTGGTCCTCGGCCGGCTCGACCGGGGCTGGGTGGTCGCCAGCGAGACCGCCGCGCTGGACATCGTGGGCGCCTCGTTCGTCCGCGAGGTGGAGCCGGGCGAGCTGATCACCGTCGACGCGGACGGGCTGCGCTCCGAGCGCTTCGCCCAGCCGACGCCCAAGGGCTGCCTGTTCGAGTACGCCTACCTCGCCCGCCCGGACACCACGATCGCCGGCCGCAACGTGCACTCCGCCCGGGTCGAGGTCGGCCGCCGGCTGGCCCGCGAGTGGCCGGCCGAGGCGGACCTCGTCATCCCGGTCCCGGAGTCCGGCACGCCGGCCGCGATCGGCTTCGCCGAGGCCGCCGGCATCCCGTACGGGCTCGGCCTGGTGAAGAACTCCTACGTCGGCCGTACGTTCATCCAGCCGTCCCAGACGATCCGCCAGCTCGGCATCCGGCTCAAGCTGAATCCGCTGCGCGACGTGCTGCGGGGCAAGCGGGTCGTGGTGGTCGACGACTCGATCGTGCGCGGCAACACCCAGCGGGCACTCGTCCGGATGCTGCGCGAGTCGGGGGCGCTGGAGGTGCACGTCCGGATCTCCTCGCCGCCGGTGAAGTGGCCCTGCTTCTACGGCATCGACTTCGCCAGCCGGGCCGAGCTGATCGCCAACGGCCTGGACGTGGAGGGCGTGCGCCGCTCGATCGGCGCCGACTCCCTCGGCTACGTCTCCCTCGACGGGCTGATCGGCGCGACCGAGCAACCGGCGACCCGGCTCTGCTCGGCCTGCTTCGACGGGCACTACCCGATCCCGCTGCCGTCCCCGGAGCTGGTCGGCAAGCATGTGCTGGAGGGCATCGAGCGCTCGGTCACCCTCGGCGGCTCGGCCGGGCCGTCCGGGGACACCCTGGAGGAGCTCGGGCTCGTCGACCCGGCCCCGCGCCCGTGAGCCGACGAGGCGAGCGAGAGGCAGCACCGTGAGCCGACGAGGGAGTGAGCATCGCAGGGCCTCCCGGCCGCGGTTCGCCCCACGGCCGCCCGAGGAGCGCAGCGACCGACGAGGCGAGCGAGAGGCAGCACCGTGAGCCGTCCGGAGATCTCGTACGCGGACTCCGGCGTCGACATCGACGCCGGCGAGCGCGCGGTCGAGCTGATGAGGTCGGCCGTCGCCCGGACCACCCGGCCGGAGGTCGTCGGCGGCCTCGGCGGGTTCGCCGGGCTGTTCGCGCTGGACGTCACCCGCTACCGCCGGCCGCTGCTGGCCTCGACCACCGACGGCGTGGGCACCAAGATCGCCATCGCCCGGGCCCTGGACAAGCACGACACGGTCGGGCTCGACCTGGTCGCGATGGTCGTCGACGACCTCGCGGTCTGCGGCGCGGAGCCGCTGTTCCTGCAGGACTACATCGCCTGCGGGACGGTCGTGCCGGAGCGGATCGCCGCGATCGTGCGGGGCATCGCGGCCGGCTGCGAGCTGGCCGGCTGCTCGCTCGTCGGCGGGGAGACCGCCGAGCACGGCGACCTGATGGAGCCGGACGCGTACGACCTCGCGGCCACCGCCGTCGGCGTGGTCGAGGCCGACGACGTGCTGGGGCCGGAGCGGGTCCGGGCCGGCGACGCGGTCGTCGCGCTGGCCTCCTCCGGCCTGCACTCCAACGGCTACTCGCTGGTCCGCCGGGTCGTCCGCGGAACGCCGCTGGACACGGTCGTGCCGGAGCTGGGCCGCACCCTCGGCGAGGAGCTGCTGGAGCCGACCCGGATCTACGCGCTCGACTGCCTGGCGCTCGCCGCCGCCACCGAGGTGCACGCGTACGCGCACATCACCGGGGGCGGGCTCGCCGGCAACCTGGCCCGGGTGCTGCCGCCGACCCTGGACGCGGTGGTGGACCGGTCCAGCTGGACGCCGGCACCGATCTTCGAGCTGGTCGGCCGGCTCGGTCCGGTGTCCCGGCCCGAGCTGGAGCGCACGCTGAACATGGGCGTCGGCATGGTCGCCGTCCTCCCGGACGGGGACGCCGCCGTACGGCTGCTGGCCGACCGGGGCGTGCCCGCCTGGGTCGCCGGCGAGATCGTGCCCGGCACGGGCCAGGCCCGGCTCCACTCCTGAGCCGACCGGGCAGGCTCCGGCACACCCGGCACTCCTGAGCCGACCGGGCGGTCCTCAACGGACCCGGCACTCCTCAGTGGACCAGGCGGTCTTGAGGCGGCCAGGCCGTCCTGAGGCGACCGGGCAGTCCTGAGGCGGCCAGGCGGTCCTGAGACGACCGGGCAGTCCTGAGTCGACCCGGCGGTCCGCAGGGTCGGCGGTCCTGAGCGGACCCGGCCAGGGCCGGGCGCGCGCAGCGGGCAGGCGTACGACGGCCGTGCGAGGAAGCCCCGCACGGCCGTGCCGCACCGATGAACGAAGGGTCAGCGTCGGTTGGACGCCGACCAGTCGTCTGGGTCGTACTCCTCGTCGTCCTCGGCGTCGTCGTCCTTCACGGACGGCGGCGCCGCGGACGGCTCGCCCTTCAGCTCGCGCTGCAAGGCAGTCAGGTCGGTGTCGTGCGTGCTGTACTTCAGCGCACGGGCAACCTTCTGCTGCTTAGCCTTGGCACGGCCGCGCCCCATGGCTCGACCCCCTCGCACAGGACAAAGGGGCGACCTGCACGAGGCGGCCCCACAGTGTGGTCATCGTCGTGGCACCACGGTACAACCCACGGGCCGGTCGTACCACGTCGCGTCACCGTCTCCACGCCCGCGCGTCGGCGACCGTCACCCTCTCGGCGGAACGACTGCGGCCTTTCGCCGCAGTCGAGCCGCAACTCCGGCACATCCCGCTGAGCCCTTCCTGAGAGCCGACCCGCAGGTCAGGCCCGGATCCCGGCCGCGGCCATCCGCCGCTCGGCCATCCGGTCGGCGGCCACCGCCGGCGGCACGCCCTCCTCCGCCGCGGTCGCGAAGATGTCCCGGGTGGTGTCGAAGATCGCGGTCGCCGCCGCCCGGGCCCGCTCCGGCACGAAGCCGCGGTACTCGTCGGCGACCTGGATCACACCGCCGGCGTTCACCACGTAGTCGGGCGCGTACAGGATGCCGCGGTCGGCGAGGGTCTTCTCCACCCCGGGGTGGGCCAGCTGGTTGTTGGCGCCGCCGCAGACGACGGTGGCGGTCAGGGCCTCGACCACCTCGTCGGACAGCGCGCCCCCGAGGGCGCACGGCGCGTACACGTCCAGCGGGGAGCGGACCAGCGTGTCGACGTCGGGCACCGTCGCGACCCCGGGGTGCCGGGCGGTCACCGCGGCGACCGCCGCCGGCTGCACGTCGGTGATGGCCACCTCGGCGCCGTCGGCGACCAGGTGGTCGACGAGCTGCCGGCCGACCTTCCCGACGCCGGCGACGCCGACCCGGCGGCCGGACAGCGTCGGCGTGCCCCACTTCCGCTCGGCGCTGGCCCGCATGCCCTGGTAGACGCCCCAGGCGGTCAGCACGGAGGAGTCGCCGGCCCCGCCGGCGGCCTCGGTCCGGCCGGTGACGTACTGGCACTCCTGGCCGACGATGTCCATGTCCGGCGAGTAGGTGCCGACGTCGCAGGCGGTCACGTACCGGCCGCCGAGCGACTGGACGAACCGGCCGTAGGCCCGCAGCAGCGCCTCGCTCTTGTCGGTGGCCGGGTCACCCCAGATGACGGCCTTGCCGCCGCCGTGGTCCAGCCCGGCGAGGGCGTTCTTGTACGCCATCCCCCGGGACAGGTTCAGCACGTCGGCGAGGGCCTCGTCCTCGGACGCGTACGGGTAGAAGCGGGTGCCGCCCATGGCCGGGCCGAGCGCGGTCGAGTAGATCGCGACGATGGCCCGCAGGCCGGAGGCCCGGTCGTGGCAGAAGACCACTTGTTCGTGGTCGTGGGCGAAGACGGTCACGTGCACACTCCTCGTGGTCTTCGGCGCGGGTTCGGGGGTCGCCCGCGGCCCGCATGTGGCGGAGCGGTGGCTCCGCCGCTCACCTTAGAGCCGAGTCCGTCCCCGGGATGCTGGTGATCATGCGACGATCGAACCGTGACACCGCCGTACGCCGCCGAACTGCGCGTGTACGAGCCGCTCGCGGCCTTCGACGTGGAGGAGCGCCGCCGGTGGCAGCAGTACGCGCAGTCGCCCGCCGTGCCGTCGGGTGCGGCCGGCGCCCGCCGGGAACGGATCCTGGGTCTGGTCGCCGCCTGCCGCCCGGCCGCCGCCGTACCCCGTCCCGGTGACGCCGGTGAGCACGCCGCCGTGCTGCACGGGGAGGCCGGCCTGCTGATCTGCCCGCTGCGGACCGAGCTGCGCTGCTGGGAGGCCGCCGTGGCGCTGTCCGCCACGGTGCCGCCCGAGGTGGCCCGGGCGGCGCTCCCGGCGGCCGAGATCGCGCTGGCCGCGGCCGAGCAGCAGCGCTGGCTGGCCGCCCACCCGCAGCGCCGCTCGCACGTGCAGACGCACCGGTGGACCGTGCCGGTGCGCTGGTTCGCGCTGTTCGACCGCGAGGAGCGCCGCCTGCAGCTGGGCCCGGCGCCGGAGTACGGCTCGTCGGCCGAGGGGGTGGCCGTCGGCCGGTCGCTGGTCTACCGCACCGCGATGGCGCAGGCCAGGCGGCGGGTGGGCCGGGCGGTGAAGGTCCTGCGCACGGCGCTGCCGGACGGCGACACCCTCGCGGAGGTCGAGTCGCTGGGCCGCTGGCTGGAGGAGTTCCACCCGCGCTCGCTGGTCGAGCTGGACTACCTCGGCCTGGTCGACCTCGTCCCGGACGCGGAGCTGCGGGACGACGACTCCGCAGGTGACGTCGCCGAGGCGCTCGGGGCGCTCAAGGACGGGGACACCAAACTTGCCACCAAGGCATATGATCGCATCACCGATCGGTGGCGGGTCGCCTACTCAGTGGAGTCGTCAAACTGAGGCGACCAGGGCGTTTACGGCAGATCGAGATCGTATAACTCAGACAGGGCGTTGAGTGATGCGGTCGAATGGTGCATAGTGGACTGTGGCCGAGGGACGAACCGGGGTCCGTCGGCCAACGTGGCAGGAAGGGACGAGCCATGACCACGCGCCAGACCACTGAAGCCGAGCCGTTGCTCACGCCAGCTGAGGTCGCCACGATGTTCCGTGTCGATCCGAAGACCGTGACACGGTGGGCCAAGGCAGGAAAGCTGACCTCGATCCGCACTCTCGGCGGGCATCGTCGCTACAAGGAGTCCGAAGTTCGTGGACTCCTCGAAGGCGGCCCGACGAAGGTCGAGGACTGACTTTCACCAGATGACCGGCGCCGCCGCGGTTCGCCGCGGCGGCGCCGCCATCAAGCACGCGGTCCGCGGCGGGCCAGGGACAGCACGCCGATGACCGGCTCGATTCGATAGTCCGATATCCGAGCAACCGATTCATCTCCCGTCGCGTCTACAAGTTCGTGACAATGCGGACAGGCGGGCGCTCGGGCGGCACAGCCGGCAACGGCACGTCTGAGGTCGTTGTGGGCGGGAATGACGCCCGGGTGCGCGACAACAGTGCCCGTCGCGTCCGGTGGACGGTGTTCGCCGTCGCCGTGCTGGCCGGCATTCTCAAGTTGGTCCTCGCCTCCCGGACGTACGGCACCAACGACGTCGGGCACTGGATCCGGTTCACCGCCGGGGTCCACGACCGCGGGCCCATCGGCGTCTACGAGGGCAGCTACAAGGCGGTCTACAACCACCCGCCGCTGATCGGCTGGTGGCTGGCCGCGGTCGACGGCCTCTCCGCGTACCTGCCGGTCCGCTTCCTGGTGAAGATCCCGGCCGTCCTCGCCGACGTCGCCTGCGCCGTGCTGGTCGCCGAGCTGCTGCGGATTCGCCGTGGCCGGCGGGCGGCCGTGTCGGCCGGCGTGCTGGTCGCCATCAGCCCGGTGCTGATCGCCGTGTCCGGCTTCCACGGCAACACCGACCCCGTCTTCGTCCTCCTCGTGCTGGCCGCCGGGTGGCTGCTGGTCGACCGGCGGCTGCCGGTCGCGGCCGGGGTGGTGGCCGCGCTGGCCCTGAGCGTGAAGATCGTCCCCGTCGTCGCCCTGCCGGTGCTGCTGGTCGCGGCCTGGCGCGGGCGGCTGGGGCCGCTGCGGTTCCTCGCCGGCGCCGCCGCGGTGTTCGCCCTGCTCTGGGTGCCCGTCCTGACCCGGCAGTGGCCGGCGTTCCAGCGCAACGTCATCGGCTACCGCGGCACCGCCCCGGAGGACTCGCAGTGGGGGCTGCCGCAGATCCTGCGGGCGGCGGGGGCGGACGCCGGGGCGATCAACGCGCTCAACGGCTCCGGCCGGTTCGTCATCCTCGCCCTCTGCGCGCTGCTGCCGGTGGCGCTGGTCTGGCGACGGCCGGCCGCCGCCCCGCTCGGCGCCGCGCTGTCGCTGGTGCTGTTCCTGCTGCTCAGCCCGGCCTGGGGCACGCAGTACACAGCCTGGGGACTGGCCCCGGCGTACCTGCTCAGCGGGTGGGCGGCCACCGGCTACAGCGCCCTCGCCGGCGCCCTGCTGGTGCAGACCTACACCCGCTGGTCCGGCGGCTTCCCCTGGTACGAGGCCAGGGCCAGCGGACTCGACCTCACCGGCCAGCGGCTGGGCCTGCTGGCCTGGTGCGCGCTGCTCGCCGCCGCCGCCCTCGGTGTGCGGCGCATCCTGACCACCCCCTCACCCCACCAGGAGACCGTCCCGTGCCCACCGAGTCCCGATCCCGACCCCGGATCGGCATCGTCGTCGTCGCCTACAACGCCACCTCGACGCTGGCGGCCACGCTCGACCGCATCCCCGCGGACTTCCGCGCCCGCCTGACCGAGGTGATCATCAGCGACGACGCGAGCGCCGACGACACCTTCGAGCAGGGCCGGCTCTGGGCCGAGCGGTGGGCGGCGCGACCCGGCTCGCCCGGCACGCTGCTGGTCCGGCACACCAAGAACCTCGGCTACGGCGGCAACCAGAAGTCGGCGTACCGGCTGGCGGCCGAGCGCGGCCTGGACATCGTGGTGCTCCTGCACGGCGACGGGCAGTACGCGCCGGAGAGCCTGCCCGACCTGGTCGGCCCGCTGGAGCGGGGCGAGGCGGACGCGGTGTTCGGCTCCCGGATGATGATCCCCGGCGCCGCCCGGCGCGGCGGCATGCCGCTCTACAAGCGGGTCGGCAACCGGGTCCTCACCGGCCTGCAGAACGCGATGCTCGGCAGCTCGCTGTCGGAGTTCCACTCCGGGTTCCGGGCCTACCGGGTCTCCGCCCTGCAGGAGGTGCCGTTCGAGGCCAACTCCGACGGCTTCGACTTCGACACCCAGGTCATCGTGCAGCTGCTGCACGCCGGCAAGCGGATCGTCGAGGTCCCGATCCCGACGTACTACGGCGACGAGATCTGCTACGTCGACGGGGTGAAGTACGCCCGGGCGGTGCTGCGGGACACCGCGGCGTACAAGCTGGCGGTGGTGGGCTTCGGCGCGCCGGAGTGGGTGCCCCCGCCGGACGAGTACGCCTTCAAGGAGGGCGACGGCTCCTCGCACGCCGTCCTGCTCGACATGCTGGCCGGCCTGCCGGCGCAGCGGATCCTCGACCTCGGCTGCTCCGCCGGGCTGCTGGCCGAGCGGGCCCGCGCGCTGGGCCACACCGTGACCGGCGTGGACTTCATCGAGCACCCCGGCGTACGGGACCGGGTCGACGAGTTCCACCGGGCCGACCTGGAGCGGGGCATCCCCAAGGAGGCGGGCGAGGACTTCGACCTGGTGATCGCCGGGGACGTGATCGAGCACCTCACCGACCCGCGGGCGGCGCTGGAGCACATGCGCCAGGTGCTGCGCCCCGACGGCCAGGTGCTGCTCTCGGTGCCGAACGTCGGTCACTGGTACCCCCGCACCCGGGTCGCCCTCGGCCGCTTCGGCTACGACCGGCGCGGCATCCTGGACGAGACCCACCTGCGCTTCTTCACCCGCCGCACGCTGGTGCGGATGGTCCGGCAGGCCGGCTTCGACGTGCTGGAGCAGCGGGCGACCGGGCTCCCCCTGGGCGCCGTCACCCCGGGTGAGGGCGGCGGCCGGCGGGCCCTGCGCCGGGTGGACGCCGGCCTGGTCGCCGCCCGCCCGACGCTGTTCGGCTACCAGCACGTGCTGCGGCTCACCCCGCACGCGCACGACGTGGTCCGGATCGAGGTCAACGCCGGCTGAGCCCGGGACCCGTCCGGGAGCTGTGCCGACAGCGGGATCGTCGGGGGTTCGTCGGGTGCGGTCCCGGTCACACCGCGGGCCGACCCGCGCCGCGGCTGGTAAGGGTGGAGGGGTGAGCACCGCGGGACGGCACCGGCGGGCACCGCTGGTCTGGGCCGGGCGGGCCGCCCTGCTGGTGCTGCTCGCGCTCGTGGCGATGGTGCTGGCGCTCGCGGTGACGCCCCGGGCCTCGGTGTCGGTGTTCGGGCAGACCGTCGAGGTGGGCGCGGTGCCGCCCAGCGCGTCGCTGGGGTGGTCCGGGCCGGGCGAGGCCGACCTGTTCGGCGAGGGCACGGTCGAGACCGTCCAGTACTTCGACGGGCCGATCCGGCCGAAGATCGTCTGGCAGAAGTTCAACCGCAACGACGACGCGGCCGCGTTCATCCGGTCCGACTCCGACGGCGGCACCCGCACGGTGGAGACCGGGACCGCGCGGGTCGGCGACGCCCTCGCCGCGGGCTGGACCCGCTACTTCGGCTGGCTGGTGCTCGCGGCCGGCGTCCTCGGCGGCATCCTCTACCTGCTCTCGGTCGGCGCCACCACGCTCTCCGGCCGGGACCACCGGCACCGCAGCCGCCGCCGGCACCTGGCCCTGCTGTCGGTCTGCGTGGCCGCGTCGCTGGCGGTCACCCTGGGGTTCACCGCGCTGACCGTCCGGACCGCGGTCAGCTCGCTGGGCTCGATCACGTCGCTGGCCGACCTGGTCGGGACGGCGACCGTGGCGCAGGTCCCGGAGCGCGTCGGCCCCACGCGTACCGGCATCGACATCGTGGTCGTCGGCGACTCCACCGCCGCCGGCATCGGCAACGCCCCCGTGCCGGACCCGACGAGGGAGGACGAGGCCTGCCGGCGCTCCGCCGACGCGTACGCGTCCTCGCTGCGGACCATCTCCGGCCGCAGCGTGCTCAACCTGGCCTGCAGTTCGGCCACCGTCTCCGCCGGCCTGCTCGGCCCCCAGCTCACCGGGGACATGCGGATCGACCCGCAGGTCGGCGTGCTGCGCTCGGTCCAGTCCGCGGAGACCGTCATCGTCAGCATCGGCGCCAACGACGTCGGCTGGTCCGACTTCCTCACCCTCTGCTACGGCCTGCCCCGCTGCGACGACGAGGCCAGCGACCGCCTCTTCCAGAGCCGGCTCGACGCCTTCAAGATTCCGTACGCGCAGCTGCTCCAGCAGCTCAGCGACCTGCCGAACGACCCCGACATCGTGATCACCGAGTACTACGACCCGTTCGGCGACACCTTCGACTGCGACCAGCTCACCGACCCCCGCGCCGCCGCCGGCCCACCCGGCTACGGCTTCGGGCCCGACCCCGGCCAGGACAACCAGGACCAGAAGATCACCGAGAAGATCGAGCCGCTGCGCTCCCAGCTGTCCCGGCTGAACGCGGTGCTGGCCCAGGGCGCGGAGGCGTTCGGCTTCTCGGTGGTGCGGCCGTCCTTCGAGGGGCATGCGCTGTGCTCGGAGCAGTCCTGGGTGCAGGGCATGACCGACCCGGCCCCGTTCCACCCCCGGGCCGCCGGCGAGCTCGCCATCGCCGCCACGATCCTGCCCCGGCTGCCGACCTGAGCGACCGGCCCGGGGACGCGCTGCCGGGGTGCCCCGGGTGATGCAGCCCACCGAGGCCTCCCGGTCGGTCCCGACCCCGCAGATGCCGATCAGCCGGGTGCACTCCGCACCCAGGGCCCGCATCCTGCACTCGGTGACCTGACCGGTCGGCGGGAGCTGTCCCTTCGGGGTGACGGTGACCGTGTAGCCGTTGCCGGAGTTGTCGACGTAGTGACTGTCGGCGAAGAACAGGTCCAGGAGGCCGCTGGTCGGGGCGGTGGCGGTGACGGGAGCCCCTTAGGTGAAGTTCGTGCCGGAGATTCGTGATCATCGGTCCGGTGGATCACCAACCGCGACCGATACCCGTACCAAACCCTTTCCCACCCCTTAGCATCCGGCGTCGTGGAGACAGCTGACCTGCGGCTCCTGCTCGCGACGGCGGACGGCACCGATTGCTCCACCCTCGCCAGGATGCTGGGCGTGGGTGAGGCCACGGTCCGCCGGCGACTACGGCTCATGGCCGCTCCGAGCGCCGGCTGGCTGCGGCAGGTCGCGAAGGGGTACCAGGTCACCGACTGCGGACAGGCGGTGCTGGGGCCGGCGGGCCAGGCGGTCAGCGCCCTGGACCACATCGCCAGGAGCCTCGGTGTCGAGGAGGTGTCCGTACCGCACGTCGAGCTGGTCACCACGGTCGCGGCGACCGGGTCGATCGCCGCCGCGGCCCGCCATCTGCGGCTGCCCCAGTCCTCGGTCAGCGCGAAGCTGACCCGCGTCGAGCAGCGGTGGCGGACCACCCTGTTCGTCCGGACCCCGGCCGGAGTGGTCCCCACCCCGGCCCTGCACGGACTGCTGCCGACCATGCGGCTGCTCGAGGAGGTGCTCGGCCGGCTCCGGTCCGGGCCCGGCGACGCCACCGGGGCTCCCGCCGTCCCCGCCGGCCTCACCCTGGTCGGCGAGTTCGGCTTCACCGGCCTGCTCGACACCCTCGCGGCGGAGGGCCTGGTGGACGTGCGGCAACACGTCATCGAGATCCCCGGCCGGACCTGGACCCGGGCGATGATCGACGCGGACGTGTGTTTCTACGCCGACCTCCCGCTGGCCGCGCTGCCCGTGCCGGCCGGTCGCCGGACCGTCGCCGCCTTCCACGACCCGGCGTACGTCCTGCTGCCGCCGGAGGTCGGGGCCGGCCGGACGACGATCAGCATGGCCGAGCTGGCCGACCAGGACTGGATCACCGGTGCGGTCGGCAGCCGCAACCACGCGGCGGTGCAGGCGCTGTGCCAGGCGGCGGGGTTCGAGCCCCGGGTCCGCTTCACCGCGTTGAACGGTGCCACCGGCAAGCAGATCCTGCGGACGCACAAGGCCGTCGCGCTGACCGGCGCGGCCCTCAACCCCGATCTCACCCTGCACGCGGTCCGGCTCGCGGGGGACGTCGTCGTGAAGATGACCGTCGGATGGCGGGACGGCAGCACCGCGACGAGCACCGCCCACCGCATCGCCCGCTGGCTCGGACAGTCGCAGGTCAGCCGCCTGGCCAGGATCCGACCGGATCTGCTGGCGGAGATGCGCGCCGAACCCCATCGGTGGCCGCAGCTGCGCGACACCTCGGACTGAACGCAGCAGGTCGACCCGGCTACCCCTTGACCTGCCGCAGGTCCTCGCCCAGCCGGGTCCGCTCATCCGCCGGCAGCCGCTCCAGCAGCGGCCCGAGCACCTCGTCCATCGTCCGGA
The DNA here is from genome assembly GCA_902805565.1 of uncultured Mycobacteriales bacterium. GTDB lineage: Bacteria > Actinomycetota > Actinomycetes > Mycobacteriales > CADCTP01 > CADCTP01. The sequence goes on from CADCTP010000308.1 coordinate 12,582, forward strand.
GGTGGGCCAGGACCAGGTCCGCGGCCGACCGGATCTGCTCCGGGGACGCGTCGGCGTTCAGCGCGTCGTACCGGCCGAGCTCGTCGATCAGCCGGTTCTGGTCCCGCCGGAGGTCGGCGACCTGGTCCGGCGCCAGCTGCTCCACGGCCGGCAGGACCACCCGCCGCTCGGCCATCTCGTGCTCGAGGATCTCCCGCACGACCCCACCCCACCGCAGCCGCGCGGTCTCGGCGTCGGAGGAGCCGGTCAGCTCGCCGAGCACCCGCTCGATCTTGCGGTGCTCGCTGTCCAGGGCCCCGGCGATCTCGCCGGCGGCCGGGTCGTCCGCGCCGACGCTGGAGGCCACCCCGGCGTCGGCCGTGCCCCCGTACGCGGGTCCCACCTCGGTCGGGTCGGTGCTGGTCATGCTGCTCCCTCCGTGCTGGTCGGTGCCGTGGCGGTCAGGTCTTGCCCTTCTCGGCGTGCAGCTCGTCGAGCTGCGCCTGCTCGTCGCCGTGGCCGATCTGCTTGTCCGCCCCGGTTGACACGCCCGCCTCCCCGGCCGACTTGCCCTCCCGCGCCGCCGCCCGGATCTCGGCCCGCTGCTCGCGGTTGTCGCCGCCCTTGCTCATCTCCGCCTCCAGTTCCCTCGGATGGGACCGGTGTCCCCGGCTCCGCCGGATCTGCACCTGCCGGCGCCGACCTGGCCGGTGCGGCAACCTCCGGGGCGGCGGCACCCGTTGTAGGGGTACGCGTCGCTGGGAGGAGCCGGAGTGCGGAGACGGGACGAGGACGACTACCGCGACTACGTCGCCGCGCGGCTGGACGGGTGGCGGCGGACGGCGTACCTGCTCTGCCACGACTGGCACTTCGCGGACGACCTGGTGTCGATCACCGCCGGGAAGCTCTACCGGCACTGGAACCGGGTGCGGCAGGTGGAGCGGCTGGACGCGTACGTCGGGCGGATGCTCGTCAACACCTGGCAGGACGAGGCCCGGCGCGCGTTCCGGCGGGACCTCCTGCAGGGCGCCGACGAGCGGACCCCGGCCCCGCCGGGACCCGACGTGCTGGAGCGGCTGAGCCAGCTGGAGCTGCTGCGCGGGCTGCCGCCCCGCCAGCGGGCCGCCGTGGTCCTGCGCTTCTACGACGACCTGTCCGTCCAGGAGACGGCGGTGGCGCTCGGCTGCACCGAGGGCACCGTCAAGAGCCTCAGCTCGCGCGGGCTGCAGTCGCTGCGCGCCCTGGCCGGCCGGACCCCCGAGGAGACCCCGTGAACGACTTCCGGGCCGCGCTCGACGCGGAGATGGGCGAACCGCCGCCGTCCACGGTCGACCTGCGGGCGGTGATGGCCGGGCAGCGGCGGCGGACCCGGCTGCGGGTGGCCGCCGGCGGCGCCGCCTCCGTCGCGATCCTCGCCGCGGCCGTCGG